>NZ_CABSIF010000007.1 GCF_902477725.1 uncultured Desulfovibrio sp. | reverse complement strand
TCAAGGAGCGCGCCCGGCTCGTTAGCCTATTTCGGTCAGCTTGTCGGCCTTACGCAGATTGACGCAGCAGGCCTTGGATTCAGGAATGGTGGTGTTGGGGTCATACGCACCAACGGTCAGCCTGTTGGTGGAGTCGCCGCATTTGGGCGTTGTCCAGCCAAAGGCAAAGGGCATACCCACAAGGTGGATCGTTCTGCCCATAACCGTAAAGGGACGAATGCGCACCGTCACCATGGCGATGGCCTCGCAGGTACCGCGAATGCTTTCAAGAAGGACGCCGTCGCCGTTCTTGATGCCCTTTTCCTTGGCCAGCTCTGGGCTCATTTCCACATAGAGCTGCGGCTCGGTTTCGAGCAGGTTGGGCACATTGCGCGTTTCGCCGCCGCCGCACCAGTGTTCGGTGAGGCTGTAAGTGGTCAGCACATAGGGGTAGTTGGGGTCAGCGGGTGCGGCGATCTTGTCCATATCAGAGGTATGGAACTTGTACACCGGGCTGCTCAACTGCCTGGAGAACGGATGGCTGGCCAGAGGCGTTTCCGCAGGTTCGTAGTGTTCGGGGAAGGGGCCGTCGGCGGGGCCAGCGGCGAAGAACTGGGAATGCCCGTCCTTCACCATGATGAAGGGCAGCTTGCCGCCTTCATTGGCCATGGGCGGCCAGGGGCCGTCGGGCACGTCGCCCAGCCACTTGGTGCCGTCCCATTCAATAACGGCCTTCTTGGGATTGAACGGCTTGCCGTTCACATCCACAGAGGCGCGGTTATACAGAATGCGGCGGTTCACCGGCCAGCACCACGACCAGTTGGGGAACAGGCCGATGTTGGCCTGCATGGGGGTCTGGCTGGTATTACGGCGTTTGGACTTGTTGCCTTCTTCTTCCGTCCAGCTGCCTGTGTATATCCAGTTGAGTGACGAGGTCGTACCGTCGTCCTTCAGCGCTGCGAAGGCAGGCACGAGCTGACCACGCTTGTACTGCTTGTCGCCCACCTTGGTATCAGCCCAGAAGAAACCGTTGATGCGGCGCGCCCACTCGGCAGCGTCATACTTGTCTGTCCAGTGCATCTTGAGGATGGGCTCGGGCAGCACACCGCCTTCGGTCTTGTACAGCTCGCGGATCTGGTTGAACAGGGGCACAACGATGTCCGCAAAGTTGCGGGCTTCGCCGCCGGGCTTGACGCCCTGATCGAACCACTGCAACCAGCGACCGCTGTTGCTGATTGTGCCTTCCTTTTCAATACGGTGAGCCGAAGGCAGCAGGAATACTTCGGTCTTGCAGGCCTTGGGGTCCACACCGGGGCGCTTCCAGTTGTCCGTGGTTTCCGAATTGTGCAGTTCCGAGCACACGAGCCAGTCCAGCTTGTCCAGAGCGGCGCGCATCTTGTTGGTATTGGGGAAGCTGTTCATGGGGTTCACGCCAAAGATGAAACCACCGCGCATTTTGCCCTGATAGAGTCTATCCATGGCATACATGTACGAGCAGTCTTCACCCGGCTCCAGCTTGGCCAGCAGGTCATAGCAGAAGTCGTTTTCAGGTGTGGCTTCATCGCCAAACCAGCCTTTGAGCAAGCTGGCGATATACTTGGGCCTGTTGCCCCACCAGTTGGCGCTGTTGGGCAGCTTGGTGACAGGGGTGTTGGCCTTGTTGTAGTCGGCCAGGGTCTGCCACGGGGCGCGAGGGGTGCCGTGGTAGCCGGGCAGGTTGTTGTACAACAGGGCATGGTCAGTGGAACCCTGTACATTAGGCTCGCCGCGCAGGGCGTTGATGCCACCGCCAGCCACGCCGATATTACCCAGCAGGAGCTGGATCAGCGATGAGAGGCGGATGTTCTGAACGCCCACGGTGTGCTGTGTCCAGCCCAGAGCGTACATGATGGTGCCAGCCTTGTCGGGGCCGCCAGTGGCGCAGAAGGCCTTGTAGACCTTGAGCAGATTTTCCTGCGAAACGCCCGTAATATCAGAAACATTCTTGAGCGTGTAGCGGGAATAGTGCTGGCGCATCATGTTGATGACACAGCGCTCGTTCTGGAAGGTGGGATCGACCACAGGCTTGCCGTCAGGCCCCATTTCCAGCGCCCATGTCTTTTTGTCGTATGTGCGCGTGACCGGATCATAGCCGCTGAACAGGCCGTCGTTAAAAGCGTAATCCTTGCCCACCACAAAGGCGGCGTGGGTGTACTTTTCAACGTATTCCTTGAAGTACAGCTTGTTTTCCAGAATGTAGTTGACCATGCCGCCCAGGAAGGGAATATCCGTACCCGAGCGCAAAGGCACGTGGAAGTCGCAACGGGCGGACGTGCGCGAGAACTTGGGGTCAACGTGCATAAGCACGGCCCCGTTGTCCTTGGCCCGCATGACCCACTTAAAGGCGACAGGATGATGTTCAGCGGCATTGCTGCCGATAATAAGCACTGCATCGCTATTCTTGATATCGATCCAGTGGTTCGTCATAGCACCGCGTCCGAACGACTCTGCCAGAGCCGCAACAGTGGGGCTGTGTCAGACCCGTGCCTGGTGGTCCATATGGACAACACCCAGGCCGCGTATTGCTTGATGAATGACTGCGCATTCTTCGTTGGAGGCGTGCGAGGTTCCCATCCAGAAGATGGAATCAAGCCGGTTAACCGTCTGCCCCTTGGCATTCTTGAGAATAAAATCTTTGTCGCGGGTGTCTTTAACCCGGCGGGCAATCTGGGCCAGAGTCCAGTCCCAGTCTTTTTCCACCCAGTGATCGCTGTTGGGCGCGCGGTAAAGCGGCTTTTTCAGGCGGTGATCATTGGTGTACATACTGAAGAGCGCCGCGCCCTTGGCGCAGAGCGCGCCTTCGTTGACGGGAAAGTCCGGGTCGCCCTCTGTGGAAACGAGCTTGCCGTCGCGCACATAGGCGATGACCTGACAGCAGACCGAACAGAAGGGGCAGACACTGATGACTTCCTTGGCGCCTTCTATCTTGAGTTTTACGGCGTAAGCCTGGGCCTCGCCCAGGTCGAAGCCCAACTGCCCCAATGTGAGGCAGAGAACCCCTGCACCGACGCCCTTGAGGAAGCTCCTCCGGGTGCTTTTCATGATGACACTCCTTTTTTAGGCCAATCACGCAACGCAAGGTCAGAACTCCTGCGTTGAACAAGACGCCTCTGAACTGCGTCAATTAACAAGATGGAGATTTGTTTTCACCATAGTTGAAAAAACGTGATATCGCAAGATACTTACATTTTTTTAAAGGGAACCGACCCTGTTTGTGACCATTTTCCCAATAGCAGAATTTTGCATGCCATTTCAGTGTGATGGAACACTATAATTGATAGAATTGTACACACAAACAGCATAAATTGACTGGTATTATCCTTCAAACTATTGCTGAAATAATTATACTTTTTTCTTAAAAAATTACGTCTTCTCCAGTTGCCAGATAGCCTATTACATAAAAAAACACCTGCATCAGCGGGTGGATTACAAAAAGCCATCATGAAAAATACGCCCCATTCAGGCTGACGCGTCAGGGCTGCCCCCATGCAAAATATCTTTGCACCAGCGGAGCAGCAGGTCATAACCTTGCCTTTCGCTGTGAGCGGCAAGCCAGAGGGGGAGGTCAAGCCCAGCCGCAATGATATCTCTCTCCGTGCCGTCAAGACTCGTCAGCAGTTCTTTTTTGCTGCGGCAGAACACGCCGGAGGCCAGGTAGCGCCGCACCAGCATGACAAAAAAAGCTGCTTTATAGGCATCTTTCAAAACAAGGGGTCTGGTCTCGGCATCCGCATACAGATACGTGTGCGTAAGAAGGTGAACAAGCCCGGCTGCACCGATTTTTGCGCTGTCCGCAGCGTCTTTATCCGTAATAGTGGGGAGGAAATCCTCCAGCTTGCCAAACCAGTCTTCTGTGTCCTTCTGGAATGCAAAAAGCTCATGACGCGGCCAATGGAATAAATCCCCAGTACCGCCAATAAAACCGCAGGCTTTTTGCCCCTCCGGCATGGCGCGGACAATGGCCCGGTAAACATCAAGATCATCCAGGGCAACAACATCCAGCAGCACAACCACATCAATATCGCTGGCTTCAGTGGCCTCGCCCCGGCGGTAGCTGCCCTGCAGCCCAAGGTATTGCAGGCGCGCGCCAAAGGTTTGCTGCAATTGCGGCAAGAGGTCTGCCATCCATGTTTCAGCATTGATCACAGCAGGCTCCATCCCCTCCATATCGTTTATAAAGATAGCTGAACCGGCCTTCTTCCACGCCTAGGGATTTTTCCGCTATCCAGGCAAGAGCCCTGGCCTTTTGCAGGCGCTCGGCGCTACTCCACGCAAATGCCGACCCGTGCAGAATAAATTCTGACGCGGCAAGCAAAATCTCCATGCATTCCTTAGGATACGCAGTTTTGAACGTACCCTCGCGCATTCCCTGCCGGACAACACCCTCCAGAATTGGCGAAAGCCGCAGGACAATGGATGCCATGGTGCGCTGGTGCATATCCGCATTGCCCACGGCACAGGCTTCTTTTTCCAGGCGGTCACCGCGCTCGTTGTCTCGCCCCGCATCTGTGAGAATGCGAAACATTTTTTCGTGAGCCGATATTTGCGGCTCGTCCGCAATAGCCTGCGCCACAGCCATTTCCGCATCAATGTACCGCTCAATAACGGCGTCCATAAGCGCCTCTTTTGAGGCAAAGTAATGATAAAACGTGCCCTTGGCGATATTCAGGGCTTCAAGAATATCGCTGATGGCAGTGCTGGCGTAGCCCTTTGCTGCAAACAGGTTTTCGGCAGCGTCAATGATTTCAGTTCTGCGCTCGCCATGTTCTTTAATGATGCGCATATGCTCCCTCTCTTCATCAATAGACCGACGGTCGGTCTATTGAATATCCGCCATTTTCAGCTACGTCAACAAACTTGTCATGGCTCCACTCTCCGCATGTGCAGCTGAGGGCGACAAAAAAAGGAGGCCCCGAAAAAAATCTCGGAGCCTCCGCAAAAAGGCGTGTCCGCCTTTGCACAAGATGCAAATTATTTACCGAACCAACACTTGGGATAGGTGCAGGTGTGGCATGCCAGGCAGTAACCGCCCTCGCCCATGCGGGCAGCCTCGGCGCGGGTCAGGCCACGGCCTGCCAGCATGCGCGGCAATACCAGATCAAGGAAGGTTGTTTTAAAATACAGGGCACAGGCGGGCACGCCCAGCACCTGCATATCACCCTGCGGGCCAGGGATGCGGCCCATGAGGCTCATGGTGCCGGGGAGGATGGGCACGCCGTGCAGCACGTCTGTCAGACCAGCTTCCACAAGAGCCTGGCGGGTCACATCGTCCGGGTCAACCGAAAGCCCGCCCGTGGTGATCAGCAGATCGGCCCCGGCCTCGCGCATGGCGGCCACGGAGGCCTGCATCATGGCTTTGTCGTCCGGCACAATGTCGGTACGCACCACGGTACAGTCCAGCATGCTGACCTTGGCGGTGATGACAGGGATGAACTTGTCTTCAATAATCCCCTGAAAAACTTCGGTTCCGGTCACAAGAATGCCCACGCGGGCCTTGCGCAGGGGCAACACACGGAACAGAGGCCCGCCTTCCAGCGCTTCCAGCGCCTGGCCAAGCCGCTCGCGCGTAATGTGGAGCGGGATGGCGCGGGTGCCGCAAAGCGGGCCGCCCTGCTTGACCAGGGTTCCATCCTGACGCGAGGCCACCATGACCTCGGGCACCAGATTGAACCGCGTCATGCGCTCCACATCCACGCAGAAAAGTCCGTTACAGGCAGCCTTGAAGTCAATTTTGCCTTCATGGGGCGGCAGTTCGTAGGTAATGCCTTCGCCAGCCATGCGGCGCGCAAAAATTTCCGCAACTTCGTTTTCATGCACCAAGGCACGGGGATCATCAGGGGATACCTGCGCGCTGGCTGGGGCATCATCATCTGTAATGGCCACATGGAAGCGGCCCATCTGCTGCAAGCGGCAGATATCGCCCACAGAAATGCGCTGCCCTGCCTTGAATTCCGGCCCCTTGAACTGGCCGGGATCAATGCGGGTCATGTCGTGGGCCACGGTTTTGCCCACGGCTTCTTCCACAGGCACAACACGAACGCCCGTTGCGGCCTTGTGGCGCTCTGCGGCAAGAGCCTGACAGTCTTCCTTAAGCTCGCGCCGCGCCAGCACATAGGGGGCCTCGCCCTGACAGCCACGACACACGGGGCCGTCTTCCACCGGATAGGCCTCGCCGCACACGGGGCAGCATAAAATGCGCGTCATGTGCTTGTGGCCCATAAACCGCCGCTTGACCGTGATGGGCTCCACCTTGCAGATGCTGTCGCCCGCGGCTTCAATTTCTGATTCCAGCAGGGCGATATCCTGATCTTTTTTTGCCTTTTCCTTAAAGAACCATGCCTTGAGTTCGGGATAGGCAGCCATTTTTACAGGATCCAGGCTCACGCGCACGCCCTCGCCAGTGTGCTTGTCAAACAGCGACACCGCGTAGCGGCCAAGATTGTGAATCTTCATCCAGTTGTTGCCGATACTGCACAGGGTGAGCAACTGCACCGCGTCAGGCAGGCACTTGCCCGATTCGACCACGGCCTCAAACAGTGTGCCCTCTGGCAGATGACGCTTGGCAAGCTCCACCATATAGCCGCCCACAAGCAGGCCCGGTGCGGCATAGCCGTGAAAATTCTCTGCAAGGCGATGAAATTCCTTAAACGTATAAGCCCCAATATCCATGTTTGCTCCAAATCACCGCAGCGGGCTGACCAAAGCCATATGCTGCGGCAGTGTTTTCACGCGCGTTTTCTCCGCTCGCCCGGGCAGACGCGCAGCCGCGCCGGGTAGCAAATATTGGTTGGCGGCAGATCAGCTTCCGCCGGATAATCACGATTACTTAGATGACCGTGAACTGGTAGAGAGAGACTAATGGGAAGCGTCCAGAATATCCAGCGCCCTTTGCAGGTCATCGGGGTGGTTCAAATTGAAAAACGGACGGGCTTCTTCCGGGCCATAGGGCAAACGGCACTGCCGTTCAAGTGGCACGACCCTGTTGAGCCTGCCGCCGTGAAAGGCAAGCGAATCTTCAAACCAGGGCAGCGCCGCTGTTTCGTATACGGCGGAAAGAGCCTCGGGTCTGCCGCTAACCGCATCTATATAGAGCGTGGCAAGGGTATCTGCCGGGGCCGCATCGCGGGCGGCAAGCAATTTGCGCAAGGTGGGCGCATCCATAAAGGGCATGTCGCAGGAAAGTACCAGCACGGCAGAAAATCCCTGCGCCAGCGCCGTGCGCAGGGCCGCGACCACCCCCGCTACGGGGCCGCAATCGTTTTTTTCATCAAAAATGCACCCATACCCGGCTCGGGGAAGGCCCGGCCTGCACGACACCCAGCACTGCGGCAGCAAGGAGACAAGCAGCGTGTGCGTACGGGCCAGCAGATCAGGATTGTCCGAGCCGTAGACCCGCAGCAGCGCCTTGTCGCGCCCCATGCGTGAAGAAAGCCCCCCCGCCAGCACCACGCCCGCCACACGGCCCCGCAATGTATCCATCATGCCTCCTGCCCGGCCTGTTATTCCGCCCTGTGATGCTGCACGGTTGTGTTCTGCGCACAAAGGACAATGCGCTGCGGGGCTGAACGCTTTGGTCCTTTTGCACCCCGCACTCCCCTGTGATAGGGTTTGGCGATGATGCACCAACAGTCCCCCGCACCGCAAGCCTGCATGAGCGAGTCGGAAATCATTGATTTCCGCTCTGCACCAGTGCAGCGCAAGGCCGCCAGCCTTGCCGCAGACTGCGCATCTGAAATGGAACTCATTGAAAAAACTTTTGTATTTGTGCGCGATAGCATTGCGCACTCGGTGGATTGCGGCGGCACTGCTGTTACATGCAGCGCATCGGAAGTTCTGCATGTGGGGCAGGGCCTGTGTTATGCCAAGGCGCATCTTCTGGCGGCATTGCTGCGCGCCAACAGCATCGCCGCAGGATTCTGCTACCAGTTGCTGGAATTTGAAGACGGGCACGATCCCCACCGGGTGCTGCACGGCCTCAATGCCGTATGGATCAGCGAACGGCAGGTCTGGCGGAGGTTGGACGCGCGGGGCAACAAACCCGGCGTTGACGCGCAGTTCTTGCCAAACGGCCCGGAGCAACTGGCCTTTACCGTGCATCCGCAGTGCGGCGAGGTGGACTACCCCCATATTTTTGCAGAGCCGGACCCCGGCGTGGTCCTGGCCCTGCGCAGCCACAGCAGTATCACCCAACTGCTGCCCCGTCTGCCGCAACAGCTTGCCTGCCCTGTTTGACGCTCCGCCGCCTCGCAGATACTGCGCCCCCCTGCGTGCAGCCTCCCGGTCATCCATGTTCCATACCGCAACTACACCAACAGCTTGCGGCCAATCTGCCCCCGAGGCACGTTGTGCCGCAGGCCAGCATCTGCTATGCTCTGCCCCGCCGCAGGTCAAAGGCCTCGGCGCGAAAGCCTTCCCGGCAACGGCCCGCCATGCGGGCAATACAGCCGCAACGGAGAACGCATGGGGCAGGATATTTTCGACCTTATCATAGTGCTTATACTGGTATTTTTTGGCACGCGGGGCTTTATCCACGGTTTTGTGGGCGAAGTTGCCGGGCTTATTTCGCTGCTGGGCGGCTTCTGGGCCGCGCACCATTACCACCCGCTGCTTGCGCCGCGCCTTACGCTCATCACTGATCCCTCATGGCGCATCATTGCGGCATACGTGCTCATCTTTCTGGGGGTCATCATTTCGGTGGCCATCATTGCGCGCATCCTGCAAAAAATACTTTCCTTCTCCTTTGTGTCATGGGCAGACAAACTGGCTGGCGGCATGCTTGGTCTTGCCAAGGGCGTCCTGCTCTGCTCGCTGGCCCTGCTGTTTCTGCAAAAATTTTTCGCAGGCGCGCCCTTTATGCAGCATTCGCGCGCACTGCCCTACTTCAACGCGCTCATGACCCAGGTACACGGCTGGCTGCCGCCTGACCTCACCGCCCGCCTGGGCATTTAACTGCCAGAATTATCAAGGAAATACGCCATCATGGAAAAGACCGCCCTCGAAGAATTGCAGCTCATCATAGACAAGCTCACCGCTCCCGATGGCTGCCCCTGGGACAAGGAACAGACCCCCGAAAGCCTTGCCGAGTACGTCATTGAAGAAAGTCACGAACTTGTGAGCGCCATCCGCTCCGGCAATGTGGCCGACATCCGCGAAGAACTGGGCGATGTGGCCTTTTTACTGCTTTTTGTGGCGCGCCTGTACGAAAAGCAGGGGCAGTTCAACCTTGACGATGCCCTCAATAACAACAGGGCCAAGATGATCCGCCGCCACCCCCACGTGTTCAGCAATACGGTTTTTGACAGTCTTGAAGAACAGCTCAAAGCTTGGGAAAAAATCAAGCGCGCCGAGCATGCAGATGAAGACGGCAAGCCCAAGGGTCTGTTTGACAGCCTGCCCGAGAGTCTGCCCCCGCTTGCCAAGGCCTACCGCATCAATTCCAAAGCGGCCCGCGTGGGCTTTACCTGGCAGGAAGATGAAGAGGTGGAACAGCAGGTGGAAGCCGAATGGCTGGAATGGCTGGACGCCTCCGCTGGCGGCGATCAGGATGCCCAGAAGCACGAACTGGGCGATTTGCTGTTCAGCATTGCAGAGCTTGGCCGCCGCAAGGGCATCAAGGCCAGCGAAGCGCTGGACTACGCCAACCGCCGATTCCTCAACCGTTTTGCCCGCATGGAAGAAATCGCCCGCGAGCAGAACATTGATTTTTCGGCCCTGACCCTTGATGAAAAGGACGAGCTGTGGAACACAGCCAAGGCCGAGGAAACCGCGGCAAAGGCCTGACGGTCGCAACCATGCGTACCCAACCATTGCGAAAGAATCTGCGGCGGCCCGTACCGCTGACCGCCGGGCTTGCGGCCCGGCTGCCCCTGCTGGCCGTGCTTGCGGCGGCTCTTGTGGTCGGCCTGTGCCTTGCGGCCTGCACAAAGCACAGCGGGACGGCAACGTCCCTGCGCCGCGAGCAGCCTACAGGGAACGCATCTCTGCTGCCGCGCGCGGATCCGGGGTATCTGCAATGGCTTGAGCGCCAGTCCATGCTCGGCTCCACCCAGGAACTGACAGGGCAGGTTTCCGGCACTGATCTTATCTGGCGCAACAGCGCCTCGGCACGGCGTGTGCCCCTGCTGCTTACCGCCGCGCCCAACTGGTTTGACGTGAACCCGCACAGCCTTGGTGCGGGGCAACCAGCACTGCGGGCGCTGGCCCAACCCGGCGTGGACGCTTTTTGGGCGCAAGCGGGCTTTGGCGGGCTTTTCCTGGCTCCCTTGGGCGAAAAGGGCGACATCTGGAGTGCCCATGCGGCTTCCGCACTGCCTGACGCCGCATCAGAGGCGGGCGACAACGTCACCGCCCTGCGGCCAGACCCTTCGCTGGGCACTGGCGAGGATTTTTCGCGGCTGACTGCAAAGCTTGATCAGACGCAGATGCAGATGGGCGGCGAACTGCCCCCCGCCGCCACAGGACTGGGGCCGGATTTTATTCTTCAAGCTCGCCGGGCCTCGCGCTTTGACGGCCTGTATGCCATGATGTCTGTGCCGCAGAAAGACTGGGATATTTTGCCAGCCACCGCTGGCGAATGGGACTGCCTGCCCTTGCGCCAGAACGCTGTGGCGGAATTGCGTAAACGTGGAGTCGTTCCTGATCAGTTACGGCGCGACACTCTTGACTGGGCAACCCCCGGCGGATGGGCCGTCACCGGCGAAGTGCGCGGCGCGGATGGTCAGGTGCGGCGCTGGGTCTACCGCTACAGCGGCAATGCCCTGCGGCCCGTGCTGCTGTGGCAGGACCCATCCGGGCAGGCCAGACGGGTGTTTTCCGCCGCCGTTATCCAGCACACGGGTTTGCAGCAGCAAACCCTCGCGGGCATCAGACTGGAGGCCCTCATGGGGCTTGACGCGCAGGTGGACGGCCAGAGCGGGGGCAGAACAGACCCTTCGGCTCTGGTTCCGGGCCTTGAAGCTTTGGAATCCCTGGCGGGCGAGGTGCACCGCTACGGCGGGTGGGCCGTGCAGGACGATGTGCTGCCACCTTCGCTGACCAAAGCGGTGCTTGCCACAGCCGTAGATTTCAGCCGCGACAGCATTACCCCCGCTGCCGCCGCATATGCCCTGCTGAGCGGCGATGCCGCGCCCCTGGGCGCACTGCTCAAGGCCTCGCTTGCGGCGGGCGTTGACCACAGCCGCCTTGCACGTGGACTGCGGGACAGACAATATATTGACTGGCGTCCCCTGCTGGATCTGCCGGACGGTCAGGCCCTCGTGCGCCGCGCGCAGTCCCTTGCCAAGGGCGCGCCAGAGGCCTCGGGCCTGCCCGTCACCCAGGCGGAACTTGCCGCTCGTGCCCTTGGGCTTGACGCTGCAAGCGCCGTGCGCCCTGACCACGCGCAGGCCATGGAATCCGCCTGCCTGCTCCTGTTGGGCTGGCGCATTGGTTTGCCGGGTCTGACATTTTTAAGCCCGCAGGATATTACGGGCGCAATGGGGCTGCCGCAGGGTTCGGGCAAGGGCGCGTCCAGCGCTGGCAGCGTGCCCCTGTGGGGCGCCACAAACCTGCCCGGCGGGCAAAGCCCCGCCACATTGGCCTTTGGCCCGCTGGACATGCAGTGGAGCCGGGAAACAAGTTTTGCCAGGCAGATTGCCCGCCTGTTGCAGGCCAGACGCGCCACCGGGCTTGCCTCTGGCCGCCTCGTGCAGGTGGTGAACGGCCCCGCAGGCTGCGTGGCGACCCTGAGCTCCTTGCCGGGCGGCGACTACTGGCTGCTGGCGGCTAATTTTTCAGACCGTAAACAACACCTTGCCTGCCCTCTGCCCGCTGGCGCGCAAGGCCCTGCGCGTGATGTGCTGAACGGCCAGAACCTGCCCACGGGGCGCGCCGTAGAAATTGACCTCGATGCCCGCCAGGCCCGACATATCCTGCTTGGCGAGCCGAAAACGCATGAAGGAGCGATGCCATGACCCAGAACAGCGCCCAGAATCCCGAAGACCAGGCTGCCTGTCAGTCTGGGGGCCAGCAGACCAGCGCGGAAGGGGCACACGCCCAGTCCGAAACGCAAGCTGCCAAGGCAGTTTCCCAGCCAGCTGCACCGGCTTCCGAACCAGCGGGCACGGCCCAGGCCGCTGCGAGCGCCGCAGCCGCCGCACCTCAGGCCGAAGGCGCAGCCCCCAAGGCTTCCCGCCCGGTGACGATCTCGGCCAAGGGATTCAGGGGGATGTTCGGCAACTCCGGCAAGGAAGGCAAACCCGCTGCCTCCGCAAAACCGGCAGAATCTGCTCCTCAGTCAGCCGCTCCCGGTTTTGCCGACAATATTTTTGACGCAGCCAGCGTTGTTGGGCCGCTTGCCCTCTTGCTCATCATGCTGGCCCAGGCCTGGCCCGCCCTTATGGGACACAGCCTGTACTGCCCGCGCGAGGCCGCAGGCATTCTGGCCTTTACCCAAACCGCGCAAAGCGGCATGTGGCTTGCCCCGGCGGGCGACGGTCTTTCGCAATGGCCCGTATTTTTCTGGTTTTTGCGCGGCATTGAAGCCCTGCTCACCAAGGCCGCGCCGCAGTTTGCCCATCTGCTCTTTCCCCTGGCCGCGATGACCGGAACCCTGATCTGCCTTGTGGCTGTGTGGGTTCTTGGCCGCGTTGCAGGGCTTGACCGCCGGGCCGCGCTGGCTGGCGGCATGCTGCTGCTCTGCGCGCCCATCTTTGCGCCGCTCTCCACCTTTACCGGGCCGGAAGCTTTGGCCGCAGCCGTGACCCTGCTTTCCCTCGCCTGCCTTTGCCACGGCTGGCAACAGCCGGGCACGACCTTCACCCTGCCTCTGGGTTTTGCATTGGCGGCTTTGGCTGGCCTGACGGGCGGCCTTTTTAACCTGTTGCTACCAGTGCTTGCCAGCCTGGCCTTTCTGCTCTGGCGTTGCGGATTCCGCCGCGCCCAAAAGGCGGACGGCCTCGTGGGTTTTGTACTCATGCTGGGCATGGTCGGTTGCTGGCTTGCTGTTGTCATGCTCTGGCATCAGCCGGAGGGATACCTCAAAAACCTTGGCACCCAGCTTGTGACCTGGCCCATCACCAAGGCCACATGGTGGAAGCCTCTGGCCTTTGCGGCTCTGGGCCTGCTGCCCTGGCTGGCCGTCATCTGCGGTGTTTCCTGGGCGCGTGTGCTGCGCACCGCCCCTGCTGATCTGGCCGCCTCCCGCAAGGAAAAGGCCGGAATGGCCTTTTTGTGGGTAGCCCTTGTATTCGCCTGCCTGCTGAGCATTTTTGCTGCCGACATGGTAGGCGCTGCCGTGTGCACGGCCTGCCTCGCCGCCCTCCTGCTGGGCAAGGCTCTGCTGCGCCTGCCTGCTGCCGGAGCCAAACTGTTCTACATCATCGCGGCCCTGTGCCTGCTGCACGCCAGCATGGCCCTGGTGGCCGCAGGTTTTGGCTACACGCTTGACTGGCTTGGCAAGTTCTTCCACTTTACGCTTACCGAAAGCCAGCGCACCGCCGTGCTTGGCCTCAAGGCCCTGCCCGTGCTCGGCGGCATAGGCATTGTGGCTGCGGTACTGCTTGCCCGTCTGGTGCGCCGTGGCGCACACGGCGGCACCAGCGGTTCGCTCGTGATGTGCGCAATCATTGTTGTTGTTCTGGCCCAGCCCGCATCGCTCATGCTCATGCCGCAACTGGAAAAAACTCCTGAAGCGCAGGTAAAGAGCCTGAGCACCATCCTGGCTCCTGCGCCAGAAGCTCCCGCAGCAGCACCTGCCGAGGCCCCCAAACTTGAACCCGCCACCCCGGCAATCGCGCCTGAATCCGCGCCTGCCGCTCCGGCTGAAAAACCCGCGCCTGTGCAGGAACCTGCGGCTGCCCCTGCCGCCGCGCAGCCTGCGGAAGCGTCTGCTCCCCAAACAATGGCACCTACGGTTCCGGCTGCTCCGACTGAAGCCCCAGCAACAGCGCCTGCGCCGACGCCTGCCGAGGCAGCCAAGGAACTCGCCAAGGAAGTGGTCAAAGAGTCCGCCCCCGCTACGCCAGCGGAACAAACCCCTGCGCCGCAACCTGAGCAACCCAAGGAAGCGCCCAAGGCTCCTGCTAACTAGCCAGAGAAACACAGATCAGCTCGGCGCAGATTGCGCTCACAATACCAAGGCCCCTCCCACGAGGGGCCTTTTTTCGCCATATGTCAGGTCAGAACGTTCCCCAGTGGGAGGGCATGCACCTGCGGCTACCCCTGTATAAGAACGTCTCAGCTTAGCCGCTTTACCTCCGTTTGCAGACAAGGAGCGTTGCTGACCAACTACCCGCAAATAAAAAAGGCCCCGGAATCAACCGGAGCCTTTCATCGATCATTTGTCTGCGCCCG
Organism: uncultured Desulfovibrio sp.; assembly: GCF_902477725.1. NCBI lineage: Bacteria > Pseudomonadati > Thermodesulfobacteriota > Desulfovibrionia > Desulfovibrionales > Desulfovibrionaceae > Desulfovibrio > uncultured Desulfovibrio sp. Next base: position 216,945 of record NZ_CABSIF010000007.1, on the reverse strand, counting down.
CACTGCGGGCCTCTGCAAAGTAGCCCTATTTGTTTATGGGCGGCACATCTCCACCAGCTTTGAGCATGGTGCCAAGGTGACGCCGCGCAAGGGCAAGCTCGCCTTCTGAAACTTCGGGCATATCTTTGGAGCGCGCGCCGCTCATGTCGTTGCCTTCTTCCACAATGGAAAGAGCGGCTGCCATGCGGCCCATGACGCAAAAAAAGCGCACCGGGTTCCAGTTATGCGCCTGCACCCAGGCCGCAGCATTGGGCGAATAGAGAAAATCCGCCTTGTTGTTGCGCATGATGGGGTGGGCTTCTTCATTATTGCCCTTGGCCCAGGCCCGGAACTGCGGCAGAAGTTCAAGAAAGTCCAGCAGTTCCTTGTCTGTCACCGGGGGCTGTTTTTCATACACGTTAACGCTTGCGCTGGAACTTGGGGCAGGCTGCTCCACCTTTTTCTTGGCAGCAGGAGCCTGTGCGGCCCCGGCCATGCCGGGGGCAACAATCACCAGCGGCAGGGCCAGCACCAATGCCGCAAAAACACCGCAGAGAGATGAAATTTTATTCATTCAATACCGAACCGCGCTAAATTTCGAGAGTCTGTCCATATTATGGTAAGACTCCACATATCGCAGGGTGCCGGTTTTGCCGCGCAAAACCAGCGAGTGGGTAACGGCGTACTTGGCACTGTAGCGCACGCCCCTCAAAAAATCACCGCCGGAAATACCCGTGGCGGCAAAAAAACAGTCGTCGCTGCGCACCAGATCATGCACAGTGAGCACCTCGCGCACGTCAATGCCCGCTTCGGTGATAGCTTCTTTTTCCACATACGACTGGGGATCCAGACGGGCCAGAATCTGCCCGCCCATGCCCTTGATGGCGCAGGCAGACAACACGCCCTCGGGGGTGCCGCCCGTGCCCATCATGATATCAACCTCGGAACGTGGATCAACAGCCATGAGCGCGCCGGCCACGTCGCCATCAGTTTGCAACTGAATGCGCGCGCCTGCCTGGCGAATTTCCGTAATAAGCTTTTCGTGACGGGGCTTGTCGAGCACAAAGACCACAAGGTCCTGCACGCTCTTGCCCATGGCCTTGGCCACGTTGGACAGATTGACCTTTACCGGCGCATCGAGGTCAACCACATCGCGGGCCTCGCGGGGCACCACCAGCTTCTGCATGTAATAGCTGGGGCCGGGGTTGAACATGCTGCCGCTCTGCGCAACACCCACAACCGAGATGGCGTTGGGGCGGCCATAAGCCAGCAGATTGGTGCCTTCCACAGGGTCAACGGCCACGTCAAGGCTGGGGCCGCAGCCCTTGCCCACTTTTTCGCCGTTAAAGAGCATGGGGGCATTGTCTTTTTCGCCCTCGCCGATAATGACCTTGCCATCAATACTGAGGGTGGCGAAGCTGACGCGCATGGCGTCAACGGCGGCGCCGTCACCGGCTTCCTTGTCTCCCCGACCGAGCCAGCGGGCCGATGCAAGGGCCGCAGCCTCGGTAATGCGAACAATGTCCAGAGCCAGATTTTTCTCCGGTGCTTCCGCCATGATATCCTCCACTCAGATCAGCGTTGTGCAACACACTGCTCTTACCCCAGTGCGTTGCGGGCTTCAAGGAAAAACCCCGCACTTCGGGATGGACCATGCGGCAACTCTTTTGCCGCACAGCCCTTTTCCATACTTCTTTTTTATACAGCCTATTTATTGGGCGAGCTGAAACGCCCGGCAACCGGCGTCTGCCAGCCGCCGCCAAAGGGCATGCGGCTCATGTAAAGCGACAACGGCTCCTGACGGCGCTTGAATTCAGCCCTGAACAGCTTGTCGCGCACTTCCATGTGCGCTGCTGAAAGCGGGCCGGATTCCGCCTCCGCAGGCTGCAAAAGATCTTCAAGAATCGGATCCAGATCTTCATAGGGCAACAGGCTGTCCGAATCTTTCTGACCGGGGCGCAGCTCCGCAGAAGGAGCCTTGGTGAAAATTTCATCGGGGATGATCTCCGCCCCACGATGGGCGTTGTACCAGCGGCCAACAGCATACACCTGGGTCTTGGTCAGGTCACCGATAACGGCCAGCGCGCCCACGGAATCGCCGTAAAGGGTGCAGTAGCCCATGGCCCCCTCGCTCTTGTTGCCCGTATTGAGCACAAGGGCGTTGGCCCTGTTGGCCAGCGAGGTGATGAGCGTGCCGCGTATGCGGGCCTGCACGTTTTCAAAGGTCACGTCGCCGGGCTTTTCTTCAAAAAGGTCAAGGCCGGGCTTGAGCGCGGTGGCAAAAGCATCCATAAGCGGGCCAATGGGCAAGGTCACGGTGGTGATACCCAGATTTTCCGCCAGTTTTGCGGCGTCCGTCAGCGAACCCTCGCTGCTGTGGGGCGAGGGCAGAAGCACACCGGTGACGTTTTGCGCGCCAAGAGCCTCCACCGCCACACTGCACACCAGAGCGGAATCCATGCCTCCGGAAATGGCTACGATGCCTTTCTCCACCCCGCACTTGCGCACAAAGTCCCGTGTGCCAAGCACAAGGGCGCGCCAGTAATCTTCTTCAACGCAGGCGGCCAGCGGTTCCGGGGTTTTAACAGCACCCTGCCCGCGCGCAGTGTCCACCACGAGCACGTCTTCCTCAAAGGCTTTGCCCCGGGCAAGCAGCTGCCCTGTGGGATCAAAAACCAGGCTCTGCCCGTTATACACGCGGCTGTCGTTGCCGCCCACCATGTTCACCGAAAACATATGCACATGATGCCGGGCCGCCACGTGCGAAAGCAGGTGTTCGTCCGTTTCCTGCGCGCCCACGCTAAAGGGCGCCGCCGCCATGTGTACAAGCGCGTCCACGCCGCGCTGCACCAGTTCCATCAGCGGATTATGACCGCTGGCGTAGCGGGTTTTCCAGAACGAAGCGTCTTCGCTCTGGGCATCTTCGCAGAGCACAACGCCGATGCGCCAGCCGCCCATGGTGACAATGCCGCACGAAATGCCACGGTCAAAATAGCGGGCGTCCTCGTCTGTGGATTCGGCCACGCTGTTCTGGCCCTGATTTTGATACACCTTGCGCGAAATAACCTGCCAGCCGCCATTTTCAACCAACACTGCCGCGTTGGAAAGCAGGCCCGAGGCGTACACGCTGGGCACAGGCGCACCCACCAGCACAGAAGGGCCATCCTTGAGTTCGGCGGCCATGATATCCAGAGCCTTGAGGCAACCCGCCGCAAAACCCTGAGCGCAGAGGTAGTGGCCGGGGGCCACGCCGCAAAGCGCCAGCTCCGGCGTAACGCACAGGTTTGCCCCTGCTGCGCCTGCCTGACGGGCGGTGCTGATGATACGTTCCAGATTTCCGGCCACGTCGCCGGTAACGGTATTGCACTGCAAAAGGGCGATTTTCATGCCGATGCCTCCCCCAGGTTACAAGTAGTTGTGTAAGGGGCCGCCCGGCGCTGCCAGGGCTTCCACCTTACGTATGACCGCCGGTTCCTCTTCCAGTGGGGGGGCATGGAAGGGCTTCAGGCGTGCGTCGATGACCAGCGGCGCTTCGCACGACCAGTGCCTGGCCCGTGTGGCGGCATGAGCGCCATACACGTCTGTGGCCGGGTCTGACCGGGTAAAGGCCACCCACAAAAAATTATCCAGATTTGCGGCGCAAAAGTCCGCATCGTCCGCCACTATCGCAAGCGGGAAGGCCTCGCGCCCCGGCCACTGGGCCAGAGCCTGCGCAAGCGCTTCCATCTGCGGATCGGGCTGGCTGCGATCAAGGGCATGCCTCGGCCCGCCAATGGCAACAAGGCCGGGGCCACACACGCGCACCGGGCCAAAGCCCTCCGGCAGAGGCGGCAGGTCTGCGGCAGGGCCGGAAAGTTCACACCCAAGCTCCCGCCGTTTTTTACCGGCAGAGGCCCACACAAGCTTGGAGCCTTCGTTAAGCGCGCTGCCCGTGTAGTCCAGCGTATCATTGGTACTGCGGGTGATGAAGTGCAGATCGCGCGAAAAATCAGCCCGCTCCAGCAAATGCCGCAAAAAGGCGGGCACATCGCGGGCGGTGAGGCCCGGCGCGTCTTCATGCGCCACAAGAAAAACATACTTTGCCAGGGCCGTCTGGGTGGTCCCGAGCAGATGCAGGCCCGCAGTGATCAGTTCGCGCGGGCGACGCTCGTCTTCATAGGGCGTATAACGTTCGCTGCCCACGGCCAGCAGCAGCGGATGCACCCCGGCTGCGTCCACGGCATGCACGTCGCACACGCCCTGAAAAACCTGCGGCACCAGCGGCCCTGTGAGTTCGTGGATAAAGTCGCCAAAGACCGTATCTTCCTGCGGCGGACGGCCCACGGCGGTAAAGGGCCAGATGGCCCCCTTACGGTGATAGACGGCATCCACCTTGAGCACGGGGAAATCATGCGCGAGGCTGTAATAACCCACATGATCGCCAAAGGGGCCTTCGGGCTTGCAATGGGGCAGCACGTGCCCGCTGATGCAAAAATCCGCCTGCGCGAGCACCGGCAGGGTCAGACCCGGCACTGCGGCCATCTCTGTGCGCCTGCCGCCGAGCAATCCGGCAAAGCGCAGTTCGGAAAGCCCTTCGGGCAAGGGCATGACCGCAGCCACGGTGAGGCTGGGTGGCCCGCCCACATAAACATGCACGGGCAGGGGTTTGCCCATTTCCAGCGTACGGGCGTGGTGTGCTCCTATGCCCCGGTGAATCTGATAATGCAGGCCCACCTCGTTCGCCGCGTACTCGTTGCCGCCAAGCTGCACACGGTACATGCCGAGGTTGGAGGCGTCCGCGCCTGGCTTGGCGGGGTCTTCGCTGTACACCAGAGGCAGGGTAATGAAGGGGCCGCCGTCCATGGGCCAGCAGACAAGCTGGGGCAGGTCGGCCAGCTTGCACTGGCATTCCAGCACCGGGGCCGCTGCCGCCGCCTGCTCCGCTCGCACCCGGCTCACACTCGGCAGCATGTTCAGCAGACCGGGCACAGCCTTGAGCGACTGCAAGGGATGTTTCATGGCTGCTGCGGGGTCTGCCTTGGCGGTCAGCACAGCCTCCACCGCAGGCAAGCTGCGCCGAAAAATAAAATGCAGGCGCTCACGCGTGCCAAAAAGATTGGAGAGCATGGGGAAGGGCGTGCCCTTGACCCGCGTAAACAGCAGGGCCGGAGCCTTGGCGCGGAAGGCGCGCCGCTGGATGGCGGCCAGTTCCAGATGCGGATCGACCTCGGCGTCAATGCGCACCAGATGACCATTGGCCTCAAGATCGGCAACGCATTCCTGAAGATTGCGATAACTCATGAATGCGTCCCTTCCCCGCAGGTTCCGGCTGCTCCGGCAACCGCGTCAAATGATGGCTGTATGCCGGCAAGCAAACGCTCACCAGCCAGCATGGCCTTGAAATCTGCCAGAATCTGCGCATGGTCAAAGACCAGCGGCTGCGGCAGTGCATCCAGAGGATAAAAGGCCGCATGGGCCGCATCGTCCCCGGCGCACAAGGCTTCGGGATTGCTCGGTCTGCCTGTAAAAGCCACGGTCAGCGTGTGCTGGCGGGGGTCACGGTCGGGTCTGGAATACACGCCCAAAAGCCCGGTCAGCTCCACGTCCAGCCCGGTTTCTTCACGCATTTCGCGCACTGCGGCGGTTTCCGCGCATTCGCCCTCTTCAATAAAACCGCCGGGCAGGGCAAAGCCCACGGGGTCGTTGGCGCGGCTGATGATGACCACCCCGCGATCAGGCGAATAGATAACCACATCTGCCGTGGGCGTGGGATTTTTATAGCTGGAATAAGGCTCGCCGCAATGCGGGCAGATAACCTGGCGTTTCATGCGTTCTCCGTATGGTTCGCGCCATTGCGCGCAACTGCCGCATACTAAGCCAGCATGCCCCGCGCCGCAAGCGCTGGGAGCAAATGCCGCCGAGCTGGCAATTACTGCCCCGCGCGACAATTGACAAAAAAGTATGGAAGCCATACCAAAACACCATGAAAAATGACTGCCATAAAAAAACCGCCGTTGAACTGCGCATCCAGAAATCCATGATCAAAACTCTTGGGCATGCCCCCGCCCACGCCACGCGCAGCGCGCCGGTCAGCATCTCGCTGCTGGGCATAGTGACCCGGTTTTATGAGCTTGAGCGGCAGTGCAGCAAATTCGGCACCGATGTGGACATCCATCTGGCAGAAATCCACACAATCATGGCCATCCACAACAATGAAGGCATCCATGTGGGTGGACTGGCCGAACTGCTGGGCGTTACCAAGGGCAGCGTTTCTGAGCTGTTGCGCAGGCTGGAGCGCAAGGGCCTGGCCTACAAGGCCAAGGATCCGCTTAAAATGACCCGCCTCAATGTTTTTTTGACGGAAAAGGGCAAAATTGCCAGCAGCCACCATCTGGGTTTTCACGCGCAGCTGGACGAGCTGGTGGACAAGGCTATGGGCAGCCGTTCGTCGGAGGAAGTGAAAAGTATCGTGAGCTTTCTGAATGAAATCCTGACCAGACTGACTGAGGCGGACGTCAAGGATGACCTGCCGCAGCAACAAAAATCTGAAGCGGAAGCCTGAACCGCCACGCTGGACAGATCAGACCAGAGCAAAACCTGCGGCCTCAAGGGCGGCGGCACTCACTGCCCCGGCCCGCACTATCCGCAGCCGCCCTGCCCCGCCAGCCCCGCCGCTCAGCGGCTCCACCACGGTTGAGGGCAAGCCGCCAGCGGGCAGCGGCCCTCCAAGAGCCAATGGCAGGGAAACTTCTGCTTTTGCAGCCTGCGTCATGCTGCGCAATGCTTCCAGCAGGGCCGGATCAAGCTTGTCTGGAGAGCATACGGGCGCACCGCCGCTGAGGTTGGCACTGCTAGCCGTAAGCGCGCCGCCTGCCTGCTCCGCCAGTTGCGCAGCCAGTGGATGCGGCGTCACGCGCACCGCCGCAAGCCCCTGCCCGTTGACCAGTGCCGGGGGCAAACAGGAGCGCGCGGGCAGCAAAACCGTGAGCGGGCCGGGCCAAAAGGCCAAAAGCCCCTTGGGCATGGCGGCAAGTTCCGCCACGGCATCCACCTGCGCCGCATTCGCCGCCAGCAGGGGCAAGGGTTTGTGGACGGGCCGATGCTTCAACTGATACACCCTTGCCACGGCTTCCGCGTTGGCGGCAAGGCAGCCCAGCCCATAGAACGTCTCCGTAGGAAACACGAGCACGCCGCCGTTACGCAAAAAACGCGCCGCAGCCACAAGCTCCATCCCGGCATCCGGGCTGATACTGCATTCAGACGCGCCATCCGCCATATTTAACGAAGCATGAGAAGACATGACTGGCAAACCCTTGAAATACATAAGTGTGGGCAAACTGAAAACGCCGTTCTGGAAGGATGCCGCAGCCCACTACACCACGCGCATCACCCGCTGGCGCAAGCTGGACATAACCGAAGTGCGCGACGGCGATTCCGCCCTGCCGCAAGATCAGCGCAACGCCCTTGAAGGACGCCGCATCATTGAGGCCCTCGACCCGCAAGACATAGCGCTCGTTCTTGACGAACACGGCCAGCACCTCACCTCGCCCCAGCTGGCAGATATGCTGCGCCAGATGGATCACGACGCCCGAGGCAGAGCCTGCTTTATTGTGGGCGGCGCGTGGGGGCTGGATGAAGCCGTGCGCCAGCGCGCCAGCCGCTGCATCAGTCTTTCGCACATGACCCTGCCCCACGAACTGGCCAGAGTGGTTCTGCTTGAGCAGCTTTACCGGGCGGAATGCATCCTGCGCAAGGTTCCGTACCACCACTAGAGGTCTGTCTCTAACTGCTTCTTTTGTCCAACTGGCTGCGTCAAAAGGTTATTTTTACTCCAGTCATGTACCGTAAGAGTACACTTCTTTCGCAAAAAAACCTTTTTCCTTGCCCTTGGCGCAAAATCATCCAGTTAGACTGCCCTTGATTGCACATGCGGCGGCCCGCAAACGCAACCACCTACAGAACTTCGTAAATCCTGGCGAACACGTTGTCGTACACCAGCTTGAAATAGGGCGAAACGCGCGGATCCTGCGGGTCGCCCACCAAAAGCTGCACCATCAGCGAATTGTACAAACCCGCATCCATGGCAAGCTTTTCGTCCGTTACGCGGTTGAAAAAAAAGTTGATGTTGCGGCGCTTGGAAAGAAATTCGTGCTGTTCTTCGGGCGTTGCCGAGGGATGCGCGTCAAACCAGTCCTGAATATAGTTGCGGCGCGTCACGCCAGTCTCTTCAAACACGCTGATGGACGAGGCATAAATGGCGCTGCTGTTGCCCTCAAGCCGCACCTCGCCCGAATCGAGCTTGTAGGCAAGGGCCTGCGGCACAATGGAAAGCGCCCCGCCTTCGCCCGCACGGGTAACAAAATTCCAGTTGCCAAAATTGCTTATCCAGAAACCAAGCCGCAGCATTTCAAAGCTCACCACCACATAGAGCCGCCCCTTGGTTTCAATGAGCGGGGTCTCGGGCGAGCGCAGCTTGTCCATAAGGGCCTGCGCGCCTTCACCGTCCAGACCTTCAAACACATTGCCCGGCTCATTGCCGCACTGGGCCGTATAGCGGATGATCTGGCGCGCAAAGCGCGGATTGTCTGTGGCAAAAACCGCTGCGGGCAGATAGAGGGACGGCCCTGCATGCTGCGCTCCATCAGCAATGGTCTGCCGCTGGGCAAAGTGGTTGGCGGCATAGCCCCAATCCCACCACAGCCAGAGCATGGCATCGGGCGGGGTCATGGCCTTGGCGCGCAAAAGGGCTTCTGCATGGCGGCGGTTGATGATTGGCCCCTGCGACATGGCCGGGATCATATCGGCAAAGGGAGCTACCAGCAGGGCCAGCAGCACGCCGCTGGTCAGGATACCCGCCACAGCGCCGCGCAAATCCACGCGCAGCAGCCTTTGCAGCAGCCAGTAAAAGGGCAAGGTCAGCCCAATGGCCATGATGGGTGCGCCAAACATGACCATGCGGCCCCCCATCTTGACGCTCAGAATACCCAGCCCTGCCAGCGGCAGCAAAAAGAGCGCACCTGGGCGGCGTATCGCTACCAGGGCAAAACCCAGCAGACCAAGCACCGCGGCTTCCATCCAGGGATGGAAGTAGGGAAAAATCTCGATGATGCCCAGATCCTGCACTTCAATGATGGACTGCGCCACCGAGGGATACTCCAGCGAAAGCCCGCCGCCAGTGCTCTTCACATCACCCGTATGTTTCACATAGGCATTGATGTGGTTCACAATGGACGTAAGAATTTCACCCTGAAGCATCAAAAAGCCCACGCCCACCAGCAGAAGGGCCAGCAGCCAGGGGCGGCACAGCAGGCGGCGCAGGCGGTAGCCTGTCCTTGTGCCAGCAGCCAGCAACAGGAAACTGAAGCTGAGGCCCCACGGCCCCGCCAGCGTAGGCAGGGCATAGGCCATGCTGCCCAGAAGCAGCAGGGCGCGCCGCCCGCGCGGGGCCATCACCATGCTCATAAAGGCCAGCAATGCCACATTGTAGCGGATCAGGTACGGAAAAACAGAATGCCATTCCTGCGTCCACCACGAAACGACGCCGGAACAGCCAAGCAGCACAACCCATTGCCAGCGCAGGGGATTGCCCATGTGCTCCGCCTGTTTGAGGCGCGGCGTCCAGTGGCCCTCGGGCTGATTGCGGGAAAAAAGGCGGCGCAGGTTCATCACGCCGGAAGTCATGGAAAGACGACGCAGTACCATACCCGGCAGCAGCATATAGCGCATGGCCCAACTGGCCGGGGCAAGGGTCATGAGCAGGGGAAAGAACAGGGTTACGAGGTCGGTATCGTAAAATCCCAGCAGGGTGCGGGCCAGAAAACCCGGCGCAATGGATGTGAGTATGCCTGCGGCAACGCCAGCTTCAATGCTGCCCAGCGCCCACACCCAGGCAAAGGCGATAACAGCCACAAAGCTCGCCAGCAAGGCAGGGAACCAAAAGGCCACGGCAGCGGGAGAAGTGCCCACAAGGTCGGACATGGCCTTGAGCATCACAGACATGGGATGCCCCACGGCAAGGCCGAAATCTTCCGCCCCGGCCACCCATGTATAGGCATCATGCGTGGCCAGAAGCCACTCGTTGCCAAGGCGGTATTCCGGATTTTGCCAGCAGGGCCATTCCAGCATGCGAAGGGCAAAGGCAAGGGCAAGCGTCACCAGCCCCCAGAACAGCCCCCGTGCCCAATACCGCCCGGAAGGCAGCGAGCGTTTGCCGCTGTGCAACCCTGCGCCGCCAGTGGGCAACAGAACCCCGCCGTGCGCGGCATGTGAGGCGGCGGGCTGCTTCGCACAGGCTGACTCCGCAGCAGGCAGCTCTTCAGATTCGAGGTGCGGCTGCCCTGTGCGCCGGGTTTCGTCTGCATCGTTTCCGGCAGGCGCGGCGCTGGCAGAGGCTTGGGCTGCGGGGTGCATGGCGTTCTCCGTAAGGATCATGGTCCTGTTCATACTGGCATGCAGATGGCGACAAAAAGTCCTGTGCGGCGGCTCTTGGGCCATTCACGCGCATAACAAGGTCTGCGCGGTTTGCCACAGAGCTTTTCGCCAGACCATTCAGGTATACGTACTTTATCCAGCCCGATGCGTTGCAGCATCATAGGTCAGCCGCTCGGCCCCTGCGCTGGGAGCAAGCGCCCAGAACCAGCGCCCGTGCCCGCCTACAACATAAGAGAGCTGTTCCACCAGACGCCAGGGCGCTGGCAGCTCGCTGGGGGCTGGCTCAAGTGCCAGCACGACCAGCACTCCGTTATCGTGCAGCCTGGGGCTGGCGAGGTCAAGCAGTTGCCGCCAGGGCATGAAGGCCCGGCTCAAAATGCAGTCCGCCTTATAATACTGACCCTGAAAAAAATGCTCCACCGGCCCTCTGAAAATATGGGTGGAGGGCAACTGAAGGCGGGAAAGTACACTGGAGATGAACAGGGCGCGCTTTTCGCGCACTTCTATCATATAGTATGCGCCGCGCGTCCAGGCCATGCGCAGGGGAATGCCCGGCAGGCCTGCGCCCGCGCCAAGATCCCAGCACAGGGGAGCTTCGGGCAGATCAAGCTTGTCCAGAAAGCCGGCCAGATGAAAGCTGTCCACCGCCAGCCGGGTAAGCATATCCTGCCAGGTGTGCGGGCCGACCAGATTCATGGCCTTGTTCCACTGGCAGAGCATTTCAAGATATTCCGCCAGCGGCTCCAGAGCCGATTGCGGCACTTCCGCGCCCGAGGCCGCAGCCAGACGCGCCAATTCCTTTCTGTCAACCGATTGTCGCTGCATGATCCTTTCCTGCGCTTGTTCGCCCGTTGCGGGCCTTTCCGGCGTTTCTGCCGGGTTCACTGTCATATCCCCGCAGACCGGGACTTGCAAGCCCTGCGCCGATAACGTAAAAAAGAGGGCTTGCGCGCAATGCGCACCCTAAACGAACCCAAGGCCGCAAGGCCACGCCAATGCGCGCACGTGCGCGCCACTGGAGGATAAACCCCGCATGACACAAGCCGTTTTGCTCTTTCCCGGCCAGGGCTCGCAAGAGTCGGGCATGGGCCGCGATCTGGCCGAGGCTTCTTCTGACGCCATGAACCTCTGGAAGCAGGCCGAGCGCATCAGTGGCCTGCCCCTGCGCGAAATTTACTGGGAAGGCGATGATGCCGCCATGAGCGACACCCGCGCCCTCCAGCCCGCCCTCACAGTGGTGAACCTGAACCTCTGGAGCGCGGTTGCCGCGCGCGCCAACGTGTGCGGCGCAGCCGGGCACAGCCTTGGCGAGTTCAGCGCCATGGCCGCCGCTGGCGTGCTTTCTGCCGAGAGCGCCCTTGAGCTTACAGCCCTGCGTGGCCGCCTCATGGCCGAGGCCGATCCCGACGGCAAGGGCGGCATGGCCGCTCTGCTCAAGCTGGATCAGCCCGCCATTGAAGAAATTGTGGCCGAAACCGTTGCCCAGTGCGGCGAACTGTTGCTGGTGGCCAACTACAACACCCCCGGCCAGCTTGTTATCAGCGGGGCCAAGGCCGCCGTGGCCCTGGCCTGCCAGAAGGCCAAGGAGCGCAAGGGCCGTGGCCTTGAACTCAAGGTCAGCGGCGCGTTCCACAGTCCCATGATGGCCGAGGCCAACAAAGAACTCACCCCCCTGCTGCGCAAGGCCGTGTGGAGCAAGCCCAAGTTCCCCGTATACTGCAATGCCCACGGCAAGGCCGTGACAGATGGCGAAAGCGCCCGCGAAAGCCTGCTTGTGCAGATGACATCCTCCGTGCAGTGGACAGACACCGTGCGCAACCAGTATGCCGACGGCGCGCGCCGCTGGCTGGAGCTTGGCCCCAAGGCCGTGCTCGGCAAGATGGTGGCCCCCTGCCTTGCAGGAACTGCCACGGCGGAAGACCTTGCCATTGAGCTCGTTAACAACGCCGAAACAGCGGCGGCCTTTGCAGGATAGGTTTTTGCGGAGGAAGGCCTTTCACGCGGACGGCCTTCCCCGCCTTGCCTGAAACTTTTTCTTCATGCGTCTCCGTGCGGTACTGTCGCAACCGGCCTGCGCATGAACCTGAAACGGGGTTCCCGGCGGCAGTGCCCCGGGCCGCCCGAGGCGTAAAGCCGCAACCGTTGCACAATAAAGGACACCAGCACTATGCGCGCCATTGACACCCTGCGCACGGCCCTCAAGGCCATTATTGAAGAAGAAGGCCTTGCCTGGCCCGTCAAAACCGTTATTGAACCGCCCCGCGACCCCAAGCACGGCGATCTTTCCGTCAACTCCGCCATGCTGCTCGCCAAGGAAGCCAAGGCCAACCCCCGCGAACTGGCGCAGAAATTCGCCCAGAAGCTTGTGGAGCGCTGCCCCGATGTGTCCCATGCCGAAGCCGCCGGCCCCGGATTCTGCAACGTGACCTTCACGCAGGATTTCTGGCGCGCTACCGTGGCGGACATTGAAGCCGCGGGCAAGGAATACGGCAAGAGCACGGGCGGCGCAGGCAAAAAAGTGCTGCTGGAATATGTTTCCGCCAATCCCACCGGCCCCCTGCATGTGGGCCACGGGCGCGGCGCTGCCGTGGGCGACAGCCTTGCCCGCCTGCTGCGCGTGGCTGGTTATGACGTTAACACCGAATACTACATCAATGATGCCGGTCGCCAGATGCGCCTGCTGGGCCTTTCTGTGTGGCTGCGCGCCAAGGAACTGGCCGGAAAGCCCGTCACCTGGCCCGAAGACTACTACAAGGGCGACTATATCATCGACATCGCCCGCGAAATGCTGGATGCCAACCCCGCCCTCGTGGAACTGCCCGACGCCGAAGGCCAGGACGTGTGCTACGACAAGGCCATGAACGACATCCTGAACGGCATCAAGGACGACCTCAACGAATTCCGCGTGGAGCACCAGCGCTGGTTCTCTGAAAAAACCCTTGTGGAAGGCGGGGCCGTTGCTGCGGCTTTTGACGCGCTTGATTCTGCCGGGTATACGTATGAGAAAGACAATGCCTACTGGTTTGCCACCGAAAATCTGGGCGACGACAAAAACCGCGTGCTGCGCAAGTCGGACGGCAGCCTGACCTACTTTGCCTCCGACATCGCCTACCATCACGACAAATTTCAGCGCGGCTACGACTGGCTCATTGATATCTGGGGCGCGGATCACCACGGCTACATCCCCCGCATGCGCGCGGCCATCACGGCCATGGGCAAAACGCAGGACAGCTTTGACGTGGTGCTCATCCAGCTGGTGAACCTGCTGCGCGAGGGCCAGCCCGTGAGCATGTCCACCCGCGCGGGCACCTTTGAAACCCTGGCCGATGTCATCAAGGAAGTGGGCGTTGACGCGGCGCGCTTCATGTTTCTTTCGCGCAAGAGCGACAGCCCGCTGGACTTTGACCTTGAGCTTGCCAAGCAGCGCAGCCTCGACAACCCGGTGTACTATGTGCAGTACGCCCACGCGCGCATCTGCGCCGTGCTGCGCCGGGCTGAGGAACGCGGCTTCGTGCTGCCCGCCAAGGCCGATGCGGAGCTGCTGCACGGGCTGGATACGCCCGAAGACATGGCCCTGCTGCGCAAGGCCGCCACGTTTGAAGACATGCTGGCCTCCGCCGCCAAATCGCTTGGCGTCCACCACGTGAGCACCTACCTCACGGAACTGGCCGGACAGCTGCACAGCTACTATGCCAGGCATCAGGTGCTGCTGGCCGATGACGCGCCCCGCACCCTGGCCCGCCTTGCCCTCCTGCGTTCCATCGGTCAGGTGCTGCGCAACGGTCTGGACGTGCTTGGCGTGAGCGCCCCGGAAAGCATGTAACATTCGTCTAAACTGGATTTTGAACTGTTCTCGAACGGAAACAGCGTCGGTTCGATCCTGCCAGATGGCCCCTGTGGGGCCACTCCCGCAGAACCATCCCCGCTGTTTGCATAAACGTCGAATATTCGGCGTGCGACAAATCTGCTCTGTGCCTGTTACCGTTAAGGCGCGTTTTGGACGAGGCCTTGCGTGTGCTCTGCCTGCCCCGGACAAGACGCGCCTTAACGGTTAAACCAAACCCCGCAGATTACCGCACGACGGAGGATAATGAATGGCCGCCCCCTTACGTAAACCCCGCAAATCCGCCGTTTCCCAACCTTCTGGCGAGAAGCGCCGCTTTGTCATCCGCCTTTCGGGGCCAATGCTTGCCCTGCTGGGCGCAATCCTCTCGGTTGCTGTGGGCTGGTCATTTTTTATGGGATTCATGGTCGGGCGCGGGCAAAACCCTGAAACGCGTGTGGAGCAGATGACCAGCATGATCTCCAAGGACGCGCCCAAGGCCAAACCAGCCCCGGAGGCCCCCGCGCCTGACGCGGCAGCTCCGGCGGCACAGGCCGAAACCGCCGATGCCCAGAATCCGGCCCCCGGCGCTGAGGAAAATCAGGCTACGCCCGCAGGCGCGCCCCAACCCGGCAAACCGGGGCAGGATCAAAAGGGACAGAAAGCAGCAGCCCAGCCGCCGCAGGGGAAACAGGGCCAGCAATCCCCGCAGGGAGCCTATCCCTTTGCGCAGCCTTCGGGCAACAGTCTGGCGGCCTGGGGCATCAAACCCGGCGCAAACCAGAATGGGCAGGGCCAGGGCGCTCAAGCCAACGGACAGGCCAGCGCACAAAACGGGGCGCAGGCAGCAAAGCCCGCACCGGCCAAGACTGGCCCGCAGTTTGATTATGTATATCAGGTAGCTGCATTCAAATCTGACGAAGACGCGGACAAACTGCGCACTCGCCTTGAAGGCAAGGGGCTGCGCACCCGTACCCAGAAAAACGGCAAGCTCGTGCTGGTTATGGTCAGCATTCGCGGCACGGAAGACGATGCATTCAACCTGCGTGAAGACCTGCGCCACATGAAGCTGGGCGTACCCATTCAGATTTCGCAAAAACCTGTTTCAAGCAAACCGCAAAAATCAGGGCGGTGAGGCAAACCATGACCGCAACCGAAAATTTCGGCGATTTTCTGCGCAAGATAGGCCGCCCCTGCCTGAACGGCATAGACGCTCTTGGCAACACTGCACTGTTCATGTTTGGAGGTCTGGCCCAGATATTTGCCAGCCCCAAGATTTTTCCGCGCACCATGCAGCAGCTCTATGTCATTGGCTCCAAATCGCTCTTTCTTATCATGCTGATCGGCGTGTTCTGCGGCATGGTGCTGGGGCTTCAGGGCTACTACACCCTGGTGAAGTTCGGCTCCGTGGGCATGCTTGGCTCTGCCGTGTCGCTCACCCTGATCCGCGAGCTTGGGCCGGTGCTCACGGCCATCATGCTCACGGGCCGCGCCGGGTCTTCCATGACGGCAGAAATCGGCGTCATGCGCATTACCGACCAGATTGACGCACTGGACGTCATGGATATCAATTCCATGGGCTATCTGGTCAGCCCGCGCCTCCTGGCCTCGCTCATCGCCTTTCCGCTGCTGACGGCGGTATTTGACGTTATCGGCATCATCGGCGGCTATCTCACGGGTGTGCTCATGCTGGGCATCAACGAAGGCGCGTATTTTTACCGCATCACCAGCTCGGTGACGGCAACGGACGTGAACGGCGGTTTCATCAAGGCCGTGCTCTTTGGTCTGCTTGTGACCACCATCTGCTGCCGCCAGGGCTATTACACCAACAAGAGGCGCGACAGCGTTGGCCCGGAGGCCGTGGGCAACGCCACTACCTCTGCCGTGGTTATTTCCTGCGTGCTGATTCTTGCGGCTGACTACATTGTTACCTCATTTTTGCTGTAACAGACCATGCAGTCTGTAACGGTCATCGGCATCGACCCCGGCTCCCAGCGCACGGGCTGGGGCGTGGTGCGCGAGGTTTCGGGCGTGTTGCAGCTGGTGGACTGCGGCGTGGTGCGCACGGCCTCGGCGGGAAAAGAATTTTCTGACCGCCTCGCCCGCATCTATCATGAGCTTTCAGGCGTTCTGGCCCGCCTCAAGCCGGAAGAAGCCGCCATCGAGCAGGTCTTTACCGCCAAGAACGCGGCTTCGGCCCTCAAGCTTGGTCAGGCGCGGGGCGTTGCCGTGGCCGCCTGCGCGGCGCACGGCCTCACCATCAGCGATTATGAACCGACCCTTGTCAAAAAATCCCTTGTGGGAACGGGCCGGGCAGAGAAGGAGCAGGTGGCCTTTATGGTGCAGCGCCTGCTCAACGTCAAAAACGCCAACTGGGCGCTGGATACCTCCGATGCGCTGGCTGTGGCAGTATGCCACCTGACCGTGCGCCGCTTTGCCGCCCTGGCGGGCAAGTAGAGTCCACCAAAGTCCGTATCTCAGCAGTTTTCCCTGCCCGCCTGATTTCCTCTCGCCCACGCGCTGGGCCTGCCGTCTATGCGGCGGGGTATTCCGCCATATGCGGAACCACGGCCTTGCCCAGCCAGTCAATGGCTCTGCCCAGATGCCGCATATTTTCCAGGGCAAAGGCGTCCTTTGCCGCATCCCCCTCCGCATGGCCGAAGCCCACGTTCCAGTAGGTCGAACCGGGAACCAGCATCTTGGACATCAGAAACATATGGTTGATGCTGTCATAGGCATGGGTGGCCCCGGCGCGCCCCGCAGCCACTACTGCCGCGCCAATCTTGCCCTGAAAAAGACCGCCGTTCACATAGGCCACAAATCCGGCTCTATCCACCAGCGCTTTCAGTTCCGAAGACATATCCGTGAAATAACAGGGCGTACCCAGGATCATGGCGTCCGCTGCCAGCATTTTTTGCAGCAGTTCGTTGAGCATGTCGTTGTCAAAAACGCAGCGCCCGTTTTTGAGTTCCGCACATTTTTCGCAACCACGGCAGCCCTGAATCTTCTTGCCGCCCAACTGCACAGTTTCCACTTCCCAACCCGCCTCGCGCAGGGGCACAAGGGCCTCATGCAGCAAAAGAGCCGTATTGCCGTTTTTTCTGGGGCTTCCGTTTATGGCCAGTACTTTCATGATGATTCTCCTGAGTGCTAGATTTGCACCCATACTATGCCTAATCTGCAAAAGTTGAAGTACTGACAAAAAATTCATATAATGACGCCAATAACAGGTACTGACAAATAGTATAGTTTTGAACAGGAAAGCGTATGGACACTCCCGACATTTGCCCGCCCGTACAGGGCAATTACCGTTGCCATTTTGAACTGACCTTGCAGCTCATTGGCGGCAAGTGGAAATTGCTGGTTATTTATTTTCTTTCATTGCAGGAAGTTATCCGTTTCAGCCAGTTGCGGCGAGCCCTGCCGGAGATCAGCGAGCGCATGCTGGTGCGCCAGTTGCGCGAACTGGAAGAAGACGGCCTTGTACACCGCAAGGTCTACGGCACGGTGCCGCCGCGCGTGGATTATTCGCTCACGCCGTTGGGCGTATCGCTTGTGCCCATCATGGAATCGCTGAAAACCTGGGGCAGCATGTATGAAAAAAGCCGTAGCCAGACTGAGTCTGACCACGGCGACACCAATGACGCTGACCTGTAAAAAAACGGAGGGCTCAACGAACCCTCCGTCTGCACACGGCCGGCAGCGCCGCCGCATAATTTTCTTTTGCGCTTTATTCCACGATAACGGCCTTCTTGATAATCACGCTTTCCATGGGCACGTCGTCGTAGTAGCCCTTCTTGCCGGTCTGCACGGCGGCGATCTTGTCTACCACTTCCTGCCCCTTGATGACCTTGCCAAACACGGCATAGCCCCAGCCCTGCGGCGTCTGGCTCTTGAAGTCGAGGAAGTCGTTATCCTTGGTGTTGATAAAGAACTGCGCAGATGCCGAATGCGGCTCGCTGGTGCGGGCCATGGCGATGGTGTACTTTTTGTTCTTGAGGCCATTGTCTGCTTCATTACGGATGGAGGCGCGGGCAGACTTCTGCTTCAGGTCGGGGGTAAAGCCGCCGCCCTGGATCATGAAATTCTTGATAACGCGGTGAAACACCGTGCCGTCATAAAAACCGGATTTGACGTACTGCACAAAATTGGCCGTGCTGATGGGGGCTTTGCGGGCATCAAGGCGCACCACAATGTCGCCAAGGTTGGTTTCAAGCTTCACAGCCGGATCAGGATCAGCAGCCTGCGCCTGCCCTGCCAGGGCAAGCATGCCACCGAGGCAAAGAGTCAGTGTAACTGCACGAAAAAAAACACGAATTGATTTCATGGATTACTCCTCGCAATATGATGTGCCGGGTCTACCCCGGCAGGCCGCAAGGTAGCACGCTGCTTTACACGCAGCAAGCGCGGCCAGGCGGACTGCACCAGGGCCAGCCTCAACCCGAGTCCCACAAGCTCCAGCCATGCTGTGCGCAGCCGCCAGCGCCGAACTTTCCCCTTCCGGCCCTTGCTAAATGCCGCTGCCGTTATTATACTTGAACTCAGAAGACAAACTTCAAGCCCGCCCGACGGCACTGCGGCACGGAGCCGTAGCCGCCGAACGGACTGAGCGCCTTCAACTGCTTTTCGGAGGATATAATGTCATACAGCCGCAGTGTTGCTCAAAGCGCCGCTACCAGCGTTGCTTCCCTTTACATGCGTCAGGTCTATCAGTGGATGACGGCCGGTCTGGCAGTAACCACTGTCGTGGCCTACGCCGTTGCCAGTTCGCCTGCCGTGCAGGCGGCCATTTTTGGCAACACCATTGTGCTTATTCTCATGCTGGTGGCCCAGTTCGGTCTTGTCATCGCCCTTTCGGCGGCGGTTCACAAAATGTCCGGCGGCACGGCCACGGGTCTGTTTCTGTTGTATTCCGCTGTTACGGGCGCAACGCTTTCGTCCATCTTTGTAGTGTACCCCATTGCGTCCATCGCCAACGCGTTTCTGGTAACCACCGGCACCTTCCTTGCCATGTCGGTCTACGGCACTGTCACCAAGCGCGACCTCACGTCCATGGGCAGCTTTTTGTTCATGGGCCTCATCGGCATTGTCATTGCCTCGCTGGTGAATATCTTCCTCAAGAACAGCATGATGGACTTCATCATCAGCTGCCTTGGCGTGCTGATCTTCACTGGCCTGACCGCCTATGACACGCAGAAGCTGCGCCGGTTCGGCGAAAACGCCCCCATGGAAGACGGTACCGCCGTGCGCCGTGGCGCCATCCTTGGCGCGCTGACGCTCTACCTCGACTTCATCAACCTTTTCCTCATGATGCTGCGCCTGTTCGGCGGCAACCGCGAGTGATGCGGTACTGCGCCAACGCAGCCTGAAATTTGTGCGATCGGGGGCGAAAGGCCATGCCTTTTGCCCCCTTCTTTCGCACTACGGAACCCTATGAAAAAGAAAAATTTCCAACGCGGAGTGCCCGGCGCTCCCTCCCATACCCCCGGCTTTCCCTCGCGAGAGGAACTGCTGGAGGCCTTTTCCGCCCAGTCGCGCCCCATGCGCGTGGACGGTCTTTTGCGTGTGCTGGGCCTTGCCCGCCGCGCCAAGGGCGACCTTGAAGCCGCTCTGACAACACTGGCCGAACAGGGCCGCCTGCTGCGGCTGCGGGGCGGCCTTTGGGCACGCCCAGAAGCCCTCAAACATATTACGGGCCGCTTCAGTTCGCTGCGCGACGGCGGGGGCTTTGTTACGCCCATGCGGCCAGTTGCCGAGGGTGAAAACAACCGCGACAGCCAGCTGGAATTTACCGGCGCGCGCGATGTGTATATCCCCGCGGCGCTGACCGGCGAAGCCTGGCATCAGGATATTGTGCGCGTGGCGCTCTCCCCCGGTGCATCGCGCGGCCCATCCCCCGAAGGACGCATTGTTGAAGTTGTGGAACGCGGCCTCAAGGAAATCCCCGCCCATGCGGCCCACCGCACAGGGAATACACTTTTCTGCCGTCCGGCGGACGCGCGCCTCTCCGTCAATTTCAGCGTGGAGCTGGCTGCTGGCGAAACGCCCCCCGAGCCTGGCACTCTGGTATTGCTGGCCCCGGTGCAGCGCCTTGCCTCCGACCTTTGGACAGCCCGCATTGTGGGCGACTACGGGCGCGAGGACGATGTGGCCGTGCAGGAAGAACTGGTCAAGCTCAACCACGAGGTTCCGCGCGACTTTCCTGCCGGGGTGCTGGCTGAGGCCCAGCACCTGCCCAGTGGCCCCACGCCTGAAGACATGCACAACCGCGAAGACGTGCGCGGCCTGCCCCTTGTGACCATTGACGGCGCGGATGCCCGTGATTTTGACGATGCAGTGGAGGTCGAAGACCGCCCTGGCGGCGGCTGGCTGCTGCGCGTGGCCATTGCCGATGTGAGCCACTACGTGCGCCCCCGCGGCAACGGCAGCACCGGAGCGCTGGATGCGGAGGCCCTCTCGCGCGGCAACTCCTGGTATTTCCCCAAATCCGTGGAACCCATGTTGCCGGAGGCTCTTTCCAACGGTCTGTGCAGTCTGCGCCCGGACGAAGACCGCCTCGCCATGCTGGCGGAAATTCCCTTTTCCGCACAGGGCAAGCCCGGCACACCGCGCTTTGCTCAGGTGGTCATGCGCTCTGCGGCGCGGCTGACCTACGATCAGGTCAAGGCCTGCATGCTCGACAACGATGCCGCAGCCCTTGCCGCCCTGCGCGAAAACCCGCGCGGTGAAGAAGTTATCACCATGCTGCAAAGGGCCTTTGCCCTGTATGCGGCCCTGCGTGATGCCCGCCGCCAGCGCGGCAGCCTTGATTTTGACCTGCCCGAAGCAGACAGCCGCCTGGACGAAGCCGGGCGCGTTGTCTGGATCGGGCATCGCCAGCGGCACGATGCCCACCGCCTCATTGAGGAATTCATGATCGCGGCCAACGAGGCCGTGGCTCGCCACCTGGGCGATGTGGGCATGCCCTTTCTTTACCGAGTGCATCCCCTGCCCGACCCGGAACGGCTGGAAAGCCTTTTTGACACCCTCGCGGGCGTGGGTATGGAAGACCTGCCCCCCCGGCCGGAAGCCGCAGCCATGCAGGGCATTCTTGCCCGCGTGCAGGGCACGGATCAGGAGTTTTTGGTCAACCGCCTCTGTCTGCGGGCCATGCCGCAGGCGCGCTATCAGCCTTTCAACGAAGGACATTTTGGCCTTGCTTCGCAGGCCTACTGCCACTTTACCTCGCCCATCCGCCGCTATGCGGACCTGCTGACCCACCGGGCGCTCAAAACAGCCATGGGCATCGGCGTGGGCGCGTTGGCCGCAGGTCAGAAGCTGCTGCGCATCAGCGACCAGATCAACAGGCGCGAACGCGCGGCCATGGCCTGCGAACGCGAGATGGATCGCCGCATGGGCTGCCTTGCCCTGCTGCCCCGCGTGGGCGAACACTTCAAGGGCATGGTGGCCGGGGTCACGGACTTTGGCATTTTTGTGGAACTGGCCGACATGCCTGTGGAAGGCATGATCCGCATTGATGACCTCGGGGATGACTGGTACGACTTTGACCCCCGCACCATGAGCCTTGTGGGCCAGCGCTCCGGCGTCATGTGGCGCATGGGACAGAGCCTTGAAGTCGCGCTGACGGAAGTGAATATGGGGCGGCTTGAAATCCGGCTCATGCCGCTGGAACTGCCCAAGGCGGCGCAGGGCAACTGGCGCGGCAGGGGCAAAACATCCCGCAAACCTGCTCACAAGGGCGACGCAAAACCGGGACGTACAAGCCGTTCCGGCGGTTCGCGCTCCGGCTGGAAGATCACCTCGCCTGGTGACGAGTCCAGCAAGAGCGGGGGCAAGGGTGGAGCAAAGGGCAAGGCCCGCCGCAGCGAGGGGGGGCCAAAGCGAGGCCCCAAGACTGGAGGCCAGGGCAAGGGCGGTAGCACCGGTTCTGGCGCGCGCGGGCGCAGCGCGGGCAACGGCAGCAAAAAGCGGGACCGCTGATGGCACTGCTTTCCGCACAGCAGCGTATGGGCGCAGCCGCGCTCATACTGGCGGCCAGCACGGTTCTTTCGCGCCTTATGGGCCTTGCGCGCGACAAGATCATTTCGTGGCAGTTCGGCGCAGGCGGCGAATCCGATATGTATTTCGCCGCCTTTGTGGTGCCGGACATCATCAATTATCTGCTGGCGGGCGGTTTTATGTCCATCACCATCATCCCCCTGCTGACCCGCAGGTTTCAGGAGGATGAGGCGGACGCATGGCGCTTTTTTTCCTGTGTTTTCTGCTGGATGGCGGCTGCCTCCACCCTGCTGACCCTTGGCGGCATGGCCCTTGCGCCCTGGCTGGCGCAGGCGGTGGCCCCCGGCTTTAGGCCGGAGCAGTGGGAACGGCTGGCCTTTTTTATGCGCATCATCCTGCCCGCCCAAATTTTCTTTTTGTGCGGGGCATGCGTCACGGCCCTGCTGTTCATGCGGCGTCAGTTCCGCGTTCCGGCGCTAGCCCCGCTGATCTATAACGGGGCCATCATTGCCGTGGGCCTGCTGCTGCCCTGGCTGGCAAGCACGCAGGTTGCGCAGGCCGCTCTTCCCGCAGGCCTGCTGGCCCACATGGACGGCATGACCGGCTATTGCGTGGGCGTGGCCCTTGGCGCGGCCCTTGGCACCTTTGTACTGCCCCTGCGGGTGGCGGCCCAGCAGGGCCTGCGCCTGCACATGGAATGGCGGCACCCGCTCATGGGCAAATTTCTGCTCACGGCCCTGCCCCTCATGCTGGGGCAAACCATCATGATGCTGGACGAGCAATTTTTGCGGGTCTTTGGCAGTCTGGCGGGTGATGGCGCGGTGAGCCTGCTCAACTACGCGCGGCGCATCACCCAGGTTCCTGTGGGGCTGGTGGGTCAGGCCGCCGCCGTGGCATCCTATCCCTTTTTGGTGGCGCTGCTGGCGCAGGGCGACACCGAGCGCTTTAACACCACCTTGCGCACGGCCCTGCGGGCCAGCGTGGCGCTTATCATTCCCTGCGCGTTCTGCATGGCGGCCACAAGCTGGCCCATCCTTGGCGTTATTTTTCAGGGCGGGCGCTTCAGCCCCGCGGACACGCTGGCTACCTTGCCGCTCACCCGCATCATGCTGGCCTCCACGCCCTTCTGGATTATCTACATGGTGCTGGTGCGGGCCTACTACGCCCACGGCGACACCATCACCCCGGCTGTGACCGGCAGCATCATGACGGCGCTGTGCATACCCATGTACTACTGGTGGGCTGTTCCCAACGGGGCGTGGGCCATCGCGGCCCTTTCGGGCCTGAGCGTGAGCCTGTACGTGCTCTGGCTGGTGGGCATATGGATTCGCCGCCACGGCTGCGGGGCCTTTACGGGCCTGACCGGGCTTGCGGCGCGGGTGATCTTTTGCAGTCTGCCCGCCACGGCTGCGGGCTGGTGGGTCTCTGAGGTCTGCATGCGCTCGTTTACGCTGTCCCCCATCCTCAAGGCCTGCGTGGTGCTGATGCTGGGCAGTTGCGCCTTTGCGGCCCTGTTTCTGCCCCTTGCATGGCAGACCGCGCCCGAGGCTCTGGAGCCCGTACTGCAAAGGCTGCGGCGCAGACGCGGTACCGCCTGATTCTGCGGGAAAAACTAATCTTGAAATGTTCGGGGGAGGGCCATCACCCCCCTTAAACATTTATTGGCTGCGCAAGCCCGCTCTTGCAACCGACCATAGTCAGGGTGCGGCATCCACCGCAACGGTAAAAGTCTCTTCCATTATCACATCTGATCAGGCTGCCCACAGGCCTATGATTTTGCCTCTGTGCCAGTGGCATGCCTTTGCTGCAACCGCTGCTCCAGCAGGGAAACCAACGCGCTCGCCATCAGGGCCGCGCCCGATGCAAGGCCGTAACACAGCCACAGGGACAGATGCTCAACCCCTGTCATCACCACTACCGCAAAGGCTATGCAGCCAAACCACCCAGCCATAATGCCCCGAAAAATGCTTATCACGGCCCCAGCCCCCAGCGTGGCATGGGCAAAGGGCACAATGGAGCAGACCATGACCGGAAAAAACATGAGTACGCCGCTCCAGCCGGGGCCAAGCCAATGGGCGGCCTCCGTCACGGCAAAGACCAGCCCGGCCCCGCAGGCCATCTGTATGGGAACGCGCACATAGGCCGTCATAGTATGGCCGGGCCTGCACATTGCCACAACCCTCGGCAGGCAGGTCAGTACCAGCACTGGAGAAAGTGAGGACAGCGCCACTGCCCATACGTGCGTGAACGGCAGGTGCAGCACGGCCCAACCCCCGCCAAAAAATCCGCACAGGGCCGCAGGCAGGGTCACAAACCAGGGCAGCCCCCAGGCGGCAAGCCAGGGATAGATGAGCGCTGTTATCGTGCAGGCCAGCACCCCAAGCAGGGTGTTGAATGAGGCTGCGGCAGAAAAAGCGGCGCCCTGCTCCAGCGTGAGAAATAAGGAAACCGGGCCGGAAATGAGCGGCAAGCCAGCAATGACGCCGCCCACAAACGAGCCCCAGCGGCGGGCCACCAACAGGCACATGAGAATAAGCAGTGGCGTGAGAAATATTTTGACCAGCATCTATGCCGCCCTGTGAGTGCAAAGAGTCCGCGCCGGGTGTACCCGCCGGATCAGAACCAGCTTCCGTGGCCCAGTTTGCGGGTCAGGCGCAGCAGGTCTTCGTGAAAGAACAGCCACGTTGCCCCTGCCACACAAGCCAGAAAACAGTATTCACCGAGGCTCCCTGTGGAGCATAGCTTGAACGACAGTTTGTTCTGGCGCGAAAAGGGCGTCAGCGGCACCCCTGAAGGTGTCAGCATATCCAGCAGCACATGGCTCAGCCCGCCAAAACCCAGGCCAAGCAGGGCATCGCGCCCCAAGGAACCAAGGCTTGCAGGCGACAGGGCAAAAGCCGCAACGCAAACCGCCAGCCACCAGCCGAACCAGTGGGTTGTGCCCCGGTGGATGGCGTTGAACACTTTTTGGCGGCCCCTGCGGGTGGGGGCGAGGCCCGCAATGCGCTGATCCAGCACATCGGGCAGCACCGCGCCAGCGCAAGCCGCCGCCACGCCCTCCCAGGGAAGATGCAGCGCCAGCGCCGCCGCCACAGCCGTGGCCTGATGCGTAATCCATTTCATGGTGTAAACCGCTTATGAAATAACAGTGCGGGGAAGCGCCTCTTGTACAAAAGAGCGCCCTCCCCCGCAAGGATATTACTGATCTGTTTGCTGCTTGCCCTGAGCCGCCGGGAGCAGTCGGCGTGGATTTTTATAAAACCGCTCTGCCCCGCCTGGGCCAGGAGACCCCGCAAAATATCTTGCCGTCAGTCAGTTCCAATCATTACCCGCAACGCGAAAAACCGCAGCCGGGGCAGATGAGGCAGCCTTCCTGAAATACCAGCGGTTCGCCGCATTCAGGGCAGTTCTGGGCTTGCAGGTCGTTGACGTCGCCGATGTGCTCATCCTTGAGATAGCGCCTTTCCAGCACCCAGGCGATGGCATCGGGAATGGAAAGCAACAGCCCCTTGCCGCGAAACACTGGGTGCTCGCCGCCGATTCCCTTGATCTGGGCCACAACATCGCGCACGTGCACGCCGGAGCGCAAGGCCAGCGACACCAGGCGGCCAATGGCCTCGGCCTTGGCCGTGATGGAGCGGCCAGATTTGCCTATGGTGGCAAAAACCTCAAAGGGCTGGCCGTCAACCTCGTTGACGGTGAGGTACATCACGCCAAGCCCGGTGGGCACCTTCTGCGTGAAGCCCCACACAATGTCGGGCCGTTTGCGCACGCCAGCCCCAACCTGGGAACCAGACGAACCAGACTGCGCAGGCTCAGCACCGCTTTCGCCGTCCATTTTCTTTTGCCCTTCGCCCGTGGCCAGCACCTGGATGCTCTTGCAGCCGTCACGGTACACAGTCACGCCCTTGCAGCCTTCCTGATAGGCCAGCCAGTAAATATCAAAAATATCCTGTTCCGTTGCGCTGTTGGTCAGGTTCACGGTTTTTGACACGGCATTGTCGGTATGGCGCTGAAAGGCCGCCTGCATGCGCAAATGCCACACAGGGGCTATATCCATAGCCGTGACAAAGACCTTGCGCAGCTTGGCGGGCAGGTAGTCCATTTCCTGAATGGAACCCTTGGCCACCACCGCATCCATGAGCTCGTGGCTGAACAGCCCGGCATCGGCAAGGGCCGCCTCAAAGTGGGGGTTCACCTCCACAAGGCGCTCGCCGTCAAGGATATTACGGGTAAAGCACAGGGCAAACAGCGGCTCCACGCCGGAAGAGCAGCCCGCGATGATGGAAAGCGTCCCCGTGGGCGCAATGGTGGTCACTGTGGCGTTGCGGTAGGGGCCAAGCTTCTTTTTGGCGTACACGGACGTAGCGTAGGCAGGGAAAGCCCCGCGCTCCACAGCCAGTTGGGCCGAGGCCTTGTGCCCCTCTTCCTGAATAAAGGCCATGATGCGCTCGCCCAGTTCAAGACCCTGCTGCGAATCATAGGCCATTTCAAGCTGGTAGAGCAGGTCGGCAAAACCCATGACGCCAAGGCCGATCTTGCGGTTCCTGCGCACGGTTTCGGTGATGCTGTCCAGCGGGAAACGCGAGGCATCAATGACGTTGTCAAGAAAACGCACAGAAAGGTGCACCACGCGCTTGAGCTCGGCCCAGTCAATGCAGTCGCGGGCCGGATCAGCCGCATCGTTGTGACCGGGAATGTAAAAGCACGAAAGGTTGATGGAACCCAGATTGCAAGCCTCGTAGGGCAACAGGGGCTGCTCGCCGCAGGGGTTGGTGGATTCTATCTCGCCCTGGTCAGGCGTGGGATTGTCGCGGTTGATGCGGTCAAGAAACACAATACCCGGATCGCCGGACTGCCAGGCCTTTTTGACCAGCAGTTCAAAAATCTCACGCGCGCGCAGGCGGTTGATCACTTCGCCGGAATTGGGAGCAATGAGGTCGTAATGCTCATCGTTTTCCACGGCGCGCATGAAGACTTCTGTCAATCCAACGGAAAGATTGAAGTTATTGAACTCGCCTTCTTTTTCCTTGGCGCGAATAAATTCAAGGATGTCAGGGTGATCCACGCGAAGAATGCCCATATTGGCCCCGCGCCTCGTGCCGCCCTGCTTCACCTGCTCTGTGGCGGTGTTGAAGATGCGCAGAAAAGATACCGGGCCAGAGGCAACGCCCCCGGTGGAACCCACGCGGCTATCCTTGGGGCGCAAGCGCGAAAAGGAAAATCCCGTGCCGCCGCCAGACTTGTGGATCATGGCCGCGTATTTGACCGCGTCAAAAATTTCTTCAATGGAGTCGCCCACCGGCAGCACAAAGCAGGCCGAAAGCTGCCCCAGATCAGTGCCCGCATTCATGAGCGTGGGCGAATTGGGCAAAAACTTCCAGCTGGTCATAAGGTCATAAAAATCGCGCGCCAGCACGTCGCCCTTACAGGTGGACTGGTTGTACTTGGCTTCCTCGGCGGCAATGCAAGATGCCACCCGCCAGAAAAGATCACGCGGGGTTTCTACCTGCTTGCCTGTCAGATCCTTGCGCAGATAGCGCTTTTGCAGAACAACTTCCGTATTGGGTTTCAACTGTGGCTGCGGCAAATTCTTGGGCATTGTGAGCATGAAAAAACAGCCTCGTATTTAAGGTATGCAGCCGCCAAGGCGGCTCCGAAGTTTCCAGATAACTAACCGCAAAACAGAAGCCGCAGCATGGCGGCTCGGGTTAGGTTCTTAATAATAAGTGGTGAGTATACACGGAACAGATGCAAATAAAAGGCCCTGAAAACCCGCATTCTACCGTTAACATACCTAATTATTTATATAAATTAATAATAAAAATAATCAATAGCGACAAAAAACTTTAAACGCCTTCAGCTCCGCACCCGTTTTCTAGCCAGTGGCGCGGATATGCGGGGCAAGTTTTTTTGAGCAAAATATTGCGCGGGTAACCCGGCCGGAGGTGGTGGAAAATGCCTTGAGACCTTAAGGGGTACCTATGAGCATTCCGGGCCGAAATTTCTGCGAAGGACGCAGCGGTTGCGCGCCATACACAGAAAAGGGGAGGCAAAAGCCCCCCCTGAAGTTTGCAGCTAAACAAGGCGATGCGGAACAGACAAAAACATCTGTGCCGAAGCCCCGTATAACCTAGGGTTTGTTGCGACGCTGGCCAGAAGGTTTACCAGCACGATTGCCGCCAGGCCGCCTGTCGCCAGAGCGGTTGTCAGAAGAACCTCCACGGCCCTTTCTGTCCTGCCCGCCCGGTCTGTCCTGACGGTTGTTCCGATCCTGCCGCCCCTGCTGATTGGGCCGATCAGGCCTGTCCGAACGGTCAGACCTATCTGAGCGGTTTGAACGGTCGGGCTGGCCCTGCCGATCCTGGCGGCCTTTCCGGTCCGGACGGTCGTCACGGCCACGGCGGTCATCCCTGCCCGAACGATCATCGCGGCGCGGCCTGTCGTCACGGCCTGAACGGTCGTCACGCTGAGGACGGTCATTGCCATGAGGCCGGGGTGGACGCCCGCCCTGCCCCCTGCGGTCATCCCCCTGACTGCGGTCGCCCTGCGGAGCGCGGGACGGACGGTCTGGATAGCCCTTTCCTGCGGGCTTATTGCCTTCGCGGGTGCCCTCACGGCTTCCATCCCTGCCGCCTTCTCTATTGTCCCGGTTGTATGGCCTGGGCCTGCGCCCTTGTTCATCAGCACCGGGGCGATGCTCAGACCGGGGGGCTCCCCCCTGCTGCGCCGGAGGGCTCACCTGCAAGGCGCCGCTTTTGCGGTCGCGTGGCCCGCCAGCGGCAATGGAAACAGTCAGTTCATCACCAGAGGCCAGAGATTCGGCATTTTCCAGCAGCAGTATCCCCTTGCCTGAGCAGGCGTAGCGTGCCCTGCCCGCCAGCCCCGGCACCATAAAGGGAGCAGAAAGCACCCTGGCGGCCAGGGGACCGGACGTTTGCGCTTCTGCCTCGGGCATGGCGGCAAGCAACAGGGGGGAGAGGCTCAGGCCGCTTTTGCCAAGGCCCGAAGCCTGCGACAGGTCTTCAAGCCACAACGGCGCGCCTTCGTTGCCAAAGGTAAAGTGGCACCATGTGCGCCCGCCCTGACCGCGCAGCAGGGGGCAATCAGCCTGATGCGTACAGGGCGCAAGGGCCGTCAGCCCGCCGTCAACGGCGAGCTGGCGTAAACGCATGATGGTGGAGCCGCCAAGGCGCGTACCGGGTTCCACAAACAGCAGGGAAGGCCCAACAGGGGCAGGGCTGCCCGCAGCCGCCTCGCCGCGCGAACCCACGTGGTCAAAAAACGGCGACAGGGATTCAAGGAAGCTGTCGAGCCGATCCTCGCGGCAGCCTTCCGGCTTTTCGCCATCGGCCTCGCCCGCAACGGGATTGCCGTCAATATCCATGTCCTCGGCATCCAGCGAATCAAATTCGTCCTCATCTTCTATGGCGCTTGCGCCGCGTGAACGCTTTTTGCCAAAACGCAGTTCGTTGAGCACGTTGGCCGCGCTGACCAGCCACGGACGTGCCCGCCCGCCAGAAAGCAGAGGGGCAGCCTGCCGCACGACCTGATCAAGAGGTGCACGGGCAACGCGCACGGGCCATACGGGCTGGCCCGTCAGTTCGCCCAGAACTTCCATAAGGGTTTTGCCCAGTTCAAGCGGCTGCGACGAGGTATCCAGCGCCAGCACCCGCACTGGGGCGCTGCGCCATTCAGGCCTTGCCAGCCAGAGAGCCAGCGGCAGGGTCAGAGGGCCAGAACCCACGTCCATCAGCAGAGCCTCGCCACCCTGCGGAGCCACCGCGCGGGGGTCGGCCAGGGGCAGGCTTGCCAGCAGGCGCGTGAGGCGCACGAGATTCCAGGGCAGAAAATAATACAGATAGGCGCTGATGGAAGCCGGAGAACTCCAGTACGGACGCGCCAGCCCGGCACGCTCTGTGGTCAGAAGGCGCGAGAGTTGGGCCACGTCATCGGGCAATGAGCGCTTGTGCCCCGCATTGAGCGGCCATACCTTGGTCAGGGCTTCGGGCAGCATATCCAGAATGCGCTGTGTTTCAGCCGAAAGCGGCGGGAACAGCGCTCTGGCGGCAGGCCATGCCCCCGATTCAAAAGAACTCGCTGCGGGGCGCTGATTCTGGCGCTCGAAGTTGCGCTGCCCGGAAGAAGCAACGTCCCTGTCGCCCTCGCGCTTCTCAGGCCGGAATGCAGGCCTGCCGTAGCGGTCCCTGGGTGCGCTTGGCGAACGTCCATCCTGACGGCGGTCGTCACGCCGATCAGCGGGGCGATCATTGGGACGCCTGTCGTCACGGCGATTGTCGCGGGGGTCTTCTCGCCTCCCATCACGCCGGGCATCACGGCGTTCATCCTGCCCCCTGGAGGGTCGACTATTGGGGCGACCCCCAGGTCGGCTGCCGGGCCTGTCGTCACGGCGGTCAGAGGAACGCCCGTCCCGGCGGTCGTCCTGACGGCCAGAGTTACGGTCATCGCGTCCAGCAAATCTGCCGTCCGCGCCATCGCGCCGCACGGGCCTGTCGTCAGGTCTGCGCGGGGACTGGCGGCGGGGCTGGCTGGTGCCCTTGCCGGAACGGCGGCTACGCCGATCGGAATCGTTAAAAGAATCGTCTTTCGCGGACATTTATACTCCAAAGCGCATACGGCGCAGATAATCGGTGTGAAAATTCGGTTCGTCTACAAGGGGAAGCACCACGGCCTCGCGGCACATGCGGGCCAGAGGCGGAATTTTTTTGCTGTGCAGCGCAAGCAGCGCGGCTCCGTCCAGCGCACTATTGCCCACAGCGCGGATGCGCGGAGCCAGAACAGCGGGGACAAAGCCCAGAGTTTCAAGGTCGTCCGGCCTGACATATTCGCCCAGCGTACCAGCCAGACACACTGCCGCAACATTGCTGGCGGGAATATCCGCCGCGCGCAGCAGCGCATCCAGCGCCAGAGCAAAGGCAGCCTTGACCTGCAACAGGGCCTCCACATCAGCGGCGGCAAGCCACAGGCCATGCGGCAGGCGCAGGCGCGCGCCTGACCGGGGCAGGCCGGATGATGGGGGTTCCCCTGCCGGATTGGGCTGCTCCAGCCCGGCAGCCAGCTTGCGCGCCAGCGGCATGACCGGATTCGCCACAAACTGCCCATCGGTGCGCAGAACACCCGCGCGCAGCAACAAGGCCAGCAGGGACAAGTATCCTGTGGCGCTTATGCCGCGCGCAACAGCTCCCGCAGATTCAACTCCAGCGCCAGCCGCAGCCCCTGCCGCAAGCCCCGCAGGGTTTTGCCCCGCGTTTGCGCTCTGACATGCAGTGCACGGGCAAGCACTACTCTGCGCCATATGGTGATGCGCCGCGTCCGCTGTATTTTCTGCATCCGGGGACGCGCCTTCATAAAACTGCGCGGCTAGCCCCATGGGCGTGAGCGTAAAGCCCGTTACCACACCGGGGCCAGCCAGCTGGCCGCATTCAGGCCCAATACCTTCCAGAGCCGGGCCAAGGGGTACGCTGGTCAGCCACAACTGTCCAGTCTCGGTTACCAGTGCAAGTTCGCCGTTGGTGCCAAGGTCGGCCAGCACAAAGGGCCGGGGAACATCCGCCTCCAGCAGGGCGGCCAGCCCCGCGCTCACATCGCCGCCCACAAAGGGCGCGGGCAGCGGCGGTACATAGAGAGGTGGAAAATCCGGCAGCGCAAGTGTTTCATCGCCGCTGTGCGTCAGCCTGTACGGCGCTGCGCACAGCCCCTCCACATCGCGATCAAGAAAAATATCCGTCATGGCCGTATTGGCAGCCAGACACAACCGCGTCACCCGCCCCGCGCCCGTCTGCGCCAGCGAATCCATGATGCCCAGCAGTAGCCGCCGGGCAAGCCCGGCCAGCACGGCCCGCCCTTCTGGCGCGCGTGCCACGGCAAGGCGCGACATGACATCCGCCCCGGCCCCGGCCTGAGGATTGAGCGTACGGCCCTCAGCCACTGCCCGGCCCTGCATATCAAGCGCCCGCCAGCAGAGGGATGTGGTGCCAAGATCAACAGCCAGCGCCAAATCCGGCGGCGTTATGCCGTGGCCGGGCAAATGCCCTGTCGCTTGCGCCCCCGCAGGCAGAACAAGATTCTCCGGCGGCAACTCAAGATCAAGCGCTACAACGCTCCCCGCCGCAGCCATTTCTGGGTCGGGCACCAGACGGCGGCAGGCCAGGCGCCAGCCAGCCTCCAGTTGCGGGGCGGAAAAAACGTCCTCCTCCGCAGGCAGGCATGGCGGCGCATGGCGCACAAAACGCACGCGGCAGCGCCCGCAACGCCCAAGCCCGCCACACAGGGGCAAAGGGCGCACCAGCCCCGAAAGCCAGATGGCCTGCGAAAGGCTTTGCCCCGGCCTTGCGGCAATAGTTACAACTGGCGCGTCTGGAGCAACGCCGTCCCTGCCTGCAAAGGCATGGTCACTGGCCGAAAAAAGACGTACAAACATCCTTTGAGATTGCCTGACAGGCCCTGTAAAGGCAAGCATGGCGCACTCCCTACCGTGCGGCGGCTGATCTGGCAAAAGGTGCTGTACTGCTTGTCAAACTGGCCTTTATCTTGCATATTCCAACTGCGTGGTCGTGTGCGGAAAAACACGCCGCAACACACATTTTCACGACTGTTCCGAGGCTGGTATGAATAAAGTTCTGGCGCAAGACGAAGTTGATGCCCTGCTGCGCGGGCTTTCCGGCGGGGAAATCGAAAACGAAACGGAAACGCAGGAAGACGATTCCGGCATTGTGTCCTTTGACCTTGCCAATCAGGATCGCATCATCCGCGGGCGCATGCCCGTGCTTGAAATCGTTAACGACCGGTTTTCGCGGCTTTGCACCAACGCCCTTTCAAACTCTGTGCGCAAGCGCGTGGAGCTGAACCCCATATCCATTGATATGACCAAGTTCGGCGAGTTTATGCGCTCGCTGCCGGTACCCACCTCCATCAATATTTTCAAAATGGATCCCCTGCGCGGCAATGCCATCATGGTTGTTGATTCGCGTCTGGTATTTGCCCTGGTGGAAAACGTGTTTGGCGGCGCTGGCTCCCAGCCCAAGGTTGAGGGACGCGAATTTACGCGCATTGAGCAGGCCGTGGTGGACAAGATTGTCAAAATCGCGCTGGAGAACATGGAAGAATCGTGGCGGCCTGTGCATGACGTAAAGCTTGAGCTGGTGCGCAGCGAAATCAATCCGCAGTTCGCCGCCATTGTGCCCCCCAGCGACGTTGTGGTGGTCATCACCTTTGAAGTCGAGCTGGACACGGCGCTCGGCTCCATGATCATCTGCCTGCCCTACGCCACCATTGAACCCATTCGTTCCAAGCTGCATGCAAGCTTTCAGACCGAACGCCTCGAAGTTGACCACGCATGGGTGGCGCGCCTTAAAGAACGTCTGCTGGAAACCCCGGTGGAGATGAAGGTACATTTTGGCCGCACCACTATCACGGGCAACCAGTTGCTGCGCATGCAGGTGGGCGATATTATCGTTCTGGATACCGATCACGAAGACATGCTCAACTGCACGGTTGCCGGA
Organism: uncultured Desulfovibrio sp.; assembly: GCF_902477725.1. Lineage (NCBI taxonomy): Bacteria > Pseudomonadati > Thermodesulfobacteriota > Desulfovibrionia > Desulfovibrionales > Desulfovibrionaceae > Desulfovibrio > uncultured Desulfovibrio sp. The sequence continues at coordinate 183,213 of NZ_CABSIF010000007.1, read as the reverse complement.
GTGACCAAGTATCAAGGCCTCCCCGGCACCATCAAGGCCATGAAAGCCTTTCAGATTATCAAGGAAAACGAGCCGCAATACACCTGATGCGGCCAGCCGCGCGGCAAAGGCGGGCACACGGCTGCCTGCCACACTGACGCCGCTCCCCCCACGCATTAAAATTTTCCGCAAAGGCCTCTATCTGAAAGAACTGCACCAACCGCAGCTTCCGTCAGACAGGGGCCTTGCTGCATCTACAGGCGCGTAGGGCTAAAATTTCGGGCCTGCCTGTAAATAAAAATTATCCTTTGCCAGCCCCGCCCGCACAGCCAGAACCACCACTGCCGGGGAGGCCGGAGCTATCGGAGCTGTGCTTTCCCCCACAGTGCGCGCCACAGCCGCCAGGCAGGCGGGAGAGCCTGTGCGCCCGCATCTCAGGCGCAAGAATATGCACCCCGGCGGCAGGCAGATGCGGCACCACCTTTACGCCTTCCGGCACGGGTACGTTATCTTCATACGCGCCCACCGGGGGGCGCAACAGCACGCAACTGCACCCGGCGGCCAGCCCGGCCTCCATATCGCGCACACGGTCGCCAATCATCCAGGAGCGCGCAAGATCAATATTCAAATCGGCAGCGGCTTGCAGGATGAGGCCCGGCTCTGGCTTGCGGCAGTTGCAAGGACCAGTAACCTCCGGCAGATGTGGGCAATAGTACCACGCATCGATAACGGCGTTGTGCGCCGCCAGATCTTCATTAACCCATGCTTCCAGAGCGCGCAGATCGTCCGCGCTGAACATGCCGCGCGCCAGCCCCGACTGGTTGCTCACCACCACAAGCAGGTACCCTACTGCATGAAAGCGCCTGAGGGTTTCAACCACACCAGGCAGCCACTGCCAGTCTTCCTTGCGGTGAATATAACCAGTATCGTGATTCAGGGTGCCGTCTCGATCCAAAAAAATGGCGCGGCGTAGCGCTTTTGCTGTGCTCATGAAAGCCCTTGCCCTTTTCCGGAATTACCCGGCAGTTTGGTGTGCTGCAAGCCTTGGTAATTATGCGCCAAACCCAAAAAAAATGCAAAAACTGCCCGCAAAAGCCTAACCGGTGTCCCAAACAGAAGCGGCCCACAAGTGGGCCGCTTCTTTCCCTGCCCGATAAGGCGGAGAATGCAAAAACAAGACTGCTGACAGACAGACCGCAGAATTACTTCTTGGCGGTCATTCTCCGTTCCCACAGCTTCATGTCGTTCATTTTTTTGCGGCGCTCGCGCTGCAAGGCCTTGCAGGCAAGAGGGGTACCCTTTTTAAAGCCCCACTTTTCAAGATATTCTTCTGTAGAGAGGCCGTGTGTAGCCAAGTGACGTTTAGTCAAAATCTTGAAGCTCTTACCACACTCAAGGCAGGTAACGCTCTTTTCCTTGATCGATTTTCTGGCTTCAAGAACAGCCCCATCAAAATCGGGTTCGCCAGTGGCTTCGCCCATGGCAACAGCCCTGATGCTGCCAGCAACCTTTTGGACAAAGGCCGTTATTTCTTCCGCGCTCATAACCCTGACGCCAGCCTGAGCCTTGGAAATCTCCAAAGCACCCTTCAAAAAATCGTCCATCTTCACTCCGCGATATATTAAGTTAAAAAACTTTTGAACTATAAAGATTCAGCACCAACACTATTTCGATAAAGCAATTTGTGTCAACCCAATAAACGAAAAATGACACCACAATCAAACCGAGGCGCTCGAAGCGTAAGGAGGGCAAGATAAATAGTGTCTAGAGAATATGCCCATCCATATTTAGGGATGCGCTCGCGCTTCAACCACCATTTATCGCACATTACTACTGTAAAAATAAAAAATAGCCCCAAATGATTGCCATAACACAAATAAACTCCCAGATTTTTACAATTCATGACAAGCAGAGAAATGAATAAATTAAACAAAACTACATCAATGTACATAGATATAATATAAAAACTAAAAATCACATCAAAAATCAGCCATTTAAGAGCGCGGTGCTCTCAACTGATATAATTCAATTTAATTTTTTTTAACAAAATAATTATCGTAAATAAATATAAAACAATTCAAAACAAAAATGTAACATGCAAAAATCGTATTTAATTATCCTTTTTATTCACAAACTGGCAAACATCAAAACCTTTAGATATTAATTCAAACTATTCAGCTATCTAATTCTACAGAGAACCGATTTGTCAAAAAAAAACACCTTCAAAAAAATCTTAACAACCGTTCAGCAAACAGCAAAAAATATCAGTATATTAAATCTATTAGCCAAAAATTATCATTCGTTTTTTTGCGTTATTAATCACTACAAAAGAGCTCACTGCAGGACATTTCGCATCAGCAGGCAATCATTTAAAACAACATTCCGCAGCCATGTTTTGCAGACCTTTTTTACGCTTTGCACAAAAAGATAAAAATATTTCAAATCTGCTTCATATTCTGTTGAATTCTGGAGGATTCGCTCGTAAATCACTTAGCACACCAGCAAATCAAACTTGCTTGCCGACGATGGCGTAATTGCACTTACGGCAACAAGCTCACAACAAGATGTTTTTAGCTGCCACAACATGGAGCAATGATTGAAAAAGAAGCTCTATATAAGACTATTGCGCATTAGACAGCGCATGGGCATATTCTGGCCGTTAATGATTAATGGCACAGTCCTCTTTGTCATATTTATACTTGGCAGCCTAGGGTATAAATACATTGAAGGCTGGCCGCTGTCTGACGGTTTTTACATGGTGCTTATTACCCTTTCAACGATCGGATTCGGTGAAGTACACCCTCTGAGCGAGCAGGGAAAGCTGCTTACCAGTGCTGTTATTATTTCTGGCGTAGTCTATTTTGCACTTCTCATTGGTTATTTTGTGCAATTGGCTTCAGAAGGGCGCGTTTTTCAAATGATGCGGAGGCGCAGAGTGGACAAGGCAATTGCGGCACTTTCGGACCATTGCATTTTGTGCGGTTACGGTTTGGTGGGCCGGGTAGTGGCTGCGGAACTGGCCGCAGACGGCGTTGACGTGGTGGTGGTTGAAACCGATGACAAGAAAGCAGAAGAAATCGAGAGCGCTGGCTATTTTCTTGTGCTTGGCGATGCAACATCAGACAGCGTGATGATGCGTGTTGGACTCGACAGGGCAAAGGCTCTTGTGGCCTCCATGTCTAACGACCCCGCCAACGTGTACGTGGTGCTCTCTGCCCGATCCATGAACCCCGATCTCTACATTGTTTCACGCGCCAGCGATAACCGCCATATCAGCAAGCTCAAAACCGCAGGGGCCAACCGCGTCATACTGCCGCACATGATCGGCGGCCAATCCATCGCCCAGGCCATTCAGCGGCCCCTGGTTGAATCCTTCATGCACCGCAGCAACACCAACGATGAAGTGCTGCTCGATGAATTTCTGGTTTCGGACACATCGCCCCTTGTGGGCAAAAGCCTGGCGGAAGCTGCCCTGACCAGATCGCATGATGTCATTATCCTCGCCATTAAAAGCCAGGATAGCCCTATTTTGCAAAAAACCAGGGCTGACACGGTAGTTCAGGCGGGCGATGTGCTGCTTGTGGCTGGATCAAAAATCCACCTGCAAGGCCTCAATGAAATGATGTAGCACCACATATCCCTTGCTTTGGCAGAAGACCGCGTAAACTGAGCGGCCTTCTGCCAGAGTATCTGGCTAACCCTGACTTTTCATGTCGCGGATAAGCCCCTGAAGCACCTGAGACTGCTCCGCCAGATCCGCCACTGCCTTTGCTGCCTGCTCCATGGCCTGCGCGGTCTCTGACGAAATTGTGGCAACCTGCTCCACCGAATGATTGATCTCCTCGCTGGCAGCCGACTGCTGTTCGCTGGCTGTGGCTATGGACTGAACCTGATCGTTGACCGTGTGCACGTTTTCCAGAATCTGCTTCAGCGATTCACCGGAACGGATTGAAAGTTTTGTGGCTTCTTCAATGGATTCTGCAGACTTATCCACATTATCAATATTCTTTTTTGTGCCTTCCTGAATGCCTCTGATGGCCTGCCCCACTTCCTGCGTCGCGGTCATGGTTTTTTCAGCAAGCTTGCGCACTTCATCGGCAACCACGGCAAATCCGCGCCCGGCATCACCGGCGCGAGCGGCTTCAATGGCGGCATTGAGCGCCAAAAGGTTTGTCTGGTCGGCAATATCGGCGATAACGCTCATGATCTGGCCGATACCTTCTGCCTGCTGCCCCAGAGCGTTCATGTCTTCCATGATGGACAGCGACTGGTTATGTACAGATTCTATACTCTTGACGGCATCACTGACTATTTTTGCGCCTTCAAGAGCCTGCTTCTGCGCCTGACTGGAGACGTCCGCCGCCTGCTGCGCATTTTTTGCCACCTCAAGCACGGTGGCGTTCATTTCTTCCATAGCCGTGGCTGTTTCGCGAACACGGCTCGACTGTTCATCCGCCCCACGGCTGGACTGCTCAATCTGTGCGGACAGTTCCTCTGATGCAGAGGTGACTATTTCAACTACGCCCTCAAGCTGCCGGGCGGCCTGCAACATGCCCTCGGCCTTGGCGCGCTCTGCCTGCTTCCGTGCATCCTCCGCCTCAAGGGTGGCCTGCTGGGCGCGTTCAGATTCTTCCCTGGCTTCCTGGCTCTTTTGATCGGCCTCGGCTATTTTACCCTTGAGGGTTGCAACCATTTGCTTCATGGCGCCAAAAACGCCAATTTCACTTCGGTTGGGATTAAACTGCGCGTTGAGGTCGCCGCCAGCAATACGCAGGGCAAGATTGGAAAGGGAGTCGGGTTCATCGCCAAGCTGGCGGAGCATATTGCGGGCCAGCAGATATCCCAGTCCGGTGCCAAACAGCAAGGACAGCACAACCCCGCCCACGGTAATATTTCTGGCAAGCACAAAATCAGCCTTGCTTTGCTGGCTGACCTTGCGCGCATAATCAATCTTTGTCTCAACTACATCCTGAATCGTCGTTGATAGTTTACGCGTCTTTTCCATGCCTGCAGTTAAAGAAACCGACTGCGCCTTGGCATTCATGATTGGGTCTGTGGTTTTACCCAGCTCAACGGTCTTATTGTGAACGTCCCGCCATTCTTTGATCACGTCAAACATCTTTGCAAGGAACATTTGCCCCTCTGCAGAAACAAAGTATGTTTGTATTTCTTTTAGGTAGTTATCAAGAACGATGTATTCATCAGCAAGCGATTTGAGCTGTTTGTTATTTTCTTCATCCGTTGTGCTTATGATGAGATTTTTTTCGCTACGTACAATGCGCAGCACAGTGATGTTTATGGCTCTGGCAAGATCAAGCCCCCGCATGTGAACTGAATACAGCTCATCCACATCATCAGATATATTACCTAACTCATTTACGCTAAAGCCTCCTACACCAACCGTAAACAGTGAAAGCAACAAACTTAATCCAAACAATTTTTGCATAGTTGAAATTTTAGACATGTTCGTTCCTTCCTTGTTATGCGTGCGTCATAAAGCGTGAATCATTCATCCGCCCCCACAAAAATCGATATTATTATATATTCGGCAAGCACCAATATACGTTTAGGGGAATTTTTAAAAATATATCTTATCTAAAAATATATTTTTAAATTTAAATTGAAAATAATAAATTCATAAAAAAGTTTTATTAATTATTCTCCGAAATTTTCAGCAACATAACGTATATGAAATCATCGGCTATCCAAAAAAATTCTCCAATCAAATGCTGCTGCCCATTTGCAAATACAACACTTGTACATCTTCACAATTCAGATACTTCTTACAATATTAAATCATACAATACTTTCTTATTTACTATAAAAAATTATGTCAGGAATAAACTACCTCACGAAAAAATTGACAAGCTTTTTTCAGCAACAGCCTGCTATAAAGAATAAATTATTTTTTAATCAGAACAAAATCGTTAAGACAGTTTACCCAAGGCATTGCCAAAGGTATTTGGGCAGCTATCGGCATAGACAGCACAACTAGGTGGCTAGATGCAACAAATGGCTAGACCCGTTTATTAAAACTGGGCTAAATACCATACAGATACTTGCAGGGCCCGATGCTGGTTATATGATCTGCCCACTTGCCCTTCTTCCCTGTCACGGCAGCCACACAAACGGCACTTTGCCCAGCAATGAGGCCCCATGAAGAACACGCTGAAAGTCATAAAAAAAGCTTCAGGCATTGCCGCATACTCCAGGCTGATTATACTGCTGACCGTGTGCCTTATTTTTCCGTAAACCGCCCTTGCCGCTATAATTGCGGATGGCGACTACCTTGTTCAGATGGCAGACAGCAATCTGGCAGTAGTTTCCAGCGGCATGACAGTGAGAGAGCGGGTTGCACTTGGGCAGAACGAGCAGGCGGGCATATGGCGCTTTGAGCACCTCGGCAACGACTTCTACAAAATTATTGCGCCCAAACGGGCAATGGTGTTGGATTCATCTGAAAGCAAAAAATACAATGGCGTTCCCATCATCATATTCCCTTGGCACGGCGGCAAAAATCAGCGCTGGAAGGTCATTGCAAAGAGAGAATTTTACACTCTCACCAATCAGGAAACCGGCCTCGCCCTTGACTTGAAAGGCAATGCGCAACGCGCGGGCACGGTTTTTCAGGGGCATGTCGAGAACACCTCGCGCGGGCAACTTTTTCGTTTGACGCCAATGGACAAACAAAGCCCGCCCACAAAGGCCCGCGACAGCCATGAAAAAAAAACGCTTGTCAAATCCTTCAGCAACGGCCCTGCGGGACAGTAGATTAGCCCTAAGGACGAACTCTGCGCCGATCGGCTGCCACACCAGCGAAGAAGAATCCGACAGATGGGATAGCTGGCGCATATGGTTAAGAACTGCGCGACTCGTCAAGATGAAACAGCTCGTTGCACAGCAGCCAGACGGAAACAAACAGATGCATTTTGTGAAAGCAAAGGGAATTTTATCCGCTAAAAACGGCATGAATATCTATCGCGGATGTTCGCATGGATGTATCTATTGCGATTCGCGCAGCGCCTGCTATGGCATGGAGCATGAATTTGAAGATATAGAAGTGAAGGAAAACGCCATAGAGCTGCTTGATAACGCCCTTCAGCGCAAACGCAAAAAGTGCATGATTGGCACAGGCTCCATGACGGATCCATACATTCCGGCAGAAATGGAAATCGGAAATGTCAGAAAGGCCTTGTCGCTGATATATGAGTATGGTTTCGGCTTTACCGTGATCACAAAGTCAGATCGAATATTGCGCGACATCGACCTGTTTCAAAAAATACATGATAAGGCCAAATGTGTTGTTCAGATAACCCTGACCACATACAATGAAGAGTTGTGCAAAAAACTGGAACCCAACGTAAGTGCCACAAAGGAACGGTTTAACGTTCTGCTCCGCTTGCGCGATGCAGGAATACCTACTGTGGTATGGCTTTGCCCCATACTCCCCTTCATCAATGATACAAAAGAAAATATTGCGGGGATTCTGGAGTACTGCGCAGAGGCCAAGGTGCGCGGCATCATCAACTTTGGCATGGGAATGACGCTTCGCCAGGGAAACAGACAATACTTCTATAGCCAGCTTGATCGGCACTTTCCTGGAATGAAGGAAAGATACATTCGCACCTACGGCACGCAATACATATTGAGCAGTCCAAACAACAAATACCTGATGGACTTTTTCCGCCATTACTGCTTGCAGCATGGCATCATGCATGATCCTGCGCAGATTTTTCAATACCTGAATACGTTTGAAGAGAAGCAGGCCCTCAAGCAACTGAGCCTCTTCGGGTGACGTAAAGTCCAAATAGAAACAGCTCATCAAACAAAAAAGACCGCCCATTCCTGAGCGGCCTTTTGAATACACGGGCTGAGAGGGTTATCCCTTCTTCATCTGACCAATAAGTCGCTGTAATGCTTGGGACTGCTGCGCAAGGTCAGCCACAGCCCTGGAGGCCTGCTCCATGGCCTGAGCAGTTTCAGACGAAATGGTTGCTACCTGTTCCACAGAATGATTGATTTCTTCGCTTGCTGCGGATTGCTGCTCACTAGCCGTTGCAATGGACTGAACCTGGTCGTTGACCATGTTGACAAATTCCAGAATCTGCTTGAGCGATTCACCAGACGTGACTGAAAGCCTTGCGGCTTCTTCAATGGACACACCAGTCAGCTCCACGTTGTGGATATTCTTGCGCGTACCTTCCTGAATACCTGTGATGGCCTGCCCTACCTCTTGGGTAGCGGTCATGGTCTTTTCAGCAAGCTTGCGCACTTCATCGGCAACCACAGCAAAACCACGCCCGGCATCACCGGCACGAGCGGCTTCGATGGCGGCGTTCAGAGCCAGCAGGTTTGTTTGATCAGCAATATCGGCAATCACACCCATAATTTGCCCGATGCCTTCTGCCTGCTTACCCAAAGCGTCCATGTCTGCCTTAATGGCAATAGATTGGGAGTGAACAGATTCGATACTTTTAACGGCATCAGTGACAATTTTAGAGCCTTCCTGGGCCTGCTGCCGTGCCTGATGAGAGATGTCAGCGGCCTGTTGAGCATTGCGTGCAACTTCCAGAACTGTGGCGTTCATTTCTTCCATGGCGGTTGCGGTTTCACGCACACGGTTAGACTGTTCATCAGCCCCACGACTGGATTGTTCAATTTGCGTGGAAAGTTCTGCTGAAGCAGAGGATACGACCTGAACAACCCCTTCAAGCTGCTGCGCAGCCTGAAGCATGCCCTCGGCCTTGGCCCGCTCAGCTTGCTTTCGGGCTTCTTCAGCTTCCACCGTCGCTTTTTGTGCTCGATCAGATTCTTCCTTGGCCTCAAGGCTTTTTTGATCGGCTTCAGCAATCTTTGACTTCAGTGTGGCGACCATCTGCTTCATGGCCCCAAACACGCCAATTTCTGATCGGCGGGGATTAAACTGCGCGTTCAAGTTTCCACCGGCAATCTCAAGTGCAAGATCAGAAAGCGATGCTGGCTCGTCGCCAAGCTGACGCAGCATATTCCGTGCGAGAAAATACCCTGCGCACAGCCCTACAAGCACCGACATGGCAATGCCTGCCACTGTAATCCAAAAAGCCTGCTTGTACATGGCCGCACTGGAATCATTAAGACGTTTGGCAGTATTGATTTTGGAGTCAACAACTGTCTGGATTGTCTGGGCAAGAACGCGCTGCTTGTCATTGCCAAGGGTAGACGAAAGCTTTTGCGCTTCTTTATTGGCGGCCGGGTCAACATTCCTGCCCAGTTCAACCACCCGATCATGGGCGGCGCGCCACTCTTTTGCAGCAGCATTAATGCTTGCAAGCAGTTCATAGCCACGTGTTGTAACGAAATATTTAGGCAAATCCTGTAGAATACTATCGTACTCTTTGTATTCGTTATTCAGAATCTGCAAATACTTTTCTATCTCTTGTTCGCCGTCGCTGATGATTAGATTCTTCTCATCTTGTGCAATACGCAAAACTTTTATATTTAATGCACGTGTTTGATCTAACCCTTTCATATGAACAGTATAAAGTGTATTTAAGTCAAACGTAAGTTTTTGCAAACTTGTTACAGCGTATCCACCAATTGCAACTGGAAATAGTGAGAGCAGCAAACACAAACCAAAAAGTTTTTGCATTGTAGAAATTTTGCCCATAACATCCCCTCCGTCATGCTCATCAAAACATATATTCAGCAACGTGGAACAATGCAGATTTCATCAATAATAGATCGGAGGATTCTAACAAATATTTATGCTGGTCATAAAAAAATTTCTAATAAAACATCATATAGAAATTCATATAAATAAACAATTAAGCATTGCGATTTGTGAACATCATAGACACATTTAACATGAAAAATATAATTTTACATTATTTACCACAAAAATATCAATTAACATCCAAAAAAAATTGCACAAATTATCCAACATTCGCACGTCATTGAATCGCTGATAATTTTTTTCAACCTTGGCGATGGTTCGCGACAAATTTAAATCGATATCGATAGTTCGGAATTTAAAAAAAATTCTGCCAATCTCCACTTTGGGCGACCCCATTCAACGCAGAAAAGGGATAGTCAGACTTGCGTCTGACTATCCCTTTATCTTGGATAAATGGTCGGAGCGAAAGGATTCGAACCTTCGACCCCCTGCTCCCAAAGCAGGTGCGCTACCAGGCTGCGCCACGCTCCGAAAAAAAACCCGCGCCGTTGCGGCGCGGGAAAATTGTGGGGCGAAAGATGGGACTTGAACCCACGGCCACCTGGGCCACAACCAGGTGCTCTACCTACTGAGCTACTTCCGCCACGGGAAAATTCTTATAAGCAGGTTATTTTAGTTTGGCAAGCATTTTTTCAACACAGCTCCATCTGGATTTTATCTAGAAAAGTATCTACACTTGCGTCCGCGACTTTGCTGAGTGGCAAAAATCCGCTCGCCAGGCCACTTGCCCGCTTCGCAAGCCCTGTGCAGCGTGCCTGCTTTGAGAGCAGGGGGCTTGCATCGGCGTCAAACATTTTTTCGGGGACACTCCATGGACAAACTGGTTATTGAAGGCGGCGTTCCGCTTACTGGCGGCATTGAGGTCAGCGGCTCCAAAAATGCGGCCTTGCCCATTCTTTTTGCCTGCATTCTGCTGTCAGAGCCGGTCACCATCACCAATGTGCCCAACCTGCGCGATATACATACCACCATCAAGCTCCTGAACATGTTGGGCTGCACCTGCGAATACAACGATCATCGGGTACAGGTGCAGCCCGGCAATTTACTGCCGGAAGCTCCGTACGATCTGGTGCGCACCATGCGCGCCTCAGTTCTGTGCCTTGGCCCGTTGCTGGCCCGCATTGGTCAGGCGCGCGTAGCCCTGCCCGGCGGTTGCGCCATTGGCGCTCGCCCCGTAGACCAGCACCTCAAGGGGCTGGAGCAGATGGGCGCCAGCTTTCAGCTTGAGGAAGGTTATATCATTGGCCGCTGCCGCCAGCTCAAGGGCGCGCACATTTCCTTTGACATGCCCACAGTGGGCGGCACGGAAAACCTGCTCATGGCCGCAGCTCTTGCAGATGGCGAAACCGTGCTTGAAAACGCCGCCCGCGAGCCAGAAATTGTTGACCTCGCAAACTTTTTGCGGGCCTGCGGCGCAAAAATCGAAGGCCATGGCACGTCTGTCATCCGCATTCAGGGCGTTACCTCCCTGCACGATGGGGAATACCCCGTTATGCCCGACCGCATCGAGGCGGGAACCTTCCTCGTGGCAGCGGGCATTACTGGCGGCGAACTGATGCTGCGCAACTGTCCGTTTAAAGACCTTGAAGCCGTCATTCTCAAGCTGCGCAGTATGGGCATGGAGATCACCAACACCCCCGAGGGCGTTCTGGCGCGTTGCGCTGGCCCCTTGCGCGGCACGGATGTAAAAACCCAGCCCTACCCTGGCTTTCCTACAGACATGCAGGCCCAGCTGATGGCGCTCATGTGCCTTGCCGAAGGGGCCAGCGTTGTGGAAGAAAGCATTTTTGAAAACCGCTTCATGCACGTGCTTGAACTCATGCGCATGGGCGCGCAGATCAAGGTTTCCGGTCACACGGCCATGGTACGCGGTGTGCAGAAGCTCACCGGCGCGCCGGTGATGGCCTCCGACCTCCGTGCCAGCGCGTCCTTAGTTCTGGCAGGTCTTGCGGCCAAGGGCGTTACCGAAGTGCGGCGCATCTACCACCTCGACCGTGGCTATGAGAGCATCGAGCACAAGCTTAATGCCGTTGGCGCGCGTATCCGCCGCGAAAAAGAATAAAAAAATTCCGCTCCTTTTGCGGGCGTGCCATGCTTGCTGCCTGCAAAAAAAGCTGATCGACTACGTTAAGACGCTTCGCCCGCAACGCGGGTTTCAGGAGGATTCCATGAAACGACTGGCGCTTCTATTGCTGCTGCTTTGCGTCACCCTGCTCAACGGTTGCGCATACACCGGCTATTCCATCTATGACGACCAGCGCCTGATGGGCACCATGTCTGATGACAAGGAACTCTCTGCCAAAATCAAGACGGCGCTGCTTGACGAAAGCTTCTCTGGTGGCTGGTCTGTTGCGGTATACAGTTTTTACGGGCATGTCTTCCTTGTGGGTGAAATACCCGACACCATGCAGGGCAAGGCTGTGACCATAGCCAACCGCTACAAGCCCCGCTCGGTCACGACCCACTGGTTCACCCCCGCCACCAGCGACACCAGCAACTTTGTGCTGGCCACCAAGCTGCGCAAAGACCTTATTTCCACCAAGGGGCTCTCTTCCACCCGCATAGATACGGAAGTGAACTCCGGGCGTGTGGTGCTGCTTGGCGTGGTAAGGGATGATGCGGAAAAGCAGCTCGCCATCCAGGCCGCGCGCGGCGTTGCTGGAGTAACAGGCGTAACAAGCTACCTTATGTTCCCCCAAAAGGCGGGCCAGCTTGACAACATGCAGCCGGAGCATGCCACTGGCGTGAGCCCCATGGACGGCAGCATGGAACCTTCCGGCAGCCCAAGCAGCACCCCGGTTTCCAGCGGAGCAAACAGCTCCGGGGGCTCAGGTGATGTTGAGTCGCGCGAGCTGCCGTAGGCAGATGTAGGAAACGGATAATTCCAGCACTCGTGGCTGACAGCCACGGCGCATATAGTCAGGACTTTTCCCTTTAATAAATGCTTACCGACGAATCTCTTTCGCCGGTAAGCATTTTACGTTCCGATTGCTGCACAAACCTGCCCTAGGCGCTAGTCCAGGCGCACAATTTGCGCATGGCAAGAAATTTTGCAGCCGCATCGCGCTGCGCTCTGGACCGCACCTGATTGATCTGCAACGCATTCTTTACAACCAGGGCTACAATATCCGCATCAAGCTGCTTGTTAACCGCCATAGCCGACATGCAGGCAACCACACTGGTCAGATCCATGCCGCCCCGGTACGGGCGGCTCTCCGTCAAAGCGGTAAACACATCAGCCACAGCCATAACGCGCATTGGCAAGGTGAGCTTTGCTGCTCCCAGACCATACGGATACCCTTTTCCATCCAGCCTCTCGTGGTGCATTCCGGCCCAATCGCAAACACAGTGAAAACCGGGGATTGAATCAAGAAGCTGTATCCCAATCTCGGCATGCTGCTTTATTTCATGCCGCTCTTGAGCAGAAAGTACCCCCGGTTTCTCAAGAATATCCACAGGAACAGCCAACTTGCCTATGTCGTGCAAGAGCCCCGCAATGTAGATCGTCAGGTAATCTTCGCCAAATGCGAGGCCAGTCAGCTTGAGTATTTCCTGCGCAGTATGGGCAACGCCATGCGAATGCGTTGCAGTGAACGGACTTTTTGAGTCAATAATCTGAGAAAACAGATCGCACAAAATCAAGAGATTTTGGGTTGAAAGGATGTCTTTACAAAATTCGTTGCTCAAATACGCATCCATCTCCCCGGATGATTGATACGCAGCAGCAATGGCTTTGTTTTTTGCTATGTGAGCAAAGGCATTACGCCAGATGTAAGAAAAATTACCCGCTTTCTTTTCCATCGCAATCGCCAGATGGGAGAAGCTCGCATCCGGGTGGGCGAGCATTTCAGCATCAACAGCATCGGCAAAATAAATATAGTTTGCGCTGATGGCGTTATCTTCCTGCGGTGTCAGCTCTTTCCACGGAGTCTTTCTGAGCAGAACCATGTTGCAAACATCTTCAGGAAGCTTGGCTGTTCTGCAAAAAACCCAGCCAGCCACGCAATAATCTTCTTTTTCAAAAACAAAATTGGTCAGGCCATCCTTCAGCGGGATAGTCCCGATCTCATGCAGCATGCTTGCAATAAGCAGGTATTTTCTTTCCTGATGATCCAGGCCGCAATGCTCTGCCAACACCTGCGCCAGATAGGCCACACGCAGATTGTGTTCTGTCAGTTCTTGGCAAACAAGCCCAAGCGCCCGCGAAAAACCAGACAGTAAACTGTAAAGGTGAACTGACTCCATTGGCACCACTCAATGTAGAAGACAAGATTTCAGCAAAGCCTAACAGACGAGGGAGTTGCGCTGCCTGCTTTTTCGCAAGCGGACAAGCAACGTGGCCTCTTTGCGGAGGATGGAAAAACCGGTCTGAAAAAGGCAAAAAATGCGGGGTTCACTAGCGGGGTAATTTTCTGCTTTCAGAATGGGGGCACACCATTTAACGGAGCGCCCCCGCAACAAACTCAGCATTCTGGCAAATTGATTTCAATAATCCTTACAGGCCTAACTGTCGCGCATTTCAGAAATAAGGCTTGCAAGCTTGCCCGCCTGCACTGCCAGATCACTCACAGCCTTGGCAGCTTCGGCCATTCCCTCGGCTGTCTGGCGCGACATTTCATTAACTTCAATAATTGTCTGATTGATTTCTTCGCTGGCGGCAGACTGTTGCTCACTGGCCGTGGCAATGGCATTGGCCTGATCGGCTGTAACATCAGCGGTGACAACAATTTCGCTCAGGGCCTGCCCAGAAAGGCTGGCGCTCTCCGTAGCAGTATTGACCTGCTCGACGGCATTATCCATTGAAACAAGGCTTTTCGTGGTACTTTCCTGAATGGAACGGATCACCCGCCCAACATCCGTTGTTGAAGCCATGGTTTTTTCTGCAAGCTTGCGCACTTCGTCAGCCACCACGGCAAAACCGCGCCCGGCCTCGCCTGCCCGCGCCGCTTCGATGGCAGCATTGAGGGCCAGCAGATTGGTCTGGTCGGCGATGTCGGAAATGACCGTCATGATCTGTGAAATATCCTGCGCATGCCCATTCAGTTGCGCCATGTCATCTTTCAGCTCCATCGAGAGGCGGTGCACAAGCTGGATACTCTCCAGCGAGTTGCCCACAATCGTGGCCCCGTGCTCGGCCTTCGCCTTGGTATCTGCCGATGCGGATGACGCCGCACCAGCATTTTTGGCAACTTCCTGCACGGTGGCATTCATCTCGTTCATGGCGGTAGCTGCTTCACCCAGCCGTTGCGCAGTTTGCACTGCGCCCCTGTCGGCCTGTTCTATCTGGGCAGAAAGCTGCGTTGAGGCAGAGCTGACCGCATGGGCCACTTCTTCCAGTTGCGCTGCCGCCGCCAGCATTGCGCTGGATTTTGACTGGGCAATCTTGCCGGATTCCTCGGCATTGCGCATGGCCTCTGTGGCTTTTGCAGCCTGATTCTGGGCGTTCAGCGACTCATTATGAGCCTTTTCCATGTTGGCTTTAAGCGACTCAACCATTGATACAATTGAATCATAGACGCCAATTCTGGCACTGCCGTCAGCAATCTCGTAATCCCCATCAACAACGCGGCGGGCCAGTGCATTCAGCTGCCCAGGGTCTTTGCCTAATTGCCGCATAACGCTGCGCGTCAGCAGATAGGTAATTATTATACTGATGGCGACAGCAAGCAGGCTGAGCACCAAACCGGTGTTTTTTGCCATTGCGCCAAGTGCTATGGCGTCAACCATATTTTCCTTGCAGCTCCTGGTCGTCAGGTTGACCAGCTCCGCATAGACAGGGGCAAGCTTGCGAAACTGGGGACCGTATTCTGCGGAGAACAGGGCTGTCGCCTCGTCAAATTTTCCTTCAGCAACCAGCTTTGTTGAATTTCTTCTTATAATTCCCATACCTTCTGAGATATCATCTATCTGCCGGATCAGCTTTTTTGCCTGGGCAGCAATGTCCCCATCAAACAACGCTGTATATTCAATATATTTTTTTTGATCCTCTGCAATTTTTTGCAGGGACTCTTTGATTATTGAGTCATACCGCGCAGCGGCAGATACTTCGCGCGCAAGAAGCATAGTTGTCAGGTTTGCTCTCACTGTCCAAAAATTTAAATGCATATCACCAACGGCTATCACAGCAGGAATATACGCTTTATCAACATCATCAATACTTTCATCCAATTTTGAAGTACTGATCATGGATGATGTTGAAATCGCCAAAATAACAATAATCATGCCAGCAAATGACAAGATAAGTTTTGTGGACAACCGCATGTTTTAAACCCCGCATCGATGCACGTTATTTTAGTGCCCAAAAGGGCATGACCTCACGTCAAAATCTCCAGTCTGCCATTTTTATTGATGAAAGTGCTGCATATACATGGACAATAGTGTGTATTTCAGCAATATCGCACTCAAACAGTATATAATGTATATACAGGGTTATTTCACGTCCAATCTCTTTACAATACACCCTCTAACACCTTTTCTTACTTTAATGCACTAGATGATCAATACTAATAAGTAAAATATTATTTTTGCATGCCGCATGCACACCGTAAATATTTGAGTCTAACATTGATTCAAGTCCCATAGTGATATATACTGTCATGCAAAAATAATTATATACTATAAAATAATATGTGAATAAATTATTAATCCAAAAAATGGAGAAAATACTCTACTTTCTAATTTGATGCTTATTTATTGATAGCCAGACTCTCAACTGCAAAGGCAAACGCTTGATGCACCAGGTACGATCATGGAAATAAGACATCTTAAAACATTAATGATGGTTGCATCCGCACGAAGCATTTCAAAAGCATCGCACATGTTACACCTGTCTCAGCCCTCAGTAACAAGGATAGTACAAGAAATAGAGAATATTGTAGGATCTCCACTGTTTT
This sequence comes from uncultured Desulfovibrio sp., assembly GCF_902477725.1. Lineage (NCBI taxonomy): Bacteria > Pseudomonadati > Thermodesulfobacteriota > Desulfovibrionia > Desulfovibrionales > Desulfovibrionaceae > Desulfovibrio > uncultured Desulfovibrio sp. The sequence continues at coordinate 166,629 of NZ_CABSIF010000007.1, read as the reverse complement.
CAAGAACAAAAGATGGCATGATTCTCACAAATGATGGCAAAAAATTCTACAAACTCGCCACAAAAATCATTTCATCGATTCATGAAGCAATATCAGACTTAAAAAATTCACACAAAAAATGCGTCATAAACATTGGATTTTGCCCAAGCATTATGATTTTCGACCTTATTGAACAGTTGCGTTACGCGAATTTCAGAATGGATTACATCAGATTCCATGAATTCAATGCAAAAAGACAGCTTATAGCGTTGAAGAACAATCATATTGATATTTCAATCACGCGGGGCGCAGACACAGACAACTGTGATGGTCTTGAACAGATAACACTGCACAAGGCTGAGTTGTTTGCGGTCATTCCGGCAGCGCATCGGCTTTCGGGAAAAAAGATGCTTAACCTAGGCGAGCTGAAAGACGACCAGTTTGTGGTTCTGTCTGAAAAATTCTTTCCCTTTTACAGCAGCACCCTGGCGGCCATGTGCAAAAATGCAGGATTCACGCCGCTCATCGGCTTTAGAGCAAATGGATACGTTGCCGCACTGGCAACCATCGCAACAGGATCACATGTGGGGATTTTTCCACGCGGTATTGTCAATTCAATCATCCCTGGCTACGTGTATATTCCAATACGCTCCAGCGATAATTTCATTGATATATCCTGCTATTTGCGGAAAGGCGAAAACAGAAAAGAAGTCATTGACATTATATCAATAATTCGCAATCAATTCTGCAACTTTGGACTGGCAGATATATGACAATACTCTTATTTTGATATCTCTGAACCACCCACGCAAAAGGGGCAACGGAGAATGCCGCCAAGGTTCTGCGCTTCCGCCATCGACTCCCCACTTACTGCGAACCAACCAAACCTTGCTCAGGTGCAATCATGACCATCCGGCCAGCCACTACCGCTGACATCAACGATATCTTTGCCATCCGCACCAACGTGCGCGAAAATCACCTGTCTTTTGAACAGCTCAGACATATGGGCATTACTGAAGAAAGCATTGGCAGCATTATCAGCGAGGCTGAATGCACATGGATTGCCGAAGCGGAAGGCGTGACCGTGGGCTTTGCCATGGCGGATGAGGAAGATGGCAGCGTTTTTGCACTTTTTGTGCGCCCGGAGTGGGAGAATAAAGGCGTGGGCAAGCATCTGCTGGCGAAGGTGGAGGCGTTTCTACTTGCCCGGCATGAGATGATCTGGCTCGAAACAGATGGGAGCAGCCGTGCCGCTGGCTTCTACGCCCACCTTGGGTGGACGCGCGCAGCAGAGCTGGAAAACGGTGATGCCCGTTTCGAAAAAAGGCGTTAACTATCGGCTGAATTACTATATTTTTTATCAGCCCGCTCCCGCAGCTTCGCACCCATGTGGCGCAACACCGGGTTCGGCTCGGCCTCAAAATTTCTCCAGTCGGCATCGGCATAGGCCAGCAAGGCAGCCACAACGTCCAGCGCTTCTTCCACGCTGTCAACCCAACCGCTGACAGCCCCGTGCAGCATCAGGCCCGGCCCTTCCAGCGGGCCGCGTATACCGAGCACAGGGACTCCAGCCCCGGCGGCCAGCCCCACTTCCACCCCGGCATCCTGGCCTGACGCGCCGTAATAGATGACCATGTCCGCTGTCAGGCAGGCATTGTGGCAAAAGGCGTAGACCTCGCCGCCGTCACGGTCGGTGTCCATCCAGATGCGCCGTTCGGCGGGGGTCAGCCCTGACGGCGGCACGGCTTTGTCTGTCCAGTCCAGCATGCGGCAGCCCATGCCCCGCAGCTCGCGCCCCAGAAGGCGCACTCCGTGCTTGTGCTTGAAAGACCCGGCCACATAGATGGTCAACACAGACATATACCCGAATTCCTTTTGCAAATACTGGCGAACATACCCAGAAAGGCAACCACAGAGGCTAAAATTCTATGCCCGGAGCGGCTTTGACGCCCGTGCGCCAAGGATGCTTGATTTCGGTCATGGAGGTCACAAGGTCTGCCGCATCCACGAGCCATTCTGGCGCACTGCGGCCAGACAGCACGAGATGACAATCCCTGGCGCGTGCCAGCGCCATGAGTTCTTCCAGCTCCTGCTGCCCAAGTATCCCGGCGCTCAGGGCATACAGGCTTTCATCCAGCACCAGCATGTCTGCCTGCTCGAGCTGCTCGCGAGCCCAGCCGAGTACCCGCAGGGCGGCCTCACGGTGCGCGGGGCGCTCTGCATCGGTACGCAAAAAGCCCAACCCACCGGCAAAAAAGCGCTCTCCCAGCAGTTTGGCAAGCATGGCCTGCTCGCCCGCCTGCCCATCACGTTTCATGAACTGCCCAAAGGCTACAACCAGATTCTGCCCCAGGGCGCGCACGGTCTGCCCCACGCATGCGCTGGTTTTTCCTTTGCCGTCACCAGTATACACAAGAATCATTATTTCCAGACTCCCGGGATCTGCACGCCGCACTTGGGGCACTTGCCTTCTGCGCCCAGCACCCGCGTGTCGTATCCGTTCCGTTCAATAACCAGCGCATTGCACTCTGGGCAAAACGTATTGCTGCCCAAGGGGCTGCGCGTATTTCCTATATAAACATAATTCAACCCGGCCTCGCGCCCGATGCGCCAACAGGCCTCAAGTGTCGCCAGCGGCGTGTCCGGATGGTCGATCATCAGATGCGCGCCGTGAAAACCCGTCACATGCCACGGAGTATCCGGCCCCAGCTCGTCACGGATAAAGGCTGCCAGCGCTTCCATTTCCGCCTGTCCATCATTGAGGCCGGGAATAACCAGAGTAGTGACCTCAAGCCACCAGCCAAGTTTCTTGATGGCTTTCAGATTCTCCAGCACAGGCTGAAGATGCCCGCCGCAATATTTATGGTAAAAGGCTTCGCTGAATGACTTCAGATCCACATTGGCGGAGCAGATGCACCGGCTCAGAGCCGCCAGGCAATCCTTGGACATATAGCCGTTGGTCACAAGCACACTGCGTATGCCTTTTTTGGCCGCCATGCCTGCGGTTTCGTAAAGCAATTCAAAAAAGACCGTGGGTTCGTTGTAGGTAAAGGCCATGGTCTGGGCGCGGTTGGCCTGAGCCAAGGCCAGCAGATCTTCTGGCGCAGCGCGCTTGCCGGGCACTATGCCGCTTTCCGGCACGTGGGCTATGTTGTTGTTCTGGCAGAAATGGCAGGAAAAGTTGCATCCGGCGCTGCCTACAGAGAAAATCTTGCTGCCGGGCAAAAAATGGTAAAGAGGCTTTTTTTCAATGGGATCCATGGCAGCAGCGGTAACGACCCTGCTGACCAGAGAAACCATTTCTCCCCGCATGTTGACGCGCACCCCGCAAATGCCCTTGGCCCCTTTGCGCAGGCGGCAACGGTGAGCGCACAGACGGCACACAACAGTTCCGTCAGGCTGAGAATCCCAAAGCGCGGCAAGCATGCTCAACGCCTCTCCCTTCCATCACGGCCCCTGTCGGCGCCGCGCGGGTCATACTGTGAATCGCCCTGATTGCCGGGGCGCGGGTTATACCTGTCATCTCCCCGCTGGTCATGGCTGTTGTCGCGCGGCCTGTTGGACCCGTTGTAGCCACCGTCGCGCGAATCATGCTGCTCGCGGCGAGGGCCATCGTAGCGACCATCGTGTGGCCTGTCATCATACCGGCGATTATCATACTGCCGATCGTCATAGCGCCGATCATCATAAGGTCTGTCGTCATGCCGCCTGTCGTCATGGCGATGCCTGTTATGGTCTGGCTGCGGCGCGGGCTGCCAGATAACCGAGGGCATGTTCTGCTGCCCCGGCCACGAAGGCCCACCGGGTCTGGGCATGGGGCCATACGGATTGGGCCCCCAGTGGTTGCCATCGGGGTAAATCTGCGGAGCCACAAAAAAAGTGCCGTAATTCTGCTGGTCCGGTGGAGCGGGCGGCACCACAGAGGTAACGATGTCGCCAGTCTGCGGATCCCGATACTGGGTCGCGATGCCCCTGTCGTTGAAAGTTTCACCCTGGAGCTGCCCTGTGCCTGAAACAACGCTGTCGCCCTGTCCCTGCCAGCCGGGTGCGGGTGCAGGATAAGGCGCATAGCCAGGCCCATAACCTGGCGCATACTCGGGGGCAAAGCCCGGGGCAGGCGCTGGCGGTGGCACGTCCGCAGGATTTGGCACAGGAGCCGCAGTGGGAGCAGGAGCGGGGGCAGGAGCGTCCGCAGGCCCCGGCAGAGAACCAAAAGAGGAATAGGGGGCCATGCCTCCCGCATTGGGCCAGGGGGTCGGCTGCCCGGAAGCGGCAGTCTGCAAAGCGGGTGACGGCCCAGCCACCTGTTGGCCCGCCTGTTGATTTGGCTGCTGATTTGGCTGCTGGCCCACCGATTGCCCTGGCTGCGGGCCAGGCAGTTGCGACGCAGCTGGCTTCTCTACAGATGGCGGGCCTGGCGCAGCAGGCGGCTCAGGCTGAGCAGGCTGCACGGGGCCAAGCTTCACACCCGACACAGGCGCGCGGTATTCCGCAGCGCCATCCGCAGCAAGGGACGCGCCGGAACAAACGAACGTCAGTACGGCGCAGAAAATATACAATCCGGCATATCCACGCATGGCACGCTCCTTACCCCTCCGGCTTTATTCTAGCAGTGGCGAGCAAGCCGGTCTATGAAAAAACTCGCGGGCAGGGCCTCAAAAAGTCGCTTGGGGTTTGAAAGAACCTATGTTATGTAGCGCAGATTCAAAGGAGGCAACGGATGTCCAGCGACCGCGCAAAAGCCTACACTCAGGCAGGCGTTGATATTGAGGCGGGAAACACTCTTGTTTCACGCATCAAAGGCATGGTTCAGAGCACGCAGACCAGAGGCGTCATTTCCGATATTGGCGGCTTCGGCGGCCTGTTCCGGCCTGACCTCAACGGCATGACCGAACCTGTGCTTGTTTCTTCCACCGATGGTGTGGGAACCAAGCTCAAACTGGCTTTTGCCTGCAACAAGCACGATACTGTGGGCATCGACCTTGTGGCCATGAGTGTCAACGACATTCTGGTTCAGGGTGCCAACCCCCTATTTTTTCTTGACTACTTTGCCACCGGCAAGCTTGACGTAGAAACCGCCCAGACCGTCATTGGCGGCGTGGCCGAAGGTTGCCGCCAGTCAGGATGCGCCCTGCTTGGCGGTGAAACCGCCGAAATGCCCGACATGTACGCGCCAGGCGAGTATGACCTTGCCGGTTTTTGCGTGGGCATTGTGGATAATGCCAAGCTCATTGACGGCTCCGGCATTCAGGTGGGCGACAAGATCATCGGCATCGCCTCCTCGGGCCTGCACTCCAACGGCTTTTCCCTGGCCCGCAAGGTGCTTGACCAGAGCGGCCTTTCACTCACCGATCCCTTCCCCGGCGGGGATGGAGCCAGCGTTGGCGATGTGCTGCTGACGCCCACCACCATCTACGTGGAAGCGGTGCGCTCCCTGCTGCGCGACATGAACGTCAAGGGCATGGCCCACATCACTGGCGGCGGCTTTTACGACAATATTCCCCGTGTACTGCCCGCACAGGTGGAAGCGCGCATTCATTTTGGCAGCTGGCAGATGGCCCCCGTCTTCAACTGGCTCAAGGAAGCGGGCAACCTCAGCTGGCCGGAAATTCTGCAAATATTCAACGGCGGCATCGGCTATGTGCTGGTGGTGCCCGCCGATCAGGCCGAAGAAGCGATCAATCGCATTCAGGCCTTCAAGCTGCGGGCATGGTGCATAGGCGAGATAGCCCGCCGCTCCAAGGATGACGACCAGGAACAGGTCATCATCAACTTCTAGGGCATATTGGCTGTTTATCTGCTCTAGCCCAGATTATAAAGGGCCGCCCGGCATCACCGGGCGGCCCTTTCGTTTCAAACTGCTTTTCTTTTTCGCATTGCGTTGACATACTCAGCGCTCAATGGCCGCATGAATACCACACGGCCCACTTCAGGAGGATATCATGAACGACGCCATAAGTTGCCTTGGGAACGCCATCTGGTTTTTGTGCGGCGGCATTGTCATGGGCCTTGTGTGGTGGATATACGGAGTGCTCTGCTTTATTTCCATCGTTGGCATCCCCTGGGGCAGGGCATGCTTTGTCATGGGCAGTTTCGCTTTTTTCCCCTTCGGCAAAATGCCCGTTGCGCGCGATGTGCTCACCGGCAGACAGGACGTAGGCACCGGCCCGTGGGGCACAGTAGGCAACATCGTATGGCTTGTGCTGGCGGGCGTGTGGATTGCCATGGGGCATCTGGTCTCCGCCGTCATGTGCGCGGTGACCATAATCGGTATTCCTTTTGCGTGGCAGCACGTCAAACTTGCTGCGCTGGCCCTCTGCCCCATCGGCAAGACCATTGTACCCGCGCCCCTGGCCGATGCTGCCGAACGCGCAGCAGCAGAACGAGGCTTCCGCGACGGGCGCTATTAAAGTTCGCTTTGCCGCATCACCGCGCGATCAAAAATTGCGGAGCTGGCGTAGCTTCAGTCCGCAGGTTCGCAGGCGAACAGTTCCGCCAGTTGCTTTGCATAAAATTTATTCATGTACTCAATGTCGATCCGGGGCGAATCCGCTCCGCGCAGCAGATTAACGACCATTGACGCCCCCATGATCTGCGCCAGTATCAGTTCTGCCCGCGTGGCCGCCTGTTCACCAGGCAGCACCTCCATGATCTGCTGACGGATATTGTCGTACGTTTTTGCCATCACGTCCGAAACATTAGGATCCAGCGCAGAAAGGGCCGTGATGCGAAAATCTGTGGCCCATGCACTCTGCGCTCCGCCAGAGAGAATGCTGCCCATGGCCATACTGGTTTTTTCCATAGGCGGCACATCAGGCAGGGCCTCAATACCTTCTGAATTCAGAATGGACGCCACTTCAAGAAAAAGATTCCTTTTTGAGCCAAAATAGCGGCTGATGAGTGCCGGGTTTACCCCTGCCGCCGCGCCGATTTCCCGTATCCCGACGTTGCCGTAGCTGGCTTTGGCAAAGAGCCTTCGCGCCGCCTGCAAAAGACGGTTTCTGGTTTCTGCGGCATTGCGTTTGCGCTGCGGGCCCGTGGCTGGTTTACGTTCAGGAGCCATTGCTATCCCCTATAGTTGCTGCGACTTGACACAGTTGGTTTCATGAGGCTATTTTTGAGTAATCAATTGATTACAGATTTTCCATGAAAAGTGCAATGGCTTTGTTGCACGGGAGGGTTCATGAAAATACGGGGATTGTCGTGCTTGGCGACATTAACCATTTTTCTTTTAATGGCTTTTTCTGCCATTGCAGAAGACGGCAAGAGCGACAGCAATCGCTGGGGATTCAACCTCGGCATTGGCGGTACTGTTTCCACCTCGGAATACAAGGGCGTGGAAAGGCTGGGCACGGCACTGCCCTTGCTGGGATATGAAGGCGAGTATCTGTATTTGCGGGGATTGAGCGGCGGTGTGCACCTGTTCAAGAACGAATATCATGAGGTCAACGTGCAGCTTTCGTATCTGCCGCAGCATTTTTATGCCTCATGGAGCGACAACTCGGGCATGAAAAAGCTTGATGACCGCTATGCCTCGGCAATGGCTGGCATCAACTACCGCTTGCGCACCGAACTTGGCGTGCTGGCAGCCACCCTTTCCACCGATGCGCTGGGCGTGAATAAGGGCGTGATGGCCGATGCCTCCTATTCCTACCCCATCCGCTTTGCCAATATGTCGCTTATCCCCACGGCTGGCGTGCAGTGGACCGACGTGAACTACAACGACTATTATTACGGCGTGAGCAAGAGCGAGGCCCGAGCCAGCGGCCTGAGCAACTACTCGCCGGAATCAGCCCTCTCGCCTTATGCCGAATTGACCTTGAGGGTCGGCCTTACAGAAAGCTGGAGCGCTTTTGTGAGTGGAAAAAGCCAGTTTTTGGGACAGGAAATAACCGACAGCCCCATGGTTGAACGCAACAACAAGTATTCGTTGAGCGGGGGCTTTCTTTACGCGTTTTAGAGCAGATTGACGTTGTTCCCGGCGGCTTGCCGCTGGGTTATCACCAAGGGCGCTTTCTGAACGGGCGGAAAAGTGCGGGCCTTTGCCGCGGTCTGCACAGCTCTACCGTTCAGAAGCGCAACCGCTCTGGCAAAGATGCCCAGGGCCGAAAGGAACAAGCCTGCCCGCAGCAAATGCGTTAAGGCAGTCGGCCACGGTGGGCAGATTGGCATTGTAATACACGGCTATACCTGCCTCCTGCAAAGCCCGCAGGGGCCGCATGCCCATGCCGCCCGCAAGCAGTGCGCCAACTCCAAGACGTAGAAGGGCCTGCACCGGCCCGGCGCAATCCCCGCCCTGATGTATGGGATTGGGCTGAATGCTGACCGTCCCGATAGTTCCGTCCTCCACCCTGGCAAGGGTGTAGAACTCACATCGGCCAAAATGCGCGTTGGGCGCAGCATCCGGACCGCCGGGGGCAATGCTTGGCACAGCCACCACCAGTCCGCCCGGCATGGCATCCTCGCTTTCTGCCCCCTCGACAGTTGCATCCACAGCGCACACCCCGCCCTCAATACGCAGGGCCTGCCCCTGCACAAGAGCCTGAGCCACACTGCGCCGCGCGCGCCGCAAAAGCCTGCCAAAGGTATGCCGCGAAACACCCATACGGGCTGCGGCGGCATCCATATTCAGGTCTTCAAAGTCGGCCAGCCGCAGGGCTTCCAGGCCATCCAGCGACAGCACAACCTCTTCAAGTTCATGCAGGGGAATACCGTTGGGCTTGAAACATCTGTTTTTTGGCAGGGCGCTCACGCGCCTGCAATGGCAAGGTCTTGGCATAATTTCCCAGTAATATGGTTTTATTTGAGAATAAGCCAATGCCACGCCTCGCGCAAGTGGCGCAAGCCGTGGCCGTGCCCATCTGCCGTTTTGCGCATGACCGGGCAAAAACCGGGAGGGGTAAACCCGGTTCAAGCCCGGCCATGCTTCCCGTGGGCCGAAGGCTGTTTGCGCGCAGGCAGTGCGCGCCCAAGGCACCGTGCAAACCAAGGGTACGGACAATGGTTTGCGGGAACAGTAAAACCTGCCGCGCATGACGGCTATCATTCTATCAGGCCTGAAGCTCCGTCAGCAGGCGCGTCACGCGGCGCGCATCGTCCGCTGTGGGCGTAGTCGGCAGCGAGGCAAGAATGCCCAGGCCTTCCATGACGTCATGGAAAACATCTTCCGGCATATCGCTGACAACCGCCGTATGCACCAGTGCGTTCACACGCATGATGCCGATGACAGCCTGTTTCGCCTGCTCCTGCGAGGCGGCATCCAGCACTACCAGCGCAGGGGCCTGCCTCTGGACGCTTTTTTTGCAGGCTTCTGCATCGGCAACTGTCGTTACGGTGCAGCCCTGCCGCTCAAGCTCATCCACAAAGGCGGCAAAAACTGCGGGCCGCCCTGACTGCAACAGAATGGAGCGTTTCATAACGGTTTAATGCCCGCCGCCGCAGGTATGCTCGGGAGTGAATTCCGTCAGTTTGCCCTGGCAAAATGCCTGCACGGCCATGCCCACGGTGGGCTGGTTGCCTGCAAAATACACGCTGATGCCCATCTGGTTGAAGCCCATGAGGGGGCGCATGCCCATGCCGCCAGCCAGAAGCGCATTGACGCCGTGGGAGGCCAGATACTGCACCGGAGCCATGCACCCGCCCTGCTGGTGCGGGATGGATTCAAGGGTGGACTGGGCGGCGACCTGACCGTTTTCCAGTTCCACGATGGTGTAAATATCGCAATGTCCAAAATGCATTCCCATGCCGGAATCCATGCCGCCGGGCATTTGCGAAGGAATTGCCAGAATAGTCTTGCTCATGATGCTTTCCTTTTACAGGTGTTTTATGCCGCCTTGCCGCCCCGGCTGCGATGCCAGAGAGCACACGCGCTCCCAGGCTGCTGCCAGAGTTTCGGCAAGGGGTTGGGTAAGGATTGAAATTTCTTCGGTCAGAGCCTGCCGCCGCACCATGGCCTGCGTGACCAGCGGGCTGAAGGGCAGCTCGCCCACCACATGGTGCCCGCCTTCTGCGGCCACTGCGTGTATGCGGGCCACCTCATCCGCGTTCAGGTCGGCCTTGTTGATGAGCACCGCCACGGGAATACGGAAATGCGCGCACAGCTCCGCCACACGGGCAAAGTCATGCCGCCCCGAAGGCGTTGGCTCTACCACGGCCACGGCCAATGCTGCGCCGGAGAGGGAGCTGATCACAGGGCAGCCCACACCTGGCGAGCCATCGCACAGCACAAGGTCTGCGCCCGTACTGGTTGCCTTGTCCCGGGCCTGACGCTTGAGCAGGGCCACCAGACGACCCGAATTTTCCTGCCCGGGGTCAAGCTGCGCATGTACAAAGGGGCCAAAACGGGTGTCGCTGACATACCACACGCCACAGCGCCGTTCGGGAAATTCCACAGCGTGCGCAGGGCAAAGTTTGTGGCACACGCCGCAGCCCTCGCAGCCCAGTTCGTCTATGCAGTACAGGCCATTTTCAAGCCGCACCGCATCAAAGCGGCACAGCTCGGCGCAACGCCCGCAGGCTGTGCACAGATCAGGATTGATGCGGGCCGTATTGCCGGAAATAAAAACTTCCTCCTGCTGCACCTGGGGGTTCAGCAGAATGTGCATGTCCGGCACGTCCACATCCAGGTCGCAGAGTACTGCCTTTTGCCCCTGCGCATGGGCCAGTGCGGCAAATGCGGCGCAGACAGTGGTTTTTCCCGTACCGCCCTTGCCGCTGATAACAACTATCTCACGCATGGCTGGCCCCCTTGGCAAACTCCCGCAGTTTGACGGCAAGTTCTGCAAAGCGCAGCCGCCATTCCTGCCCGGTCGCGCCCTTTGCTTGCGTGGGCGGCAAGCCGTGGGCATAGGCGTGGGCTGCCTCGCGCTGGAAGGGCAGTTCTGCCAGTATGGGCAGTGTTGCGCCCGCGCACCATGCGCGCAGTTCATCCTCGCAATCGGCGTTGCCTTCCATGCCCACGCGGTTCATCACCACGGCAACGGGCCGCCCCAACTGCGCAAAGGCTGCGTGCGCCAGCTTGAAATCATAAAAGCCAAAGGGGGTTGGTTCCGCCACCAGCAAGACGGCACCCGCGCCACGCGCCGCTGTCATGGCCGGGCAGCTCACGCCGGGGGGAGCGTCCATGAGTACGTCAGAGGGATGCCCCGCAAGCAGTTCTGCCAGTTTGCGTTCCTGCGCGCGCAGGAGCGGCGGAGTCATGGCCTCGCCCACGCGGGTACGGCCCATGAGGAAGGGCAGCGTTTTGCCGCCAGTGGACACAGAACCCTGCAACAGTGCGCCAAGTTCCCGCTGCGCCACGCGCAGCGCCTGTTCCGGGCACACCTCAAAACAGCCGCCGCAGCCGTGGCACATATCCTGGAAATACATTGGCTTTGCGCCCATCATGGCAATGGCCCCGTAGGAACACATGGGGCGGCATGCGCCGCAGCCCGTGCATTTTTCCTCCACCAGTTCCGGTACTTCAAGATATACCGGTTCCGGCTCCGCGAGGTTCGGGTGCAGCAAAAGGTGCAGATTGGGCGCTTCCACGTCCGCGTCCACGAGCAACAAATCGCGTTCCCAATGTCCGGCAAGACAGGCGGTCACGGTGGTCTTTCCCGCGCCGCCTTTGCCGCTGGCAATCACAATACGCATACGGGCCTACTTGTTGGGAGCCGTGGCCGGGCTGACCGAACCATCGGCAAGGCAGCACACGGCTTCGCCCACGCTGCGGTTGTCCATATCCTGATACACGTCCAGCCCCGCCGCCTGGAGGGCCGTAAAAGCCTTGGGCCCCACGTAGCCGCTCATGACGGCCTGCACGCCCAGCCCCGCCAGCCGCTCCGCAGTCTGGATGCCAGCGCCCTGCGCTGCTGCCTGCGATGCGCCGTTGTCCACATAATCTGCCTGCATGGTGTCCATATCCACGATCACAAATCCGCCAGCCCTGCCGAACCGTGGATCAACCTGCGATTCCAGCCCCGGCCCTTCGCTTGAAACGGCTACTTTCATGGCTACTCCCTTGCTCGTTATTTTTGCTCAAATGAGCATAATCCTGCACGCAAAAATGTCAACACAATAAAGAATCCGCCGCACCAACTTTTGCTGATACGGCGGACATGCCGCCACATGGCGGCCCGGGGGGGATGCAGAAACTACTTGTGCACGTAATGATCCAGCGGCTTTACCCTGTAGCTGTTGACCGGCATAAGGTCGGTGGTCACGTAGCCCGGCGCGGCGTTAATAAGGTCTGGTATGCGGTTGACGATGGTGGCGCAGGTCAGTTCCACCGTGGCGGGACGGGTAATGACCACCTGCGTATCCGGCTCGCCCATGAGCGTCCAGTCGTTGCGGTCAACCTCGCCAGGCGCGTAAACCTTGCCCACGCATTCGCTCTCGATGACAATGCCCTCCGCCGTTTCCGTGGTCACCACGGCCGACATGCCCGTGGCGTGCCCGGCAGGGATGGTCATGCCCAGCGTTTCAGAACGCAATTCGGCGCTGTGGGTCTGCGGCACGCACTTCTGCACCTGGCTTTTGACCGTAAGGCCCAGACGCTCAGCCAGCCAGCCGTTGACGTTCCACATATAGGAGGGCAAAAACTCGCCGCGCTCGATCAACTGCTGGCGTTCGGCGGGCGAGATGGCGTCTGCCGAGGCTATTTCCTTCTCAAAGACGGGCAGGTCAAGCCCCGCGCCGTGAACCTTGGCAAGGGCGATGCCGTAGTCTTCCACATTGTAGCTAGAGCTGCCCTTGATCTTGTTGATGGAATGCATGGCCCCGGCCAGAGTGGCGATCAGATTGCCCCAGAACACATCCTGATAGCCGGAACCGCAAACCGTGCAGCCCGTCTTTTTCGCCATCGCGTCCACCTCGCGTGTGATGGCGGGCGAAGAATTCATGGGGAAGATGGCTTCCTCGTTGGTGGTGATGGCGTTGACGCCGTTTCTGGCGCAGACCATGAGAGCATCCACGATATCGCGCATGAGGCTCATGGTGGTAATGATGCAGGCATCGGGCTTGAGCGCTGCCAGTACCTTGTCGGCCTCGTCAGCGTGGTGCACCATAACGCCCCGCTCCGGCCCGCCAATGATGGCACTGATATCCCGGCCGATCACTGCGGGGTTCACGTCAAAGGCAGCTACAATTTCCGCGCCTTTTTCGTACACGTATCGCATGGAATACTTGGACATCTTTCCGCAACCATACTGGGCAATCCGCAATTTGCTCATGAGTTTCCTCCTGGTTTGGGATGCGCACAACCTGAAATACGCCTTCAGTTCCACCATACGCGCCGCTTGTGAAAAAACAAGCATGTCACGGATTGAAAAATTAGCGCTTTGGCAACCGCACGCCCAAAGCCACGCCAAGGCCCGCCACAATGGCGGCAGCACCCACCACATCGGCAGGCAGGATGGGCACGCCCAGCAACAGTGCCGAAAGCGCCAGCCCGGCCAGGGGATTGAGCATATTGTAGGCTGCGGCTGTGGATGCCCCCTGCGTGCGGATGAGCAGCAGCCACAGGGCCATGCCCAGCAGGCTCACCACCGCAAGCCAGGTCAGTCCCAGCAGGGCCGGGGTGGAAACCGCCAAAGGCGTCACACTGCTCTGCATGGCCGGTGGAGCAAAACAGAGCATGGCGCAGACAGACATCCAGAAATTGACGGGTAGCAGCGGCATGTTGCTGTATCTGCCGCGAAAGAGCACCGCGCCTACGGAAAAAGCCACTGTTGCCCCGGCAGCCAGCAGCAGGCCCTGAACAGCCCCGCCGTCCGGCTTGCCCGCGCCCACCATGAGCACAATGCCCGCCAGCGACAGGCCAAAGCCCAGCAGCTTTGCCGCGCTAAACGATTCCAGCCCGCGCGCAACGCCAAGCATAAGAGTGAAAAAGGGCGAGCAGGATACAATCACAATAACCCAGGGGGGAGATACCTGTTGCAGGGCAGAGAAGCTCAACCCCAGATAGGCCACGTTGTTCAGCAGGCCGAGCACAAATCCCGCCCGCATCGCCCTGCCCGCCTGCGGCCCCCACAGGCTTTTGCCGCACAATAGGCCCAATACAAAAACAGTGCCCACAAAGCGGTAAAACAGGCTTACGAATGGCCCCATTTCCGTCACCACAATCTTGCCCGCCACAAAGGCTGAGCTCCAGATAACGCTAAAGCATACGCCCACAGCCACGTGCCGCCAGTTCAGACGCTTTTGGGCCGTGCTTGCCGCGCTTCCGTGTCCCAATCCTGGCCCGTGCGCTTCCAACGGCCTTTCCACACTTGCTGTTTTTTCCATTTTTCACCCCTACCCCTTGCAGCAATATACTTGCGTCCACAGTAGGCGGGGGCTTGATAATTTGTAAAATTTATTTTTATCATGAACAAATCAGTTCATCTTATTTTAAGGCGGTCAACGTTATGAAACTCCCGGCAGACACGCGCAGCATTACCCTTGAACATATGCGGGCATTTATTGCCGTGGCCCACAGCCGCAGCTTTCAGAAAGCCGGGGAGCAGCTCTGCCGCAGCCAGTCGGCGGTGACGCAGTCTGTCAAAAAGCTGGAGGCGCACCTCAACTGCATTTTGGTGGAGAGGGGCAACGGGCACACCTTTGGCCTCACCACGGCGGGGCAACGCATCTTGCCGGAACTGGAGGATATTCTGCTGCGCTTTGACGCGGTCTTGCGCGCAGCCCGACAACCTGAATTGCGGGGGCGCATCACGGTGGGTATCCCGCCAAGTTTCAGCACGGTGGAATTGCAGGCAGCTGTGGCCCGCCTGCTGGCCCTGAACCCAGACCTTCAGATCGGTGTTATTTCGGCCATGTCTGCGGATATTGACCGCATGCTGGCAGACGGCAGCCTGGATGTGGCCCTGATCAACCAGTACCGCTTTGACAGCAGCCACGCGCCCGAGGGCATATTCGAGGTATTGGCGCAGCAGCCCCTGCACTGGGCCAGCGGCGGACACATTGAGCTTGCGCCTACCACGCCAGTGCCGCTGGCCGCCTACAGCGAGGGTAGCCCCTGGCGCGCCGCCACGCTGGAAGCCCTCAATGCCGCAGGCAGAAGCTACGACTTTGCCTATGTGAGCGCCTCGTACGAAAGCCTTTGCAGTTCGGTGCTGGCGGGTTTTGGCATAACCGCCCTCCCCGATTGGGATATGGACGGACGCTTTGTCATCCTTGACGGCACGTGCGGCCTGCCACCCCTGCCGCAGGTGCGCACAGTGCTTAAAACCACCGCGTCCAGCGCGGTGCTGCGGCAGTTTTGCGACTTCATCATGCAATTGCCGTTTTTTAAAAACCTGCGTCCTCGGGCCTGAGCGCCACACGCAAAAAGCCCCCGAATCCTGAGAGCCGGGGGCCTGAATCAGCTATGAACGCTGCCGCAGAGCGGCATGTACTAGGGTTTGTTAACTCTATGAGCAATTTTGTTCTCTGCCAAGGAAGGAAGCCTTTTTATGAAGGGAGTGTACTCCCTTCGGTACTCGACCGAAATAAAAAGGCTTCCTGACGCAGACAGAGGGCAAAAGAGCCATAGTGCACAGGCCCTAGCCTCTGTCTTCCAGCGCCGCCACAGAGGGCAGCACCTTGCCTTCCAGCAGTTCCAGCGATGCGCCACCGCCGGTGGAGATATAGCCCATCTTTTCGGACAGGCCGTACTTTTCCACCGCAGCCACGGAATCACCGCCGCCCACCACCACAAAGGCCTTGGAATCGGCAAGATAGTGCGCCAGTGCCTTGGTGCCTTCGCCAAAGGGATCAGTTTCAAACGCGCCCACAGGGCCGTTCCACACCACGGTGGCAACCTTGGACAGCAGCTTTTTGTACTGCGCGATCGTGTCGCGGCCAACGTCCAGAATCATCTGGTCGGCGGGCACGTCGCCCACGGCGCGGGTTGTAGCCGCCTGACCGGGAGCCAGTTCCTCGGCGGTCACAACATCCACGGGCAGGGGCAGGTCCCTGTTCAGGTTCTTGGCCTGCTCCATAATGCGCCTGGCTTCGGGCACAAGGTCTTCTTCGTACAGCGACTTGCCGACCATGTACCCGGCAGCCGCAAGGAAGGTATTGGCAATGCCGCCGCCCACAATGAGCACATCCACTTTTTCCAGCAGGTTTTCCAGCAGGGCCAGCTTGGTGGACACCTTGGAGCCACCGATGATGGCTGCCAGCGGGCGGGCGGGATTGTTCAGCACCTTGGCAAAGGCCTCCAGCTCGGCCTGAAGCAACGGTCCGGCGCAGGCCACCTTGGCAACGCGCACCGCGCCCTCTGTGGAGGCATGCGCGCGGTGGGCAGCACCAAAGGCGTCCATCACATATACATCACCCAGGGCGGCAAACTGCTCGGACAGGGCGGGATCGTTCTTTTTCTCGCCCTTGAGAAAACGCACGTTCTCAAGCAGGGTCACGGTGCCGGGAGCCGCCTTGGCTTCTTCCAGCGTGGCGGCAAGGGCAACAGGCTTGCCCAGCAGCTCGGAGAGGCGGGCGGCCACGGGCTTAAGGGAGAACTGCTCTTCATACTGCCCTTCTGTAGGGCGGCCCAGATGCGAAAGCAGCACCACGCCTGCGCCTTTTTCAAGGGCCGTGGTAATGGTGGGCAGCGAAGCACGGATGCGCTTGTCGTTGGATACCTGTCCGTCCTTCATGGGCACGTTCAGGTCTTCGCGAATCACAACGGTTTTGCCGGTCAGGTCCAGATCCTGCATTTTCTTGATGGGCATATGCGTTCTCCCTGTAAGAGGATTTGCTTCGTTCTGTCGGCCAGTTACTTCCCAAGCTGCCGGAAAAGGCCTTCCGCCACTTCCAGCACATGCGCCACGGTAAAGCCCAGACGCTCAAAAATGATCTTGGCAGGGGCGGAAGCGCCAAAGCGCTCCATGCCCACCACCGCGCCGTCCAGGCCCACGTACTTGCGCCAGTAATCCGCAGCGGCGGCTTCAATGGCAATGCGGGCGCGCACGCCACGGGGCAGTACGCTTTCCTTGTAGGCTGCGTCCTGCGCGTCAAAAATCTCAGCGCAGGGCATGGAGACCACGCGGGCCTTGCGGCCATCTGCGGTAAGCTGGTCAGCGGCTTCAAGGGCAAGCGACACTTCTGAACCAGTGGCGATAAGGATGATCTCGGGTGTGCCTTCGCAGTCGCGCAGCACATAGCCGCCGCGCGCAATGGCTTCCACCTGGGCGGCGTCGCGCTGGCAGAAAGGCAGATTTTGACGTGAGAGCGAAAGCCCGGTGGGCGTATGCGCGCTTTCAAGGGCGCTGCGCCAGGCCACGGCGGTTTCCACCGTGTCGCAGGGACGCCACAGATTGAAATTGGGCATGAGGCGCAGCATGCCGAGCTGTTCCACAGGCTGGTGCGTGGGGCCGTCTTCGCCCACGCCGATGGAGTCGTGCGTCAGCACCCACACGGCGCGGATGCCCATGATGGCGGCCAAGCGCAGGGCGTTCTTGGCCTGATCAGCAAAGGACATGAACGTACCCGCGTAGGGGATGAACCCACCGTGCAGGGCAAAGCCGTTCATGATGGCGCTCATGCCGAATTCGCGCACGCCGTAGGAAACATAGTTGCCCTTGTGGGTCTGCACGTCCATATGCTCGGAGGCGCTGGTCAGCGTACCTACGGAGCCGGTGAGGTCGGCGGAGCCGCCCACAAGTTCGGGCAGGCGGGGCACGAGGCATTCAAGGGTTTTCTTGGAGGCCACGCGCGTTGCCGTGGTTTCGGCCTTGCTCACGGCTTCTTCAATCATGCCGCGCGCTATGGCGGCCCAGTCTTCGGGCAGTTCGCCGCGCATACGGCGGGTAAATTCAGCGGCAAGCTCGGGATTGGCCTTGGCGTAGGCGGCATAGGTATGCTCCCAGGCGGCCTCGGCAGCCTTGCCCTTTTCACGCGCGTCCCACGCGGAATACAGATCCTGCGGCACTGTAAAGGGTTCTTCGGTCCAGCCCAGAGCCGCGCGGGTAGCTGCAATGCCATCATCACCAAGGGGCGAACCGTGGCAGGATGCGGAATCGGCCTTGGGCGAACCAAAACCAATGTGGGTGCGGCAGATGATCAGGCTGGGACGGCTGTGATCGGCCTTGGCCTCAGCAATGGCGGCGTCCAGAGCGGCGGCGTCATGCCCGTTGATGGGGCCGATGACCTGCCAGTGGTAGGCGCGGAAGCGGGCCGCCACGTCTTCGTTGAACCAGCCGTCAATCTTGCCGTCAATGGAAATACCGTTGGAGTCATAAAGGGCAATGAGCTTGCCCAGGCCCCAGGTGCCAGCCAACGAGCAGGCTTCGTGCGAAACGCCTTCCATGAGGCAGCCGTCGCCCGTGAACACATAGGTGTGGTGATCCACAACCGTGTGCTCGGGAGTGTTGTAGCGGGCGGCCAGCATGCTTTCGGCCAGCGCCATGCCCACGGCGGAAGAAATACCCTGCCCCAGCGGGCCAGTGGTCATTTCAATACCCAGATCAGGCTCGTATTCGGGGTGCCCTGCGGTTTTGGCTCCCCACTGGCGGAAATTGCGCAGTTCCTCCATGGGCAGATCATAGCCCGTGAGGTGCAGCAAGGCATAGAGCAGCATGGAGGCATGGCCGTTGGAAAGCACAAAGCGGTCGCGGTCAAACCAGCGGGGGTTGCTCGGATTGTGCTTGAAACCATGACGCCACAGGGCTTCGGCCATGTCGGCCATACCCAGAGGTGCGCCGGGGTGACCGGAGCGGGCTTTTTCAATGGCGTCCATGGCAAGGGCGCGGATGGCATTGGCGCACTGTCTGCGGGTGGGCATGACTCTTTCCTCTATTTTTGCGTGATATGGTTGGCGGCGCGGCGTCTCAGGGCATCTTCCGCATGGCGGGGCGTTCTGCCCGCAAGCGGAGCCATAAAGGCGGCAAGCCGTTTGTCGTAAGGTTTGTGGCCAAAAAAGGCCGAGCCGGATACAAGAACTTCCGCCCCGGCGTCCACAAGCTGGGCCGTGTTTTCTGGGCACACGCCGCCGTCGATCTGGATGAGCGCCTCTGCCCCGCCGTTGGCGTCAAGCATCTGCCGGGCGGCGCGGATTTTGTCAAACGTGGCGGGGATGAATGCCTGACCCGAAAAACCGGGGTTCACGCTCATGAGCAGCAGCATGTCCATATCCGCCGCCAGCCAGCGGGCAGCATTCACATCCGTGCCGGGGTTGAGGGCAAGCCCCGCCTTGCAGCCCATGGCCCGGATGGCCGTGAGCGTGCGCTGCGGGTGCTTGTCGGCCTCGGCATGGATGACCAGCATGTCTGCCCCTGCCTTGTGGAAGTCGGCAATATAGCGGGCCGGATCATTCACCATGAGGTGCACGTCAAAAAAAAGCCCGCTGACAGACCGTAGAGCCTTTATCAGCGGGGGACCAAAGGTGATGTTGGGCACAAAAGCCCCGTCCATCACGTCCAGATGCAGCCAGGTGACTCCGGCGGCCTCAAGGGCGCCAAGCTCTTCGGCCAGACGGGCAAAATCGGCAGACAGCAATGAGGGCGATAAGATCATGATTATATCGGGGTGAGCGTGTTTGCGGGGGAGGGCCACCAACAGAAAGGGTCGCCTCCCCCGCGTCCCTTCCCTGAAATATTCTTACACCAGCAGGCCGCAGCCTATTTTTCGCTGAGCAGGCGGCGTAACGAGATCAACTCCCGCTGGAGCATACGCATAAAATCCGGGTCCGGCACCGCCGCCACGCGTTCGGGCAGGCTTTCATCCACCACGGCGCTGCCCGCAAGTACGCGGCGCGCGCCTTCAATGGTCATGCCCTGCTCGTGCAACAACTGCCGGATACGACGCAAGAGGGCCACGTTTTCTTCCGTGTACAGGCGCTGCCCCTTACCGGTGCGCAGCGGCGCCAACTGGGGAAACTCCGTTTCCCAGAAGCGCAACACATGGGTTTTGAGGTCGAGCAGTTCTGCGACCTCACCTATGCGGTAGGTATTGTCGGGCGTGTGGTCCGACATGTCATACCCCTCCTGACACTCTCTGAAAATGTGCCGGAATTGCGCAGGCCCGAAAAAGCCGGGCCTGCGCGCACTGTGTTAGATCTTTACGCCCAGAGCGCTTACAAGCGACTGTGCCACCTTCTCCCGCTCCTTGTCCACTTCCGTATCCTTGAGGGTACGCTCCGCATGGCGGAACGTGAGCCGGAAGGTCAGGTTGCGCAAGGGTTCCCCGCCCTGCTCCGTCTTGGGTTCAAAGCAGTCGACCAGAGTCACTCCGTCCAGCAAAGGCAGCTTGAGCCCCTGCACATGGGCAGTGATGTCGGCCACCTTGAGGCCCGGCCCGGCGGTCACGGTAATGTCGCGCCGCACGGGCGGATACACCGGCAGGGGCGCAAAGCGCACCGTGGCGGCATCGTGCAGTTCACGCAGGATGTCGAGGTTCATTTCAGCCAGCCACACGTCCTTGCGGGCATGATATTCATCGGCCATGGCGGGCTTGACCCGACCCATGAAGCCCACGGCGCGGCCATCCACAAAGATATTCACGCAGGGCAGCAAAAAGGCATGCTTCTGAGCCAGTTCATAGATGGGCGCTTCAAGATGCAGATAGTGCAGCAGGTTTTCCACCACGCCCTTGAGGTCGGCATAATCCATGTCGCCCTCAGCCTGGGGCCAGGCCGTGTCGTAGCGCGCGCCATACAGGAGCACGCCCAGCATGCCCGTTTCGCGGGCGGTGGTTTCAGAGGAGGCGTCAGCTTCAAAAATATTGGCAAGTTCAAACAGCCGCAGCCCCTGCGCTCCCTGGGCGAGGTTGTTGCGCAGATCGTACATGAGGCCGGGGGCCAGGGCGGTGCGCAGGGCATCCTGCTCCGCCGAGAGCGGGTTCATGATGGAAATGCGGCCCTCGCGCGGCATGGCAAGATGATCCATATCCTTGTGGCCCACAAAGCTGTAGTTCACCGCTTCGTTGAGGCCAAGGCCAGCGCCCCAGTGCTTGAGGCGCGACCAGAATCCGTAACGGGATTCCGGCTCGCCTGCGCGGTCGAGGTTGCGGGCAATAGCGGGCAGCACGGGGGCAATGGTATCCAGCCCGTGCACGCGGCCTACTTCTTCGATCAGATCAGCCTCACGGGTGAGGTCGGGCCGCCAGGAGGGCTGGCTGACGCGCCACACGGGGCTGCTTTCGCCCTTGTCCACATTGCAGCCCATGCCGGTGAGCACCTTTTCGTCAAAGTCCGCGCCAAGCTGCACACCCAGCAGGGAATCGGCCCGCGCGGGACGGAATTCAATGCTGGCCGCCTTGAAGAGGCGGGGCTCGTTGATGGAAAGGCCGCGCTGTACACGCCCGCCGCTGACGGCGGCCATCATGGCGCAGGCTCGGTCAAGCGCCCACACGGTGCGCTGCTGGTCGATGCCGCGCTCAAAGCGGTAGGACGCTTCGGACGAGAGGCCCAGACGGCGTGATGTTTTGCGGATGGTGGCGGGTTTGAAGACCGCACTTTCCAGAAACACATTGGTGCTGGCATCGGAGATTTCGCTGTTCAGGCCGCCCATAACGCCAGCAAGAGCCACGGCGCGAGCGCCGTCGCGGATGCAGAGGTCGGCTGCGGTGAGCGCGCGTTCCTGCCCGTCAAGGGTGGTAAAGGTATCGCCTTCCTGCGCGCGGCGCACCACGATGCGGCCGCCTTCCAGCTTGTCCATGTCAAAGGAGTGCAAGGGCTGACCGCATTCAAACAGAATATAGTTGGTCACGTCCACGATATTGGAAATGGGGCGCACACCCACTGCATGCAGACGGTGACGCAGGCGCATGGGCGAAGGCCCGATCTTGACGCCCGTGATGACGCGGCCGGAATACAGCCAGCAGTGCTCGGGGTCATCAATATCAATGGGCACCAGCACTTCTGCGCCGGAGTCCAGCTCCAGCGGCAGCTCGGGGATGGAGAGCGGCAGGTTGCAGGCCAGGGCGGTTTCGCGCGCAAGGCCAAGCACTGAAAGACAGTCGGCGCGGTTGGGCGTGATGGAAATATCCAGCACTTCGCGGTCAAGCTCAAGCTGCTCCACCAGAGGTTTGCCCACCACAAAACTTTCGGGCAGCACCATGATGCCGGTGTGGTCTTCGGTCAGGCCCAGTTCGCGCTCGGAGCAGATCATGCCAAAAGAAGGCGCGCCGCGCAGTTTGGCCTTTTTGATCATCATGCCGTCGGGCATCTTGGTGCCCACCAGGGCCACAGGCACTTTCTGGCCTGCAGCAACATTGGGGGCGCCGCAAACGATATCAAGCAGCTCGCCCTGCCCGGCGTCCACCTTGCAGACGTGCAGATGGTCGGATTCCGGATGATTGTCGCACGAAACCACATGCCCCACCACAATGGAGCTTATGGCATCGTAGGGCCGGCTGATGTCTTCCAGCTCAAGGCCGAGCATGGTCAGGCGGTCGCCCAGCGCCTCAGCCGTTCCTTCATACGGAGTAAATTCACGCAGCCATGAAAGTGAGAGCAGCATAGTTCGTCCTGTTTCCGCGCCTTGGCGTGGTTATTTGAAACTCCAGGCAGGAGTCTGATTTTGCGGATCGGGCAGTGGGCGCTCGTAGCGCTCGCTCTGGCCCGCGCCCACACCGTAGGCCCCAGGTCTTGGGCGTTTGGGAGCGGGTTTTTCTTCCGGCTGGCGGTCGTCAATGGTGTTGCCGTAAGCGTCCGTATAGCCCATGCCGCCTTCTGCCGTGCGCCCTGCGTTCTTGCTGGGCAAGGTTTCGATGCGCTTGGGTTCGCCCGGCGCATCCATGCCCGAATGGCGCGGGGTGTAGGCTGAGGCGGCGTGAGCTTCATCCGCCGCCAGCCAGCACGGGCTGCCGGGCAACAGAGATGCCGCCGCCAACAGGCCCAGCAATACAATACACACGGGCAAGGCCGTAAGGCGGCCTGCGCGCATGCGGGCATTGCTGCCAGATATGGGGATCATGACGCTGGGCATAGTGTCCTACCGGGCAAACTGGCCAAGAAAGCGCACGTCGTTTTCAAAAAACATCCGCAGATCGCCAATGCCGTACTTGAGCATGGTCACGCGTTCCACGCCCATGCCAAAGGCAAAGCCGCTGACGTCCGCCGGATAGCCCACGGCTTCAAACACGGCAGGGTCGACCATGCCGCAACCAAGGATTTCAACCCAGCCCGTGGTTTTGCACACGCGGCAGGGCGCATCGCCAATGTGACCCTTGCCGCCGCACATGCAGCAGGAGATGTCCACTTCTGCCGAAGGTTCGGTAAAGGGGAAGAAGCTGGGGCGGAAGCGCACTTGGGTTTCAGCGCCAAAGACCGCGCGCACAAAGGCTGTGAGCGTGCCGCGCAGATGGGCCATGCTGATGCCCTCGCCCACCATGAGGCCTTCGATCTGATGGAACATGGGGGTGTGGGTGAGGTCGCTGTCGCGCCGGTACACCTTGCCGGGGGCAATGACGGCCAGAGGAGGCTTGCGCGCCAGCATGGTGCGGGCCTGCACGGGCGAGGTGTGCGTGCGCATGAGCACCTTTTCGGTGACATACAGGGTATCCTGCATGTCGCGGGCGGGATGCTCGGGCGGCATGTTCAGGGCTTCAAAATTGTAGTAGTCGATTTCCACTTCCGGGCCGGAAGCCACGTCAAATCCCAAATTTTGAAAAATCTGGCAGATTTCTTCCGTCACCAGAGTGGTGGGATGCAGGCTGCCGCGCCAGGGCGCGCGACCGGGGACGGAAGGATCGAAACGGCGCAGTGCTTCGGCCTCGCGCCCAGCCTCAAGAGCGGCCTTGCGGGCTTCAAACAGTGCGTTGCAGCGCTCTTTGACGCTGTTGGCGGTCTGGCCCACGGCGGGGCGCTCTGCCGGGGCCAACGAGGGCAACTGGGCCATGATCTGGGCTATGCGGCCCTTGCGGCCCAGAACATCCACGCGCAAAGCCTCAAGGGCATCCAACGAAGAAGCCTGGCCCAGACCTTTTTCAAGTTCGGGAACCAGGCTTTCCAGTGCAGAAATCAGATCCATAGCGGATATCCCAATGCCGCGCGGCGCGGCTTTTTGTTAAGGGAGACGCAGAAAAACGGAAATGACGGCACCCGCTCTCGGTCAGGCCTGACGGCCCTGCCCTGCGGAACATCCTGCCATTTCTGCGGCCTGCGCATCCTCACGGCATGAATTCGCCCTGCCCGCCGGGCAATCCCCGGCGATACAAAAAAATCAAGGCGCGGACGGCGCTTGTGCACCGCCCGCGCCTTATACCATGCAAGGCCCCGCTCCCGCAAGCCGCGCTGCGCCCTATAAGACACAGGCGTCGCTGCCAGGAGGTCTCCCTCCGGCGCGGGGAGCACCGCTCTTAATTCAGAGCGGTCTTGGCCAGATCGACGATCTTGGCGAAGTCGTCCTTGTGATACACGGCAAGGTCAGCCAGAACCTTGCGGTTCAGTTCAATGCCAGCCAGCTTGAGGCCGTGCATGAAACGGCTGTAGGAAAGACCGCTCAGACGCGCGCCGGCGTTGATGCGGAGAATCCACAGAGTGCGGAAATCGCGTTTCCTCAGCTTGCGGCCCACATAGGAATACTGCATCGAGCGTTCCACAGCCTCGCGCGCGGTGCGGTACAGACGGCTGCGACCACCACGAAAACCCTTGGCTGCGTTCAAATATTTCTTATGACGACGATGACTTGCAAGACCTCTCTTCACACGCATATGCGTTGCCTCCTTCTCCCAACTAGGCGGAGGAATGCCCGTTGGGGAGCGTAAAAAACTTCAGGCTCTCGAATGAGAGACGCGGATTGAACGTCAGTCGCGGCTCCGCATGCGCCGCCGATGCCGCAGCATCGCGCTGAATTACCTTTTCCCGTCAGAATTTGCTTTTAGCACTCGCCGCAGCTAACGCTGCAATTTGCACATAATTTTGCCTTGCCGACCATCCCCGTCATCATTGACAGGCTGACGCAGCAAATTCGTTCGTTGGCGCGAAAGCCAAGGGAAGCGCCGAGCGGAGCATAGTTAGACCTATGTGACCGAGGCGCGTCCCGCAGGCGGACAAAGCCAACGGGCGAAGGGGCAAATCAGCTATCCGTTGGGCAGCATCCGACGCACAGCCTTTTCGTTGGTCTGATCCACCAGGGTGGACTGACCCAAGCGCATTTTGCGGCTGGCGGCCTTCTTGGTCAGAATGTGGCGCAGGTTCTGGCGGCGACGCTTGAACTTGCCGCTGCCGGTCTGCGAAAAACGCTTGGCGGCGGAACGCCGGGTTTTGATCTTGGGCATGGCGTACTCCTTAAAAACGTATACACTCGGACGCCGTTTTACGGGCGCACCGAGGGAAGGGCATAATGCCCCAAAGCACCGAACTACGCAAGGGGAAATTCACATCCCCCGCACAGACGGCCTACGACTGCTTTTTGGGCACCAGCATCATCTGCAAGGTGCGGCCTTCAGCGCGGGCTTCCTGATCCACCTTGGCGATATCGGCAAGGTCTTGCACAACCCGTTCAAGAATGGCCATGCCGCGATCTTTATGCACAATTTCGCGGCCCCTGAAAAACACCGTAATCTTACAGCGGTCACCCTCTTCAAGAAAACGGCGGATGTGGCGGACCTTGGTTTCGTAATCATGGTCATCGGTTTTGGGACGAACCTTGATTTCCTTAATCTGCACCACGGCCTGCCGCTTTTTGGCTTCCTGCTTCTTTTTCTGCTGTTCGTACTTGAACTTGCCGTAGTCCATTATGCGACAAACGGGCGGTTCAGAAGTGGAAGCCACTTCCACAAGATCCATGCCGGCTTCTTTGGCCCGGTCAATAGCATCGTTGCGTTGCAGAATTCCAAGCTGCTCGCCATCGGCGGCGATCACGCGCACTTCACGGGCGCGGATCATCTCGTTGCGACGCACGCCGTCCTGTGGCATGTCGCGACGGAATCTCATATTAGGCGAAGCTATAGCGCATCCCTCCTTGTTTGAAAGGCTCTTCGGCATCCGTCCGGATCAGCGCGGCGATTTCCGCTACGGATTTGAGCCCCATATTGTCCCCATTGCGCAGGCGCACATTGGCGCCGCCCGCCTGCACTTCTTTTTCCCCCACCACCAGAATATACGGAACCTTGGCCAGCTGCGCCTCGCGCACCTTGAAGCCCAGTTTCTCGTTGCGGGTATCGGCGGTGGCGCGAATGCCCATCGCCTTGAGTTCTTCGCACATTTTGAGGGTGGCTTCATCGCCCGCTTCCGTCACGGTAAGCAGACGGGCCTGCTCGGGCGCAAGCCATGTGGGCAGTGCACCGGCAAAGTTCTCAACGAGAATGCCGATGAACCGCTCAAGCGACCCCATGATAGCCCGGTGCACCATGACCGGACGGTGCTTTTCGCCGTCCTGCCCTACATAGGTGAGGTCAAAACGCTCCGGCAGGGTAAAATCAACCTGTATCGTTGAGCATTGCCATTCACGGCCAATGCAGTCAAGCAGTCGAACGTCAATTTTGGGGCCGTAGAACGCGCCGTCGCCCTCATTGATCTCATAGGGCAGTCCGGCCTTTTCCACAGCCTTGGTGAGCGCGTTGGTGGCAAGCTCCCAGGCTTCGTCCGTGCCGATGCTGCTCTCGGGCCGGGTGGAAACGGCAACCTTGTACTGGAAGCCGAAGAGATTCATGAGGTCGCGGATAAGATGGATGACCTCAAGAATTTCGCCCTCAAGCTGCTCGGGCGCGCACAGAATATGGGCATCGTCCTGCGTGAACTGGCGCACGCGCAACAACCCGTGCAGCACGCCGCTCTTTTCGTGGCGGTGCACCACGCCCAGTTCAAAATAACGCTGGGGCAGATCGCGGTAGCTGTGCAACTCGTTGCCGTAAATGAGCATATGCGAGATGCAGTTCATGGGCTTGACGCCGTAGGCGTCTTCCTCGATCTGCGTAAAATACATATTTTCGCGGTAGTGGTCGTAGTGGCCGGATTTCTGCCACGTTTCCACGCGCAGCAACTGCGGCCCCTGCACGATTTCGTATCCGCGCTTGAGATGCTCGCGCCGCCAGAAGTCTTCAAGGATGGTACGCACCATCATGCCTCTGGGCAACCAGAAGACCATGCCGGGGGCCACATCTTCCTTGAAGGTGAAGAGGCTCAACTCGCGGCCAAGCTTGCGGTGGTCGCGGCGCTTGGCTTCTTCAAGCTGCTTCAGGTAGGCGTCCAGAGCCTTCTGGTCGGCAAAGGCAGTGCCGTAAATGCGGGAAAGCATGCGGTTCTTTTCATCACCGCGCCAATAGGCCCCGGCCACGCTCATGAGCTTTGCCGCCTTGGCAAAACCCGTGTGCGGCACGTGGGGGCCACGGCACAGATCCGTGAAATCTCCGCATGTATAGAGCGACACCGTGTCGGCATCGATGCTCTCAATCAGCTCAACCTTGTAAGCTTCGCCCATATTGCGGAACACTTCAACAGCTTCCGCCTTGGGCAGCACCTTACAGGTGAAGGGTACGCGCGCATCGGCAATACGCTGCATTTCCGCTTCGATAGCGGGGAAATCTTCGCTGGAAAAGGGCTTTTCCACGTCAAAGTCGTAGTAAAATCCGGTGTCGATGGAGGGGCCGATAGTGACCTTGGCAGTGGGGAAGAGACGCTTGACCGCCGCCGCCATGACGTGGGCGGTGGAATGGCGGATCATTTGCAGCCCCTCGGGCGAGTCGGCGTACACGGGCGCAAGCTCGACGCAGCCAGCAGGCAGGGGGGCGGAAAGATCCAGCAGAGCGCCATTATCGGCGCGTGCGGCCACAGCCGCCTTGAACTTTTTGCCGCTCAAGGCTTTTTGCAGGACAGAAGCAACGGAGTCACCGGCTTCCACCATCTGCCCTTCCACACGGACTTCCATGAAAAGCTCCTTACAAAAATACCCGGAGGCACATAAAACAAAGTGGGGAGGTAAACCTCCCCACTGCGCCGAATCCGGTCTTCGGGTCGCATCAAGCGACCTGTGCTATGGGCGGGGCCAAGGCCTTCCGCCGTTTAGGGGAACTATCCCCGAAGAGTCATTTGGTAGGAACGAACAGACTTGAACTGTTGACCCCTTCCGTGTCAAGGAAGTGCTCTAGCCACCTGAGCTACGCTCCTACATGAGGCAAGCGGTTATATAGCTACTCCCCATGCCGCCGTCAACACTTTTTTGACACATTGCCGCAATTTATCTCTGAAACCCTGATAGATGCGCCATGTGCCTGCGTGTGTGCAGCCGGAGAAATCATTGCAACCACGTGCATCAAATATCATTACAAAAAACGCGAGCCTCTGCAAGCATCTTAAATAGCGCCTGCCTCGCGCTGCGCCGCAAGCCATTCGCCGAATGTTTCCTGCGCGCGGGCGGAATACAAGGCCTTGCGATCTTTTTTGCGCGCTCTTTCGCCCAGTTCCGGCACAAGGCCGAAGTGCGCGTTGGAGGGTTGAAAATGCTTTACCGGCGTACGCAGATGGTTGAGCAGCCCGCCAAGAGCGCTTTCCACCGGCGGATGCGGCAATTCAAGACCACGTGCGCGGGCATTGAGCAGCAGGGCCAACCACAGGCCGCTGGCGGCTGATTCCACATAGCCTTCCACCCCTGTGATCTGCCCCGCCAGATACACGCCGGGCCGCGCCCGCAGCGACAAATCCGGGGCCAGCACATCAGGCGCGTTCACATAGGTATTGCGGTGCATGCTGCCAAAGCGCGCAAACTCCGCATTTTCCATGCCCGGCACCAGCCGGAACACGCGGGCCTGCTCGCCCTGGGTCAGCTTGGTCTGGCAGCCCACAAGGTTGCAGGTTTCGCTGTTGGCCTTTTCTGCCCGCAGTTGCAGAATGGCCCAAGGTCTGCGCCCTGTACGCGGGTCCACAAACCCCACAGGTTTAAGAGGGCCAAAGGTCAGGGTGCGCGGGCCGCGCTCGGCAAGGGCCTCCACAGGCATACAGCCTTCAAAATGCTTTTCCTGCTCAAATTCATGGGCAGAGACTTTTTGCGCTTCCAGCAGGGCCGCATAAAAAATATCGTATTCGTCGCGGCTCATGGGGCAGTTGAGGTAGTCGCCCTCGCCGTCGGCCTCGCCGTTTTCCTGCCCATAGCGGGAGGCGCGGAACACCACACCCATATTAAGGGAGTGCGTCCACACAATGGGCGCGATGGCGTCATAAAAATAGCAGTGCTTTGCGCCCACAGCTTCTGCCAGCGAGGCGGAAAGCGCCTCTGAGGCCATGGGCCCGGCAGCCAGCACCACTGCCCCGCCCTCGCCCGTAAAGGGCGCGAGCACCGGGTCATCCAGCGAGGCCACCTGATGTTCCACCATGGTGATATTGGCCTGCGCGGCCACGCGTTCGGTCATGGCGCGGGCAAAAGCCTCGCGGTCAACGGCCAGCGCCTTGCCAGCGGGTACGCGGTGGGCATCGGCCAGTTCCATAAAATCACTGCCCAGAGCGCGCATTTCGGCTTTGAGCAGGCCCACGCCGGATGTGAGTTCATCTGACCGCAGGGAGTTGGAGCATACAAGTTCGGCCAGATGCTCGCTGATATGGGCAGCCGACCTGTGGCCCGGCTTTTGTTCAAACAGGGTTACGGAGTGACCAGCGCGGGCCAGATGCAGGGCGCATTCGCACCCGGCGAGGCCGCCGCCCACTACGGCTATGGACATAATCTGCATATATTCTCCTTGCCGCGCAGCTTGAAAGAAATCCCGCCTGATGGCAAGCCCGCCCGCTTCTTACCCAACAAAAAGCGCCCCGACACGTCAGGGCGCTGAAGGCAAACAAATACATTCCTGCGAGCATGACCACAACAGCCGGAACAATCCTGTGCAGCTGCCGCCAGTCTCGGTTGGCCTCAGTTCAAGGCCGCAAGAATTTTGTAGACCGCTTTTTCGGAAAGAAAATACCGTTCCGCCAGTTGCGCAACAGACCAGCCCGCCTTACGCCGCGCAGCCATCTCGGTGTTTCTGGCAGCACGGAAGGCACGGTTGGGGGCGGTTTCTCCCCAGTGTTTTCTGTTTTCTTCCTTGCGGGGAATGTACAGGTATTCCCCGTCAACATATTCCTGTACGGCCCGCAACAGGTGTTGCGGCAGAACTTTAGTCGCTTTTTTATAGCCCATAATGCTTCCTCCCGATGAAATGTCAGGACGGAGCAAGGGCTATTGCCTAAACAATCAAGCTGTTATGCAATAGCCCCTGCTATGCATAACGGGCAGAATCCTGGTAAGTGTACATCCAATAATCCTGTTGAGTGTTGATAATAGATTTTCTGTATACACAGCAAAATGCCAAGTCAACAGGGTTGCGCCCCAATCCGGCTCTTGCCCCCAACGAAAAGCTGCGCTAGTAACAACCGATGCGCGACGACCACTCACAGCAGCACACCGCCGAAAAGGCAAACGACCTCCACGAGGGCATGGCCCCCGTGGACATTGCGTTTGTGCGCCCCGGCGCGCGTGAACTCTATGCCCAGGGGCAGGATGATTTTCTTGCTCCCGCCACCAACCAGTCGGCAGGCATGGATCTGCGCGCCTGCCTTGATACGCCCGAAGCGGTTATTCCCGCCGGGGGCAGGCTCAAGGTAAGCACGGGCATCAGTGTGCAGCCCCGCGCGGCTGGCATTGCCGGTTTTGTTTACTCGCGCAGCGGCCTTGGCGCGCGCGACGGCATAACCGTCGCCCAGGGCGTCGGCATCATCGACCCGGACTATACCGGGGAAATTCTGGTGTTCCTTCTGAACACCTCCGGCCAGGAGCGCCGCATCCAGAACGGCGAGCGCGTGGCCCAGCTCATCTTTCAGCCCTTTGTGCGACCGCGATGGCGTGAAGTTACGGAACTGTCTGCCACAGAGCGCGGTTCCGGCGGTTTCGGTCACACCGGACGCTGATACTCTGCACTGGCAACCGCCAGCGACTTTCATTCATTCCACCATTCATACGTTCACCGAGAAGGAGTTTGTCCATGTCACAAGCCTTTGCCGCCGTGAAAGCCGGGGAAGAGAGCCTGCTCTGCCGTTCCTACAGCCGTTACCCGCTGGCTATCGTGCGAGGCAAGGGCGCGCGACTCTGGGATGTGGACGGCAAGGAATATGTCGATCTGCTGGCGGGCATTGCCGTAACGGCCCTTGGCCACTGCAATGATGAAATCTGCGCCGCCCTTGAGGCCCAGTCGCACAAGCTCTGGCACGTGAGCAACCTGTTTTATCAGGAAGAACAGCTGGAACTGGCGAGGCTGCTGCTCTCAACGAGCCACCACAGCAAGGCCTTTTTCTGCAACTCTGGTGCGGAAGCCAACGAGGCCTGCATAAAGCTGGCGCGCCGCTACATGCGTAGCGTGAAAAAGCGCGATGCCTATGAAATCATTACCCTTGAGGGCTGCTTTCATGGCCGCACGCTCGGATCACTGGCAGCCACTGGGCGCGAAAGCCTGAGCAATGGCTTTACCCCTCTGCCCGAGGGCTTCAAGCAGGTTCCGGCCAACGACCTTGCAGCGATGGAAGCCGCCATCACCCCCGCTACCGCCGCAGTGCTGGTTGAAGTGGTGCAGGGCGAAGGCGGCATTGTGCCCCTGCCCGCAGACTACCTGCACGGTGTTGAGGCCCTGTGCCGCAAGCACGACATTCTCTTTATGTGCGATGAAGTGCAGGCGGGCCTGTGCCGTACCGGCAAGTTCTGGGCCTTCCAGACCTGCGGCCTCACGCCCGACATCATCAGCATGGCCAAATCGCTCGCCAACGGCCTGCCCATGGGCGCCATGCTGGCAACGGACGAAGTCGCGCAGGGCTTTGAGGCGGGCAGCCACGCCACCACCTTTGGCGGCGGCGCGCTTGTTTCCGCTGTGGCGGCCAAGACGGTTGAAATCATGCTGCGCGACAAGCTGGCAGACCGCGCCAGCACTCTGGGCGAGCACATGAAGGCCCAGCTGGCCGCGCTCCAACAGCGCGTTCCCGGCAAAATCCGCGAAGTGCGCGGCATTGGCCTCATGCTGGGTATTGAGCTGACCGTTTCAGGCAAGGATGTGTGGGAAGAACTGCTGCGCCGGGGCTTCATATGCAATCTGAGCCACGGCATCACCCTGCGCCTCCTGCCGCCCCTGAACATTGAACAGGCGGATCTGGACAGCTTTGTGACCACGCTTGAAGACATTTTGAAGGCTTTTTAAAAAAATCGACCTGTCCGGGTCTTTACAGAAGCACGATTGTACACTACATAGGGCTTCCTGAAAATATTCTGCAAAAATTACGGCAACCCCGCTCTGCGGGGTTGCCGCTTGCTTTACACAAGGAGTACTCATGGACGTTTTTGATCAGGCTACCGAGCTGGAGCGCCTTGACCGCGAATCAGCCCTCTTGCGGGCCCGTGCCGCTGTGGATCGCGGCGGCCCGGAATGGATCAACGGCGTAGCCTGTTGCCGTGAATGCGGTGACCCCATCCCCGCCAAGCGCCTTGAAGCCCTGCCCGGCGTTGGCTTGTGTCGAGCCTGCCAGGAAGAACGCGAAGGCAGCCGCGACTAACTGCACTGGGTGCCCTCTTGCGGCCCAGCCGCTGGCGCACCTTGCGTGATAAGGCCTGCGCGGCTGACACCCCCCGGCGATATCTGCATGTGCAGCGCGCCCGCACACAGGCGAGCGCGCACTGATTGCGCTCGGCTTTTGATCCTGCCAGCGTGACGGCACCATTTGCGCGCGATTTTCTCCCCCTCTGCAAGCCCTTCCATCTCCGCAATCATTGCGGCATGCCCCGGACATCCTTGTTCTGACCAGAACTTGATGCTCACTGGCTGTATCAGGCAGACAAATGGAAGCCTACGGCTCTACGCATACACCCTGAAATAAAAAACCCTGTCCCGGCAGATCGCGGGGACAGGGTTTTTGAATGGTCTCTCTCGCAAGGCGGGCCGCCAGGCCAGCGCAGTGCGTGCAACGTCCGGTCAGTTCCAGATAAAATGCAGCAGCCAGTAGGAAACAAACCCCACGCCTGCCGCAGCGGGCAAGGTGAGCACCCATGCGGTCACCAGATTTGCGGCCACATTCCAGCGCACTGCTGAAAGCCTTTTGGAAGACCCCACACCAAAAATGCAGGCGGATATGGTGTGCGTGGTGCTGACCGGGGCACCCATGAGGGATGCGCCGGTGATGACCAGGGCGGCGGAGCTTTCCGCAGCAAAACCGTGCACAGGCTCCAGCTTGAAAATACGGTGCCCCATTGTCTTAACAATCTTCCAGCCGCCAACGGCGGTGCCAAGAGCCATGGCCCCGGCGCAGGAAAGCTTGACCCACAGCGGCACTTCCACCGTGTCAATCTTGCCAAAAATCATCAGGGCCAGGGTGACGATGCCCATGGTCTTCTGCGCATCGTTGAGGCCGTGGCTGGTGGCCATAAGCGCGGCTGACAGCAGTTGCAGACGCCGGAACGAGGCATTGACCTTACGACGGTGTATATTTCCGCAGATCCAGTAAATGACCCACATGCAGCAAAAACCCATTGCGTAGCCAGCCAGGGGCGAGGCCACAAGGGGCACCAGCACCTTGTCCCAGATGCCCTTGGCGTTCAGTGCGCTGAAGCCCGCATCTGCCACAGCAGCGCCGATAAGCCCGCCAATCAGGGCGTGGGACGACGATGAAGGGATGCCGAAATACCAGGTTATGCAGTTCCAGGTGATGGCCCCCACCAGGGCGGCCAGCACAAGCACATGGCTGCCCTCCACCACCTGCGGCAAAACAATGCCGCTGCCCAGTGTTTTTGCCACTTCAGTACCAAGCAGTGCCCCGCCAAGATTGAGCAGGGCCGCAGCGCCCACCGCAAAACGCGGCGTCACCACCTTGGTGGAAACCACGGTGGCAATGGCGTTGGCGCAGTCGTGCGCGCCATTGGTGAAGTCGAACACCAGGGCTACCAGCACAATGAGCGCCAGCAGCACGGGGATATCAAACATTTTTCAGCACCGCTTCTTCAATGGTTTCCGCCAGCGCATTGACCTGCTCAAGCAGGATGTTCATGCGCTCATAGGCCTGACTCCACTTGAGCACCCGCATGAGAGCCTTGCTTGTCAGCTCCTGATGCTCGTCCATCAGTTCCGCCAGGCCCACGGCCAGCACCATATCGCATTCGCTGCGCAGGCCGCGAAAAGCACGGGTCTTGTGGCAGTCGCGCCGATTGGCGAGGCCAGCAAGCATTTCATAGGTCAACTCAAGCATGGCGCTGATGGTGCGCGCCATCTGCAAGGCGGGAAAACGGATTGAGGCAAATTCAAAAATATGCAGCCGCGTGCTCAGGCTGTGCAGGCAGTCCATGCACTCTTCCTGTTCCTGGTTGATGCGCAGGATGTCCTCGCGGTCGATGGGCGTGATAAACGTCTGGGAAAGCGCCCGGATGATCTTGCTGTGCAGCAGGTCGGCCTCTTCTTCCAGAAAGGCGATTTCCTTGTGCACGTGATCCATGTTGGAAACGTCTTCCAGCATGTTTACCAGCAGGGCGGACATGCGGCGCAGCAGATCGTTCTGCTCGTTGAGCATGGCAAAAAACGGAGCGGATTTGGGCAGTAGAGCAGGAAACATCCTTTCTCCTTGAACTGGTTGCAAGCGCGGAGCGCCACGAATGGTAGCTGTTTGCGCAGGCATTGCCCGGGCGCGCAGCTTCCGGGGGCGAACAGAGCATCACTTCGCCAACCCGTTTGACCTCTTCCGTTTATACCGGGCTGAACTTTGTGCCAAGAGAAAACAGGGCGTCAAATTAAACTTTTCAATGAGCAAAAAAGAACTCAAATCATAGCGGTATGTTATGAGGTCATTCTTTTGCGCATTTCCGCGGCTGACGCGACTTTTCGCGGGAAAATTCCGTTACAGATTGAGCGCACAATCTATAATACGGCGCTGTTTGGCGCGCAATACTTTGCTACGTGAACTTGAAGAAAAACAACCAACCTGAGAAAAGCTCAATCGACAGATGTCAGCCATTCCAAAACTTGCCGGGCAACAGCTTTTGGCAAAAAAGACCAGGGGGGCGGCATGACGCAGTTTGTCCCCGGCAGCAGCAGACAGCCATGGTGCAGATAGAACGTGCCGTGGGATGTTTGAGCTTCAGCTTCGGGATCTTTGTCTGCGTAGAGGGGATCGTTCCACAGGGGGTGCCCCACAGCGGCGGCATGCGCACGGATTTGGTGGCGTGCGCCACGCCGGATGCGGCACCCGGCCAGGGTCAGCCCTGCACGGTGGAACTGTGGATCCATTGTGAGGGCGAGTTGCGGCAGGTCGTCCCCTTCAAAATAATGCAAGGGCGTAAAATTCGTCCAGCGTGTGCAGCCGGCGTCGCGATCAAGCACGCGGCTTTTGCTGCGCTTGTCCGTGCGCAGGGCAAAAGTCACGGTAAAATCTTCTTCCAGCCGCCCGGCCAAAAGCGCAACATAACGCTTTTCACAGCGTCCAGCCGCCTCGGCCAATCGGAAAGTCTTGGCCGCCTGCGGGGAAAGCGCCGCGCACACAATGCCAGAAGTGCCGTAATCAAGGCGCTGCATCAACTGAGGGGGCACAGCCTCCGCACTCATATCCGCACCATCTTGGGGGCCAGCCTCAGTGCAGCCCTGCCCTGCCAGCAACTGCGGCAGCATGCTCTCCAGGCTGGGCATGTTGCCGCCTGTTAATGCGGCAGTGTGCAAACCCACGGGCTTGTAAAAAAAGCAGAACTCGCCCTGCCGCTCCAAAAGCCTGGGCAAAGCCTCAAAATTCGCATCTGCGGGGCATGCGTCAGTATCGGCCACGTCAACAACGGAGTTCTGGGTCTGCTGGTCAGCGGTCGGCGCATCCGCCAGCGAAACCACATCGCCTTTACGCAAACGTTGCGCTGCCTTGCAGGAGCGCCCATTGACGAGCACCTGCCCACTTTCAATGCTGCGCTTGCGCCCCCGCAGGCCCATCTGCGGCAGCAGCAAGGTCAGGGCATAGTCCAGCCTCTGGCCGATCATGTCTGCACCGGAGGCTTCAAACTGTTTTGCAGTCGCTTGCTGCGCCTCGATGCAAGATACGGGAGGAGTTTCATTGCTCACAGGGTCACCGAACTGCCGGGAACAAGCTCCAGCAGGGCTTTGGCGGTTAATTCCGGCACATGGCGCTGCGGGTCATTTTCGTAGACCATGTGTTTTTCTACCAGCCGCACACCCAGTTGGGCGAGGGCGTCACGTTCACCAGCATCAAGCCCGCCCTCGTAGCGACCATTACGGGCATCAACCAGCACGGTCTGCAACAGGGCCTCGGCGGGGGCATCGGGGGCGTCTTCACGCAGATGGCGCAAGATCATGGCTGTCTGCCCCGCCACGGTCAGGCCGTGCAGTTCGACGTCTGTTCCGGTATTGGGAATAAAAATTTTTGGGCACTCTACGGCAGCCACGGCACGGCCTACATTCTGGGGCAACAAGTTGGCAAGCACGCTGGTGTAAAAACTGCCCATGGGATAGCAGATGGCTGCCGCCGAACGCAGGTAAGCCACCGAGGCCGGGGCAAGAGGCGGGCGGCAAGGGATTTGCAGTTTTTCTGCCTGCTCGGATCCCCGGCCGGGTTCGTGCACGGTGAGGAACAGCCGCCGCACTGCTCCGCTGAGATTTTTAAAGCGGTGCTGGCCCACCACAAGAGAGCCGTCTTCCAGCTCTGCCGCCAGATGCAGGCTTTCGCTCACAATGGGCAGTACCACGCCGCGCGTTTGCAGCAACCGACTGAGAAAGGCCATGACCGGGCCAAACACCCGCTTGTGGTGCAGGTAGCCCCCGGCCAGGATCAGATTGCCCAAGCAGGCGCGGAAGGGGTCGAAATCTTCGGGCATGCGTTGCAGAAAAAAATTGAGATGCAGACGCAGCGCATCTGCAAACAGCGGCGGCATCGCCGCCCATGCGGGATGCTCCCCGCTGCCCATGGCGCGCAACTGTTGGCGCAGTTCGTGCGGATCGTTGCATTCCGCCGACTGTTCCGGCAGCCTGCTGGCGCAGAATTCCATTACCGAGGCAGGCACAACCGCGCTGTCGGCCAGAGCCAGCAAACGGTTACGGATGTCGCCCACGGCAGGCATGGCAAAGCTACGGCGCAGAGCCGCAGAACTGCCGCCGGAATCAAAGGGCGTGACAAGATGAACGGAATTGTGGGTGTAGTGGATCAGTTCACGGCTCAGATCTCGCAGAGCCGTGCCGCCCGTAAAAAAAACCAGTCTGGGGCCAAGGGGCGGAAAGCAGAACAGCGAAGCACTTTCGCTCACACGGAGCTCCCCGCTGCCAGGGCATCGTTGCACGGCACGTCCTCAGACGCGCTGCGACAGGAGGGAATGAGCCCCATTTCACACATGCGCAAAAAAATCAGCCGTCCGATCCAGGCATCGGTGGCGGCGTAGGCAATCTGACGCGGGGTCAGCTCCATGAGGCTCCAGTTAGAACACTGCGAACCTTTAGAAATACGCCAGCCAAAAAAATTAGCCGCAAGGGTGCGCAAACCCTGACTGGGCATTTTGTGCGCACGGGCCACGCCGCCAAGATCCACAAGCCCCGCTGGCTCAAAGTCGTGCAGGCGGGCAAGATCACGCATATCGTCGCGGATGCCCACACCAGCCTTGACCTGATCGGGATTTGCCAGAATTTCGACCACATGCGGCCCGAACGGCAAAAAGGCCAACTGCACCAGATACACGGCATTGGCCGTGGCAAGCTGGATCAAAGCCGGAAAATTGCGGCGTCCCTTGCGAAAGGAAGGCCGTGTTTCCGTATCAAATCCAAGCAAATCTGCGGATCGCAGATCCGGCAGCGCATTTTTCCAGTCCTCCAGGGTGCGAATAACCTGCACTGGCCCTTCGTAATGAAAAAGGGGCATGCCGTTGATTTCTTCGCAACTCAGCCTGCGGCGCAAAACGTCCATATCCATAGGTTACTTACCAATGCAGAATTGGGCAAATATGCTGTTGAGCACTTCAGCCGGGCTGGAAAGCCCGGTCACTTCCCCCAGATGAGCGGCGGCCATATCAAGTCTGACCGCGCAACAATCGTAAGGCTGCCCTGCAACAACATCAGCACGCAGCCCTTCAAGTTCTTTCAAAGCCTTTTCCAGCGCCATGGATTGCCTTGCGTTGGGCGCAAGACCGTCTTCCGGCGCGGCATCCGAACCGCCCCCAAGCAGCACAGATCGCAACATGGTTGCAAGCTCTTCGACATATGTATCGGAAAGTGCGCTCACTGCGCAACAGGTTCGCGCACCAATCCAGCGGGGAGGGAACACTTTTGGCATGCAAATGTCACATTTGTTCCACACCACGAGCAGGGGCGTGTCGCCCACAGAGTCAAGAACCTCGCTGGCCGCAGGGTCAGGGCAGACCTCTGCCGCCGCACCCTCCTCACCCAGCAGCCCGCCATCAAGCACAAGCACAACAAGGTCAGCCTGCGAAACTTTTTCGCGGCTGCGCGTTACGCCAAGCTGCTCAACGGTTTCTTCAGCCTGCCGCAGGCCTGCTGTGTCTGTCAGGCGCACTGGCAGGCCATCAAGATTGCAGGTTTCTTCCAGAAAATCACGCGTTGTGCCGGGTATATCGGTCACAAGGGCGCGCTCGCGCCCTAGCAGCGCATTGAGAAGGCTGGATTTGCCAGCATTCACCGCGCCAGCCAGCACCACCACGGCGCCCTGCTGCACGATCTGGGCCCGTCTGCTCCCGGCCAGCAGCCGCCGCACAGCCAGCATGACCCTGTCAAGAACTTCACAGAGCGCGGCTGGTTCCATGCCTTCAACTTCTTCGTCAGGAAAATCCACAGCAAGACACATCTGGGCGCGCAGCATTTCCAGTTCTTCGCGCAGTTCGGCAGTGCGCCGACCAAGAACGCCTTCCAGGCGGTTGAGCCCGTAGCGCAGGGCCTCGCGCGAGGGGGCGGCTATAAGCTCGGCCACGGCTTCGGCCTGGCTCAGATCTATGCGCCCGTTGACAAAGGCGCGGCGCGAAAACTCACCGCGTTCAGCCTGCCGCGCCCCATGGCGCAGCGCACTTTCAAGCACGGCCTGCACTAAAAAGGGGCCTCCGTGGCTGTGAATCTCGGCTACATCTTCGCCCGTGAAGGTACGCGGCCCAGGCATAAAAACAGCCAAGGCATCATCCAGCGCCTCGCCGTTCCAGTCCAGCACGCGGCCCCTGTGCAAAAGCCAGGGGTGAAAATTTTCCACCTGTGCTGAAAGGGGCAGAAACATACGGGCAAGAATTTTCTTGGCCCGAGGGCCGGAAAGGCGCACTATGCCAATCCCCCCGGCACCGGGAGGGGTTGCAATGGCGGCGATGGTGTCGCCACGATCTGTCTGCATTGCTGTTTCCATATCTTGCCCTATGTTTGCGCGGCCTCGCCAACGCGTGTTGCCGGAGATCTGCGCCCAGTCAGGCTGTTTCTCCGGCAACGTAACAAGCACCTTCAAGACCCTGCTGGCCCCGCTTGCGGTATGAGCGCGCCTAGCGCATCTGCCAGTGAGGCTGAAGCTAGGCGCGTTCTCCCTTTCTGCGCATGATTACCACGCGCTTCATGGGGCCATCGCCCGTACTGCGGGTCTGCACGTCAACGGCCTCTTGCAGGCACACGTGCACAATACGCCGATGGTACGAAGAAAGCGGCCTTGTGGAGTAGGAGCGCCCGCTCTGGCGCACCTTGTCTGCAAGAGCCAGAGCCATTTCACGCAGTTTTTCATCCTGACGGCGGCGGTATTCACCGGCGTCAAGCTGCACACGCACGGCTGCATTCATACCGCGCGATACAATGCGCGATATCATGTATTGCAGGGCGGCGAGGGTCTGCCCCTCGCGACCAATCAGAAGGCCGGAGTCTTCATCGCAATCAATGCCCACATAAACCCTGCCGCCGCCGATCTTGACGGTGATGCCCACGCCGTCCCCTGTAATGGGCCGGATGAGCTTGCGCACGGTTTCATCCACAAGGGCTTCAAGTTTTGCGGCGTCAAGCTGCTCCAGGGGAGTAACCGGCAAACCCTCGCCTGCGGCTTCAAAATCATCTTCCAGTCCATCCGCAGGTGCGTCAGGGCGCGGTGCGCGCTCTGGGCGGTGATTCTCGCGCTGGACGGAACGGGCCTCTGCCCTGCCGCTGTTCCTGGTGTCGGAGCGGTTGCTTGAACGATTATCAGTTTGATTGTCAGGCCGGGAATCATTGCGCCGCCCTCTGGCTTCGCGCGCAGGGGTTTCAGCGGGATTGACCGCCTCCACGCCTTCTCCGCCTTCCACATTTCTGCCTGTGCGGTCACGGCCCCGGTCGTTTCTGGAATTTCTGCCGGAAGGCTTGGCCCCATTTCTGTCAGGCTTGCCGTTACGCTCGCCCCGGCGGTCAAAGGGCCGGTCGGCGGGTTTCTCCAGCACATTGCCATTAACGGCGGCATCCAGATCTTCTTCACTCTCAAAGGCGTCCAGAGACTGCGGCTTGCGGTTGCGGCCCCGGTTGCGCCTGTCATCCTGCTGGTTGCGTCTGTCGTCTTGTTGATTACGCTGAGGGCGGGCCTCCTGCTGGCGGTCGCGCCCATCGCCCCGGCCATTTTCGGCCTGAACCTCGGGAGCGTTGGGAGCACCCGAAGTTTTGGGGGCAGCCGATGCTGACGGCTCAGGTGCAGCCGTAGGCGCTTGCTCCTGCCGATTGCCGCCGTTTTTGCGCTGCTCCACAGCCCCGGAGTTCTCACTCGCGGATGCGGGCTGCCCGACAGACGGCGCAGGGGCCGGAGCCCCCTCGCCGTTCTTTCTGCCCAGAATGCTTTCCACAGTCTCGCGCAGTTGCACACGCCTTGCGCGAACCTGAGCCTTGCGCGCTCCAACGATGCCGAAAATGCCAGACTTGGCGTCCTGCACGATTTCAATCTCGAGCTTTTCACGCGCTGTATTGAAGTAGCCGCAGGCTTCTTCTATGGCGCTGTCGAGATCCTTGCCCTGGAATTCCTTAAACCCTTCCATACGAACCCCTTGCTGTGTCACGCGAACCCGCCGGGGCGGCCTACTTCGCTGCGGATGTAGAGAACTTCTTCGCCATCATCCTCTGCTGCGCAATGGACAGGATGTTGTTGACCAGCCAGTACACCACGAGGCCCGAGGGGAAGCTCAGGAACATGGCGGTGAAGATCAGCGGCAGGAACATCATGATCTTCTGCTGGGTGGGGTCAGTGGCCGGGGGGCTCATTTTCTGCTGGATGAACATGGTCAGGCCCATGACGACGGGCGTGATGTAGAACGGGTCTTTAGCCGAAAGGTCAGCCAGCCAGATGATGTCAGTGCCGGGCAGATAGGTGATGAAGGGCGCGTGACGCAACTCGATGGACGTGAGCAGGGCCTGATACAGGCCAAAGAACACGGGCATCTGGATGAGAATGGGCACACAGCCGCTGGCCGGGTTAACCCCGTAGGTCTTGTAGAGCGCCATGACTTCCTTGTTCATGAGCTCCTTGTTGTCCTTGTGCTTCTCACGAATAGCCACCATGTGCGGCTGAAGCTTCTTCATCTTTTCCATGGAGGCGTAGCTCTTGGCCGTAAGGGGCCAGAACAGGGCCTTGATGAGAACCGTCAGCAAAATGATGGCCACGCCCCAGTTGTTCACGTACTTCTGGAAAAATTCAAGCAGCCACAGCAAGCCCTTGGCGATCACATGGAACATGCCGAGGTCAATACTCTTGGCAAGCTGGTCAGAAACGGCGGCAAGCTTGGCGCGTTCCTTGGGGCCAACCCAGTAAGAAACCGTAAGTTCGCGCTCCTGACCGGGGCCGAGCATCACTTCAGGTTCTTCAACGGCAGCGCGGAACACGTTCTGCTGCATGCGGCCCTTGACGGTCACGTTGCTCGTGTCGCCGGGCAGCACCGCAGCAAGAAAATAGGTACTCATGGTGCCAGCCCAGTAAATCTTGCCAGCAACCTGCGCGCCTGTGGTTTCAAGCGTTTTGGGCGAAGATTCTTCGCCAAGGCTTCCATCGTTGTCCCAGGCAAGGCGCATGGCATCGTAACGGTCGCCTGCGGCATTGCTGGCATCGGCGGCCACAGTGTAGCTGACGCGAACACTGCGGGCCTGATCCGTGGTGTTCACCACACGGATTTTTTCGCGGATAAGATAGGTATCGGAGCTAAAGGTCATTTCGCGGATAACGCGCAGGCTGTCCACCTCGCCGTCAAAGCGCAGCACGCCCTGCTGTCCGGCGCCGATGTTCAGGCCGTTTTCATTGCCTTCCACAGACCACTGGCCTGTGCTCCACGAGGGCTGGCTGTTTACCACAAGGCCCAGAGGGGCAACTGCGGCGGTCTTGGGGTCAACAAGGTTGACCAGCGGGGAATCCACCGCAAGACCGGTCTGATACTGCTTGAGCTTGAAGGAGCGCAGCGCGCCGCCGCCAGTGTGAAAAACGGCTTCATAAAGGGGGGAGTTGACCGTGAGGTCGCGGCCCGGGGCGGGCGTGAATACGGGCATGGCCTGCTGCGCGGTTGCGGCGGTCTGCTGGGCCTGTTGCTGCTGGGCAGCCTGCTGCTGCTCCTGCTGTTGCTGGGCAACAATGGCCGGATCAGGCTTGCGGACCCAGCCCATGTACTCGGACACGTAACTCCAGCCCACAATAACGACGAGGCACAAAAGGATGGCGATGATCAGATTTTTTCCGTCTTGCATGAGGGCGTTCACTCCTGGGACAGTGGCGGGACGTCACGGGGACGTCTTGGTGGTGGAACAGGATCATAGCCTGAACCGCCCCAGGGGTGGCAGCGGGCAAGACGCTTGAGCGCAAGCCAGCCGCCCCGGAATATGCCGTGGGTCATGATGGCCTCTGCGGCATAGGCGGAACAGGTGGGATAAAACCGACAGGCGGGGGGAAGCACTGGCGAGATGCAAAGCTGGTAAACGCGTATGGGTAATATGCACAGATTACGCAGCAAATGACTCATGGCAGCCCATCCAATGCCGGACGGCCCGGCTCTCGCCGAACCACGCGCCGCATCAGCGGCAAAAGCTCGGCGGCTACGCTGGCCAAATCCAGCGCAGCCTCTCCGGCATGCTTTTTAGCAACGGTAACGATGTCAGCTTCTTTGGGCAAATCGCTGCGATGCAGGCGATAAAATTCCCTCAGCAGCCTTTTGACGCGATTGCGCACAACAGCATTGCCTACCTTGCGGGAAACAGCCATGCCAGTGCGCGCAGCTAGACCGGGACTATTGCCCGACAGCACAAAAACAAGGAAATGCTCTGTATGCAGACGCCTGCCCCGCTCATAGCACGCTACGAATTCCGCCCTACGGCGTATCCGCAGGTGCTGCGGCAGACCATTCTGATTCATGGGAATACCCATGTAGAACGGGGCAAGCCCGCCCCGCTAGGCGCTCAGAACCTTACGGCCCTTGGCGCGGCGACGACGGATGATGGCGCGCCCGCTCGGGGTGGCCATGCGGGTACGGAACCCGTGAGTGCGGGCCCTTCTGATTTTGCTCGGCTGATATGTTCTTTTCATGGCAGACTCCTTAAAAAATTTCCGGCAGGGCCTTGGGCCGACCACCGGAGCGATGCGGCACGCCGGGCCTGAGCGGTTTTGGGGCTACCCCCGGCTTTTAAGCGCGGAAGGGCAGCATTGCCCTGGCGTTAAAATATATGGAAGAAGCTACATACACGCCAGCACGGTCTCCGTCAAGCGCCAGATTCCCCATACGACGCGCGACTACAATGCCCTTGTTGCAAACATGCCGCAAGAGTAAACGCGCCACGCTCAAAAAAAATCTGATCTCAGCGCCTTCACACATTTTTTAGCGGATACTTCAAAGCGGCGCAGGCGGCTCGTGTGGCAAACATGGTTCGCGTGCGCAGTCATCACGAACCAGGATACCCGATATCTCAAGGCGTTAAGGCCGGGCGTTGGCTCTCGGCAGCACGTCATCCGCTGAAAATGCCGGTGGTGCGGGCACATCTGGCATAGCCCCGCTACCAGCACCACCAATACTGCCCACAGACGATGCCGCTGCCGACGAATATGGCATGGGCGCAGAACTTGGCGCGGGCGCAGCATTGGCCGCTTTGGTCGCGCCAGCAGCAGAAGCGCCAGACTTGGCCTGCGCTGGAGCAGCATTGCTCAGCGGCGGGATGGCGCTGCTGCTGACAGGCGCCGGAAGAGATGTTTTGCCCACCCCCTTGGGTGCCGGAGATGTGGCGGGCTGCGGGGCGGCCTTTGAAACCTTGACCTTGCGCTTTGCCTGGCGCGCGGGCGTTTTTTTGTCCACCTGAGGTGTCATGGCCAACTCCGGTACAGCCGCAGGATCCACAAACCGCGCCCCTTCCAGCGCAATCTGCCGGGGCGTCACCAGTGTGTTCCAATACAGCCGCCCGCCACCGCTGTGCAGCCACACATCAGTAAGGTTGGTGGCCCCGGTGGCTGTGTGAGCAGGTACCTGAGGCGGCAGGGGGACGGCCTCCACGGCGGCCGCAACGGGAGCGCGGCAAAGGGAAAACGCCAAAAAAGCAAGCAATAGCATACCAACTGACTTGCGCATAAAACTCACCTCTACTGCGCTTATCGGCCTTGAAGCAAAAAAACTTTAGCCTGCGAAAAAAAGAAAGCTCCGACGCGGAGGAGAATGCAGAACGCCTGCGCACCGTCAGCCGCTG
Organism: uncultured Desulfovibrio sp.; assembly: GCF_902477725.1. Lineage (NCBI taxonomy): Bacteria > Pseudomonadati > Thermodesulfobacteriota > Desulfovibrionia > Desulfovibrionales > Desulfovibrionaceae > Desulfovibrio > uncultured Desulfovibrio sp. Next base: position 122,151 of record NZ_CABSIF010000007.1, on the reverse strand, counting down.
GTTGGCAAAGCCCGGCGTTGACAGGCAGCGCTGGCTTGGGCACATTCCCACTAACCGATTTACTTTCAGAAATTTACGTACGCACCCGCATGACAGCATAGAGGCCATGCGCTTCCATTCAAGCAATTCAGGAGTCCGCATGTCCAGCAAGCCGGATTTAACAGCAGCCCCCGCGATGCCTGCCCCCTGCATAACCCTCATAGGCATGGCCGGAGCGGGTAAATCCACTGTGGGTTCAGCCCTGTCGCAAGAGCTGGGATGGGCTTTTGTTGACAGCGACCACCTGATCGAAGCCGCCTACGGCGCACGCCTGCAAGACATCACCGACACATTGGGCAAAGCAGCCTTTCTGGATACCGAGGGCAAAGTAATCTGCGCCATCAAGGCCAACAGAACGGTCATAGCCACTGGCGGCAGCGTCATCTACCGCGATGCGGCCATGCGGCATCTGGCTGCGCTTGGGCCTATCGTCTATATTGATGTGCCCTTTCATCTGATTGAAGAACGCATCGCCCGCAATCCAGAACGCGGCATTGCCATGAACCCCGGCGAAAAGCTCGAGGATATTTTTAACGAACGCAAGGCCCTGTATACATATTATGCAACCCTGCGTTGCCCCGCCGAGGGTAAAAATCCGGCCCAGTGCGCGCGCTGGATTCGCGATCACCTGCCCGAGGGTTTTCTGAAAGGCGATGCCGCCTGATCTGGCTCTTGCCGCTCCCACCACTGGCAAGAGCCATTCACCCATTTTGTTCTGACAGTATTGCCAGGGCCAAAGCCCGGTCCATTCTGCATATCAGGGCCAGCCTGCGGGTGCAGTTCTGTCTGTACGGTGGCACCGCCGCTCACGATCAAAAAAAACAAAAGCGGGGCCGAAACCCCGCTGAAATCTCTTCACGAACGGCAAATCACCGAGCGTGGAACATCCGCTCCGGCAGAACGCAGCACCAGGCAGCGCGCAACCAGAGCGGCGTTACTACTTTTGCTAATACTGCCAGGTCGAACCGTCAAAACGGATCAGCTCGTTAATGTTGCGGGCCTTGACCTGTTCGCACGAAGCAGTAGACATAGCTTCCTGACGGGTCTTGCCACGGCAATCCATTACCCTTTCCTGATACCGGATAAAGCCGACGTACTGACCAGTGGGGCTGGGGCGCAATTCAGTGGTTACGTTGGAAGAGTCCACATCAATGTAGGTCCCCACGTAATCCTTGCCGTCCTGGCGCACTTCCCTGGAAGACTTGGAAGGCATCACCGTGCGGGCAGCCTGGGCGGCCAGCCTGTTGCCCACCATGGTGAGCTCGGCGGCGACCTGGGCTTCGGTCTTCGCGCCTTTTTTGGTGGCAACGGGCTTAACTTCAGCCGGTTTTTCGGCCTTGGTTTTACCCTTCTTGCCCTTAGCGTCCTTGGCAGGAGCAACAGGGGCCGGGGCCGGTTCGGGGGCTGCGGTCTGTTCCTGCGGCTGAGCGGGCTTTATTTCTTCATCTGTGGAAGAAGAGCCGCCAAACCAGGCGCAACCGCCAGTGGTCAACCCCAACGTGAGAATGAGTGCCAGAATCTTACGCATGTGCCATGCACCTCATAAAAAGCCGGGCGGCATACACCACCCGGCTTTTGCTTTAATTCGACTGACGCGAAGACGCTCCGAGATTACTCGAAGGACACTTCGGTGCGCCGGTTCATGGCGCGACCTTCGTCGGTCTTGTTGTCATACTTGAAGGACTTGCCGCGGCCAATGGCGGTCATGCGGCTGGAGGGGATGCCCTGCTTCACGAGGTAGTTCTTCACGGAGCTGGCGCGTTCCTGCGAAAGCTTCATGTTGTAAGCATCGGAACCCACAAAGTCGGTCCAGCCGGAGAGAACAACGCGCTTGTTGGGGTTGTTCTTGATCAGGGTGGCGGCTTCGTTCAGGATGCCCATGGCCTTGCCGTCAAGAGCATAGGAATTGAAAGCGAAGTGCACGCCGCGCAGCACGATGACGTCTTCGTCCTTGCAGAACACGGAAAGCACAAAGCGTTCAACAGCGGCATCGCTGGTGGCCAGTTCTTCACCGCGCACCACAATGGCGTTGGAGTTCAGAGCGCCGAGCTTTTTGATGGTGGCTTCACCGTTGGGGGTATCGGCCAGGGAGATAACATGCACAACCAGGTTACGCTGGCTGGCGTACATCTGGCTCACAACCTGCACGAGGTCGGTACCACGGTTGTTGTCGCCGTCGGTCACGAGAATCAGGGCGGCGTCGCGCTTCATGCTGGAGATGAAGGGTTCATACGCCTGCAAGCCAGTGCCCATGCTGGTCATACGACCAAAAATATCAAAGTCGCTACGCAGCTTTTTGATACCCGCGGCCATGGCGGCGCGGTCCCAGGGACCCTGAGAAATAATGGCGCTGTTGGGCGTAATGGTGTGCAAGCCACCATTGTAGCTCAGAGCGGGGATAGCGGCGTTGATGCGCGTGAGCACATTTTTGGCCACAATGATCTTGTCCTGCTTGAGCCTGTCGTTCTTCATCATCATGGAACCAGAATAGTCCACTACGAAGTCGAAGCTTTCAATTTTCTTGTTACAAGCTGGAGCGGCCGCAGCGGCCACGGCGTAGCTCAGAACAAGAGCGGCCGCAAGAGCAAGAAGACGAAACGATTTCATACTGCCTCCCAAACGTTGTTAGTGTCGTCGATTACCGTCAACAACAGTAAATCGCGGTGTGCCCGCCACGTTACCGGCTCACTCACAGCCATAGGCCTTGGAGACGGCAACTGCCTTTCACATACCCGCGTTTAGGAAAAACCGCAAGTTGTAAATAGGAAACACTCTTTCGCTTTTTCATCACAGTCCAACTGCAACGTACATCCGATTATTTCCTTTTGTCAGCAAAAATCCGGCGGCTGACCCCACTCTGCCGCCAGCGCTGGACAGCCCGCCGGGGCTGAGGCATACTTTGTCAAGAACCAAGGATTTTCCATGCCTGCACTTATTTTTTCCAAATGGAGCCCCGGGGGCAACACCACCCTGCTTTTCCCCGACACTGGCCAGCGCCCGGCAGAACAGGCGCGTCTGGCGTCATTGGCGCTGGATTCTTCCATGCTTGGGGGCGAACAGGCGGGATTTGTGAACCTGCCCCAGCACAAGCTGCGTATGGCAGGCGGTGAATTTTGCGTCAATGCCAGCCGCGCTGTGGGGGCCTTGCTGGCATACTCTGCCCAATATTCAGGCCCGGAACAGGGAATGCTGGACGGAATTGCCCCTCGCAACGAGCGAGCGCCCGAAGCTGCTGCCCCCGCAGAAAACCCTGTCCGCTTTGATGAAATTCAGGTTTCCGGCTGGCAGACGCCTGTGCGCCTGCGCACCCGAGGCTCTGCCCCGCTCTGGCAGGTGGAGGCCCTGCTGCGCCTCCCTGAATATTCCATTACTACTATAGAAAAAGGCGCGCATCTGGTTCGCCTGCCGGGCATCTGCCATCTGCTGCTTGGCGGGGCAACGCACCCCCTGCCCGATGACTGCCATGCCGTGGCCGCCCAGTTACGCCAGCAGCACGGCCTTGAGGCCGAACCTGCCGCGGGAGTCATCTGGTGGCGGGAATGCCAGGGCCTGCTGGATATGCTGCCCCTTGTGCATGTGCGCGATGCCGGAACAACATTTCTTGAGAATGCCTGCGGTTCAGGGGCCTTGGCCTTGGCCCTGTGCCTTGCGCACGCAGGCACGCGCCGATCTTTTTCCATCATGCAGCCCGGCGGTTCGGCCCTGGACGTGCGGCTGTTTGCCGAAGGCGGCCTTGATATGGCTGGCATAGACGGCCCGGTGTCGCTTGTGGCCCGTGGCAAGGTCTGGCTGCCCGATCCAGACGCCCGGCCCGGGTTGGCCCCAAATCCGGCTCCCGGTCTGACATCCAGTTTGTCCCCCACTTTGAGCTGACGCATGGCCGAAAAGCTTCGGGAAGGGTTCACTACCGGCAGCGCCGCCACGGGGGCAGCACTGGCCGCGCTGCAACTGTTGCGCACGGGCACAGCGCCGGATGCAGTCCCGGTGCCCCTGCCCCCTTTTGGGGGTGGTCAGGGCAAGCACAATCAGTGCAAGGACAGCAATGGCCTGCCTGAGCCTCGGGGCTGGCTGCGCCTGAACATTGAAAGCTGCGCCACAGGCCCTGCGCCGGAACTGGACGCCGCATGGGCTGCTGCCGAAGCTGGCCCCGCAAGCGGGCTGGCCGATCCACCTCCACCGGGCATCATTGCCATTGCCCACGCCAGCATAATCAAGGACGGCGGCGATGACCCTGACGCCACGTCTGGCGCGCGCATAACGGCCACGGTGGTCGAGAGCGCGCTGCCCCCCAAGCATCGCCCTGCAAACCAGGTCGAGGATGCGGCACGGCATACGCCCGCCCATAACGCCGGGGGGGCATCCCCCGACATGGCAGTTGCATACCCCAACCACATCATTATAAAGGGAGGGCCGGGGGTGGGGCGCGTCACCTTGCCCGGTCTGCCTGTAGCCATTGGTCAGGCTGCGGTCAACCCGGTGCCACGCCAGCAGATAACCTACGCCCTGCAAGCGCAGGAACAGGAATATGCCGCTGCCCTCCAGTGCCGCACATGGCTGACGGTATTTGTCAGCGTGCCTGATGGCGCGCAGCTGGCGCACAAGACCTTCAACCCCAGATTGGGCATTGAAGGCGGCATTTCCATATTGGGAACCCAGGGCACGGTGCGTCCGTTCAGCCATGATGCGTGGAAGGCCACCATTGAGCAGGGGCTTGCCGTGGCCCGCGCCACAGGCTGCCAATGTGCGTGCCTGACCACGGGAAGGCGCTCTGAACGGCTGCTTATGGAGCGCTACCCCGAGCTGCCGGAGCGATGCTTTGTGCAGGTGGCGGATTTTGCGCAGTTCTCCCTGCAAGCTGTGGGGAGCATGCAGTTTGAACGCATTATCTGGGGCTGTTTTTTTGGTAAACTGGTCAAGCTGGCCCAAGGGCATGCGTACACTCATGCCAAGGATTCCACGCTGGACATGCAGGCCCTTGGGCGGCTTGCCAGCGAGGCTGGCGCTGCCTGCGCGGATGCCATCACCCGGTGCGTAACAGCGGCTCACGCACTGGAACTGCTGCTGGCAGACAGCGCCGGGGCAGAGACTATCAAGCGGGTGGCGCAGCAGGCGGCACGCACAGCGCAACTTTTTGCAGGCCGCCCCGTGAGCTTGCACCTTTTTCACACTGACGGCAGGGAATTATTGGCGTTATGAAACATCAGGTCTCACTGCCCGGCTTTGCCGTGCCAACCCATACGCCCGACACCCAGACACGGGACGATGACGCAGCCAACACAGTTCCGGCCGAGGCCTTTGCCGCTGGCCCACTGGCGACTCCCTGCGAGCATCCTGCAGGTCAGCCCCTTGCGCAGGCCGCTGCCGAGGCTGATGAGCAGGCTGCCAACTTGCCGAAATTTTCTGCTGACGCCCCGGCTGCTGCCCCAAATATCTGCGCCGTTGCGGAGCCCACCGCTACGTGCAATGCCGCCGCTGACGCAGACACTGCACGAATTGAAGCCCCTGTTACCGCTGATGAAGCACTGCCTTCCGCTGACAATACGAATACCGAAACGGCAGATGCGGACGCATCAGACAGGGATGACCCCCTCCTTATAGATTCCGCTCCCGAAAACGCAGATGAAGCCCCTGCCACACCCGCAGAGTTGGCAGTCGAATCCGCTGCAACAGCAGCTACAAGCACTCTTGCCGCCAATACCACACAGGCCGCACCTGAGGCCGAAAGCGCGCCTACCATTGCCGCAACTCGCGCAGCCACGCCCGCCAGCCCTGTCGGTTCGGGCACATCCGAGCAGGATGACTGGCCGCCCATGTCGGAAATGTTGCAGTCATTCTTTGTTTTTGAGCCAACGACTGTCGCGCCCGAACCCATCACGGTCATGGGCCTCGACTGCGCACGTCCGCGAGGCCTGGCTGGTCTGGCCGAAGCACAGCGCCAGCTGGCGGAACAAGCCGATGTGATCTGCGCCGGACGCATGCTGCTGGAGGAATTTTCCGGCAGTAGTCTGGAATCCAGCAACACCTCAAACTTGGCAGCAACGGGTGCCGCAGACGGGCATTCCACAGAAGGTCAGCCCGCACATGACCAGACAGCAGACGATCAGAATGCCTCACCCGCAGCAGGCCCCGCTCTCAAGGCGCGACTGCTGCCCCTGACCACGCCGCTGGAACCGCTGCTCACCCGGCTCAGCCAGTTGCGGGCCGCAGGGGAGCGTGTGCTTGTGCTGGCAGACGGCGACCCACTGCTCTTTGGCATCGGCGCGACCCTTGTGCGCCGCATGGGGGCAGATGCCGTGCGCCTGCTGCCCGCTGTCAGTTCTCTGCAGCAGGCTTGCGCGCGCCTTTCCCTGCCGTGGCACAAGGTTATCTGCCTCTCCCTGCACGGTCGAGATGATTTGCGCCCCCTCAACGTGGCCTGCGGTAAGAATGCCCCGCTCTGCATCCTTACTGATGCGCGCATGTCGCCCGATGTGCTTGCCCGCCATCTGCTCGACCGTGGGGTGGACTGGTTTGATGCCCATATTTTTGAACGCATGGGCGCTGCCGATGAATGCGTCAGCCACCTGAGCATGGCCGATGCCGCTGGGCGCGAATTTGGCCCGGCCTGCACAATGGTGCTGATACCGATGGCTCCGGCCCGCCGCCCGCATCTTGGGCTTGACGCCGACCAGCTTGCGGTTGACCGGGGCCTCATAAGCAAAAAGCCCGTGCGCGCCGCCGCTCTGGCGCTGCTGCGCATTGAAGCCGGGCATGTGGTGTGGGATCTCGGTTCCGGCTCGGGCGCTGTGGCTCTTGAAGCTTCCGTGCTGGCGCATGAGGGCCGCGTGATCGCGGTGGAACGCTCCGCCGGGCGCGCCATGGGCATTCAGGAAAACCGCCGCCGCTTTGGCGCGGCCAATGTGGAAGTACGCCTCGGGCAAGCCCCCGAATGCCTGCCCGGTCTGCCTGATCCGCAGCGGGTATTTATAGGTGGCGGCCTTTCCGGCGATGACGGGGATGACATCTTGGGGCACGTGTGCCTGCGCCTGCCTGTGGGGGGGCGCGTGGTGGTCAGTTGTGTGCTTCTGGACAGTTTCAGCCTGTGCCGCCGCTTTTTTGAAGACCTGGGCTGGCCTGTCGAAATTCTGCAAATCAGCGCATCTGAAGGCAAGAGCCTTGGCGGCGATGTACACCTGGCGGCCATGAACCCCGTATTTTTGCTTGCCGCCCAAAAACCCGCGCCTGCTCCCATCCAGTCCGGCGCACAGCCCGAAGGCAGGTAACAGCATGGACAACGCGCAGCAGACCGCGATTACGCCCGGCATCGTTACATTTGTGGGCGCAGGGCCAGGCGATCCAGACCTCATGACCATCAAGGGGCGCAAGGCCATTGAGCAGGCCGCCCTTGTGCTCTATGCTGGTTCGCTGGTGCCGCGCGAGGTGGTGGCCTGCGCCCCGCCCAACGCCATGGTTGTGGATTCCGCCCCGCTGAATCTTGAGCAGTGCCATGCGCTGGTGCGGGCAACCGCGCTGGAGGGCCGCGCCGTGGCCCGTGTGCATACGGGCGACCCATCCCTGTATGGCGCCTTGCGCGAGCAGGCCGCCCTGCTGGATGCGGACGGCATCCCCTGGCGTGTGGTGCCGGGCGTTACCGCCGCCTGTGCGGCTGCGGCTGCGGCGGGCATTACCTTTACCGTGCCGGAAGTAACCCAGAGCCTCATTATCAGCCGCCTTGAAGGGCGCACCCCGGTGCCGCCGCGCGAACATCTGCATCTGCTGGCGCAGCATGGGGCCTCCATGGCCGTGTACCTCTCCGCAGCATCGGCTCAGGCTCTTCAGGACGAGCTCTCGCGCAGCCTGCCGCCCGAAACACAGATTTTTTGCGCCCATATGGTCAGCTGGCCCGAGGAGCAGCTGCACTGGACAACGCTGGGCGAACTGGCCCAGTGCATAACCCGCCACAACCTCACCCGGCAGACAGTCTTTCTTGTGCTGCCCGCAGAGAGCCGCGAGGGCGCGCCCTCACGCCTGTATGCCGCCGACTTTTCGCACGGCTACCGCACAGCAAAAAGCTGATTTCATTCCGACATACCGCCATTAATATGGGATTCAGGCAGGGTGCTTTCACACATCCTGCCTGAATCCCATATCTTTTTTGATCAAGCCATCCTGCTACGCAATAATAGCGTGACACATTTGCAAAATAAGCCTGCATTGCTTTATTTACTACGCAACAAGCAGATTTTGTAGTGTTGACTGATTATATAAATATAATTTTAGATTGTATTTTTTTTCACAATATGTATTAAATCATGTCAATATGAACAAAAATCTACTATTCAATATGGATTTGCAATCCATATATCTCCCCTATTGTCTTTTTAGACAATCATGGTTTTAAAAAAAGGAGTGATTCATGAACAAACCGGACCTTCAGGATTCGTACTCCCTATTCATCGACGGCCAGTGGAAACAGGCCTCTGACGGCGGCACGTTTGAAACGTTCTGCCCTGCCAATGGCGAGCGCCTGGCAACATGCGCCGAAGCCACCAAGGAAGACGTGGACGCAGCTGTGGCGGCTGCCAACAAGGCCTGGGACGGCTGGAAAAAGATCGACCCCATTGAACGGGCCAATATGCTGCTGAAAATTGCAGACATTATTGACGCCAACAAAGAACACCTTGCCATGGTGGAAACTCTGGACAACGGCAAGCCCATCCGGGAAACCATGAATGTGGACGTTCCCTTTGCCGCCGACCACTTCCGCTACTTTGCCGGGGTGGTGCGCGCCGATGAAGGCACCGCCGTCATGCTGGACGAAAACACCATGTCCCTGGTGCTCCGTGAGCCCATCGGCGTTGTGGGCCAGATTGTGCCGTGGAACTTCCCCTTCCTCATGGCCGCCTGGAAGCTGGCCCCCGTGCTTGCCGCCGGGTGCTGCACCGTGTTCAAGCCTTCCAACCACACGTCCCTTTCCGTGCTGGAACTGGCGCGGCTCATTGCAGACGTGCTGCCCAAGGGCGTGTTCAACGTCATCACCGGGCGCGGCTCCCGCTCTGGCCAGTTCATGCTCGAACATCCTGGCTTCCGCAAGCTGGCCTTCACTGGGTCTACCGAAGTTGGCCGTCAGGTTGGCCTTGCAGCGGCAAAACGCCTCATTCCCTCCACCCTTGAGCTGGGCGGCAAATCGGCCAACATCTATTTTCCCGATTGTCAGTGGGATCTGGCCATGGACGGCCTGCAAATGGGCATTCTGTTCAACCAGGGGCAGGTATGCTGCGCCGGGTCGCGCGTGTTTGTGCATGAGGACATTTACGACCAGTTTGTGGCAGAAGCCGTGGAACGCTTCAACCGCGTCAAGGTTGGCCTGCCGTGGGATCCTGCAACCCAGATGGGCTCGCAGATTTACGAATCGCACCTCAAGGCCATTCAGCTTTGCATTGAACAGGCCAAGGCGGAGGGCGCCACCGTACTCTGCGGCGGCGAGCGCATCACGGATGGCGAGCTTGCCAAGGGCTGCTTCATGCGTCCTACGCTGCTCGGCAACGTCACCAACAACATGCGTGTGGCGCAGGACGAAATTTTCGGCCCCGTGGCGGTCATCATCAAGTTCAGGACAGAAGAGGAAGTTGTGGCCATGGCCAACGACAGCCCCTACGGTCTGGGCGGCGCGGTATGGACACGCGACATCAACAGGGCCATGCGCATAAGCCGCGCCATTGAAACAGGCCGCATGTGGGTGAATACCTACAACAGCATTCCGGCGGGCGCGCCCTTTGGCGGGCACAAGGAGTCGGGCATCGGGCGTGAAACGCACAAGATCATTCTTGAGCATTACACCCAGCAAAAAAACATCCTCATCAACCTCTCGGAAAAGCCCACGGGATTCTATCCCTAGCAGCAAGCACACATGCAGCAAACGCTCTGGGCGGTTGCCGACGTATCAGAACGGCCCCGGAAGGGGCCGTTTTCTCTGGCGGGGCAGACACTGAAAGCCGCAATAAAAACGCGAGAGGCAGAGGCCCCACGCCCCCGCTACTAACGCAATGCGCCGAGGGTCACCTCGGCTAAAGGCACGAAAAGATTTCGCTATCGGCCCGGCAAAAGCCGCGACCGGCTCAATCTTTTCGGTGCTGCCGCTGCACGACAGCACGAGAGGCGGGCCATCACTGACTGAAGATATTTGCGGCGCATAAAACGCGAGAGGCAGAGGCCCCACGCCCCCGCTACTAACGCAATACGCCGAGGGTCACCTCGGCTAAAGGCACGAAAAGCATTCGCTCTCGGCGCGGCAAAGCCGCGACCGGCTCAAACTTTTCGGTGCTGCCGCTGCACGACAGCACGAGAGGCGGGCCATCGCTGACTGAAGATAGTTGCGGCGCATAAAACGCGAGAGGCAGAGGCCCCACGCCCCCGCTACAGGCGCAATGCGCCGAGGGTCACCTCGGCTAAAGGCACGAAAAGATTTCGCTATCGGCCCGGCAAAAGCCGCGACCGGCTCAATCTTTTCGGTGCTGCCGCTGCACGACAGCACGAGAGGCGGGCCATCACTGACTGAAGATATTTGCGGCGCATAAAACGCGAGAGGCAGAGGCCCCACGCCCCCGCCTCTCTATGAGTGGAGAATTCGTCATGGATTGCGGACTGCCATGCCCCCTATCATGTCACGGAAAAGTGATGCTAGTGGTTTGTGTTCTGCAATGCCCCGTTAATGATGCATTGAGAACGCATGGTCGTTCTGCATCCGGGCCGGAATTCAACGTAGAAGTCCGTCCGGTTTATTGTTCGGGCGCGTCAGGAACGCGCCTCACAAGAGCCAGGGCCAGCAAGGCCGGAGACATCCTGGGCATCTGGGCAGGTCTGCGCAGCTGCCGCCGCACAAAACCCGCCATGTCCAAAGCCATATCCGCGTCAGTCAAAGCCGAGCGGCATGCCTTTTTGTTTTCTTCCAGAACTGCAAGATACCGCTCAACCAGCCTCAGATCACGATTGTGTGATGGGTCATCGGCCAATTCAGGCGGCGAGGCTCCCAACTGGAAAACGTCACCGATGTGTTGCGACATGACCATTCCTCCATGAATGGATCACTTGCTTCCTTGCAAAGGGGTTGGCCCTGTCCGCCTCCTTGTTTGGTTTTGTACCTTCTCCCCTTCCCCACTCGTCAAGATTTTTATCGGAACATTAGGCCAGATCTTTAGGCTACGTCTAAAAAAAAGGCCCATTGCATGCCCGCAAGCGCAAAGTAAAAACGGAGAACAAATTATATCAGTCATGTAAAAGAGATACGATAAAACTGTTACTTGCAAGTAATTTCGATCGCAGCTACCATGCAGCAACTCAGATGCCTGACGAGGAGAACCTATGCCAACACCTATATTGCACAAGGAAAGCCTGATCCCGGGCAAAACCAGCAAACTGGTGCTCCACGCGCCGCAAATCGCGCAAAAAGCGCGCCCCGGCCACTTCGTCATGCTGCGCATGAGCGAACAGGGCGAGCGCATTCCGCTGACCATTGCAGATACTGACCGGGAAAACGGCACCATTACCATAGTGTATCTGGTTATGGGCAAGAGTACCGCCATGCTTGAAGCGCTCGGCGTTGGAGATGCCATTCTTGACGTCTGCGGCCCCCTGGGCCACCCCACCCATATTGAAAAACGCGGTACGGTCGTATGCGTGGGCGGCGGCACCGGTATTGCCGCCATGCACCACATCGCCAAGGGCCATGCCCGCATCGGCAACAAGGTAGTGGGCGTTATCGGCGCTCGCAGCAAAGATCTGCTGCTCTTTGAAAACGAGCTCAAATCCTTTGTGGATGAACTGCTTGTTTCCACGGACGATGGCAGCTACGGCCACAAGGGCCTTGTTACCGAGCTTCTGCGCGACCGGCTGGAAAAAGACAAGGACGTATTTGAAGTCGTGGCGGTCGGCCCCGTGCCCATGATGGCCGCCGTGGCGGAAACCACGCGCCCCTTTGGCGTCAAGACCACGGTCAGCCTCAACCCCATCATGGTTGACGGCATCGGCATGTGCGGCGCCTGCCGCGTCACCGTAGGCGGCAAAACCAAGTTCGCCTGTGTGGACGGCCCCGAATTTGACGGTCACGAAGTGGATTTTCCCGAACTGCGCCGCCGCCTGGCCGCCTACCGGGAGCAGGAAACCATTTCCATTGAAGAATACCGGAGAGTCAGCCATGGAGAATAGCAAACCCAAAAAGACCGTGGCTCCCCGTGTGGACATGCCCTGCCAGCCCGCAAAAGTGCGCCGCGCCAATTTTGAAGAAGTCGCCCTTGGCTACACCAAGGAAATGGCTCAGACCGAGGCCAGCCGCTGCCTTCAGTGCAAAAAGCCCCTGTGCGTCTCGGGCTGCCCTGTTGAAGTGCCAATCCGCGACTTTATCCATCAGGTTGCCGAAGGCAACATGGACGCCGCCTACCGCATCATCAAGACCACCAACAGCCTCCCCGCCGTGTGCGGGCGCGTGTGCCCCCAGGAGCACCAGTGCGAAGGCAAGTGCGTACTCAAGGCCAAGGGTCAGCCCGTGGCCATTGGTCGCCTTGAGCGCTTTGTGGCAGACACGTATATCGCCACTACAGCCTGTGAGCAGGTGACCGGCACCAATGCCTGCGCCCTGCCCCTGGGTGCAAAAAAGGTGGCCTGCATCGGCTCCGGCCCTTCGTCCCTGACCTGTGCTGGCGTGTGCGCCACCTCAGGCATCAAGGTCGATGTGTTTGAAGCCCTGCACGAGCCCGGCGGCGTGCTTATTTACGGCATCCCCGCCTTCCGTCTGCCCAAGAATGTGGTAGCCACGGAAATCAACGGCCTGCGTCAGGCCGGTGTGGACTTTCACCTCAATTCCGTGGGTGGCCGTACCATTGATATTGACGACCTGCGCAAGGAATACGACGCCATTTTCATTGGCGTTGGCGCTGGTCTGCCCGTCTTTTTGGGCGTTCCCGGCGAAAATCTGGTGGGCGTGTTCTCCGCTAACGAATACCTCACCCGCGTCAACCTTGGCCGCGCCTACAACTTCCCCTCGCAGGACACTCCGGCCTACCCCGGCAAGCACGTTACCGTGTTCGGCGCGGGCAACGTGGCCATGGACGCGGCGCGCACAGCCCTGCGCATGGGCGCGGAAAGCGTGCATGTGGTCTATCGTCGCACAAGGGCCGAAATGCCCGCCCGCCTGGAAGAACTAGAGCATGCGGAGGAAGAAGGCGTGCAGTTTGCCATGCTTTCCGCTCCGCTGCGCTTCAACGGCGATGCGGAAATGCGCCTTCAGTCCGTAACCCTGCAGCGTATGGAACTGGGCGAGCCCGATGCTTCTGGCCGCCGCAGGCCTGTGCCGGTGGAAGGCTCGGAATACGACCTGCCCACCGACCTTGCCATTGTGGCTCTGGGCACCCGTTCCAACCCCATCCTCCTCGAGGCTACCCCTGAGCTCAAGCTGAACAAGTGGGGCTACATCGAGGCCGATGAGGCCACTGGCGAAACCTCCATTCCCAACGTCTTTGCGGGCGGCGACATCGTCACCGGCGCAGCCACGGTCATTCTGGCCATGGGCGCGGGGCGCAAGGCCGGACAGGAAATAGTCAAAAGAATCGCAGGCTGATTGCAGCCCGGCATCTGATGAAAGGGGGTCTCCGCTGGAGGCTCCCTTTTTTCATGGCCCATCCCCAAAAAAGACCGCAATTCCGCCTGCCCCTTGGCCCCCCGCTTGCCAGACCTGCAGTTCGCGGTCATACTCAAACCAGAGTTCACACCAGCACCAGACCTGCCGCCCCCTGCGCCGCCACGGCAGGCCCTTTTATATCGGCAACATCCCCTTTCAGGGGCCGGAATGTCATTCTCCGGCGGGCCAAAGGCGCGGCCCGGGCATATTCAGGAAGATCAGCATGATTCTCGCAGACCTGCACACGCACACCAAGTATTCTCACGGCGGCAACACTCCGGCAGAAATGTACGCTGCCGCCCAGGCCAAGGGGCTTGAATACATGGGCTTTACCGAGCACTCGCCCCGGCCCGTGGGATTTGACTACACCCACGAATACCGCGAGCAACTGACCCGCCATCTGCCGGACTACGTGCGCGAGGTTTGCGCCCTCAAGGCCGCCAACCCCAATGGCCCCTGCCACGTTTTGTTCGGCATGGAGATGGACTGGCTTGAAGGGCAGGAGGACTACACCCGCGCCTCCTGCGCCGCCTTTGACTTTGATTACCTGCTGGGGAGCGTGCATTTTATCGGTCACTGGGGCTTTGACGATGGCGCTGAGCCGTGGAAAGCCTTTTCGCAGGAAGAATGCGACAAGCAGTACCAGGCCTATTTTGAAGCCTGGGAACGCATGATCCTATCCGGCCTCTTCAACATTGCAGCGCACCCTGACCTCATCAAGATTTTCTCTGTGGAGCAGTTTCACATCTGGCTGGCAAAGCCGGAAAGCATGGCGCTGGTGCAGCGCGGCCTTGCGGCCCTGCAACGCATGGGCATGAGCATGGAGATATCTTCCGCTGGTCTGCGCAAGGCCTGCCGCGAAATTTACCCCGCGCCGCCCATCATGCTTATGGCCGCGCAAATGGGCCTGCCCGTGAGTTTTGCCTCAGATGCGCACGGCACCGATGACGTGGGCTACGGCTTTGCCCGGCTGGCCTCCTACGCGCGCGCCTTCGGCTTTGCCGAGTACACCATTTTTAATCGGGGCCAGCGGATTGTGCTGCCCCTGTAAAACGGCGCATGCCTTTGACACCACGGATCACGTATGTCCGAACTTATTGTATCCATTGATGACGTAAGTCTTTTCCTGCCCGGTGACGCCAGCCAGAAGCATGTGCTGCACAACATCAACTGGCAGGTGCGGCGCGGCGAGCACTGCGCACTCATTGGCCCCAATGGCTCGGGCAAGTCCACCCTGCTGCGGCTCATGCGCGGCGAGCTGTGGCCCGCCCAAGGGCGCATCCAGTGGCACGGGCCTGACGGCCCGGAAGACTCCCCACTGGCGGGCAGGGGCATGACAAGCCTTGTCTCTCCTGCGCAGCAGGAAAACTATCAGCGGCAGGCCTGGGATCTCACAGGCCGCGACCTGCTGCTCACAGGCTTTGAAGATACCCCCCTGGTCTATGCCGACAGCACGGCTTACAGGCGGCAGGCTGTGGAAGACATGGCCGCGCGCCTTGACGCCGAAGGCCTGCTTGAACGCACTGTACCCACATTTTCGCAGGGGCAGCTGCGCCTTTTGTTGCTCGGACGCGCCCTGCTGCGCGCCCCCACTCTGCTGCTGCTTGACGAGTGCGATGAAGGCCTTGACGAACGTTATCGCCAGCTTTTCTTTGAGACCCTCGGTGAGTACGCCAGCCGCTGCACGGTTGTGATGACGGCGCACCGCGCCGCCAATATTCCCGACTGGTGCGCTGGCCGCCGTTATGTGCGTAATGGCCGTCTGCTCACAGCGCCGCCTGCGTCTGAGGCCAGCGAAGAAGCGCCGAAGATGCAGCAGAACGACAATGCCTCTGGCGTTGCGGAGCACGTGCTCAACGGCGGGCACGCCATGCTTGATCTGGATAACGTCACCGTATTCATTGATCGGCAGGAAGTGCTGCACAACATCAGCTGGTGCATGCATCAGGGCGAAAACTGGCGCATCACCGGGGCCAACGGCTCGGGCAAATCCACCTTGCTGCGCCTGCTGGCTGGGGATGAATTTGTTGCCGCCGGGGGCAGATTTGACCGCTGGCTGCCCGGTCAGGGTGGGCAGGTAGATACCCTTGAAGCCCTGCGCAAAGGCGTGCGCCTTGTGTCAGATCTTTCGCAGGCTCTGTACGGCTATTCCCTCAATGCGCTTGATATGGTCTGCACGGGTTTTGACAACAGCATAGGCGTATACCGCCGTTTTTCTGATGCCGAGCGGGCCGAGGCCGCAAGCCACATGGCCCAGATGTTCCCCAATGAAAGCGCCGCGGGGTTGAAGCAGCTTGGGCGGCAATCCATCCGCCATCTGTCCACGGGTCAGTTGCGCCGCCTGTTCCTGGCGCGCGCTTTGGTGGGCGGGCCGGATATCCTGCTGCTGGATGAACCCTGCTCCGGCCTGGATGCGCCAAGCCGCGCCCAGTACCTGCATTTGCTGGATCAGCTTGCCTTGCAGGGCATCCAGATGATTTTTGTCTCCCACCATAATGAAGACGCCCCCCTGTGCATCAACAGGGAGGCGCATATGGAAGGCGGACGCCTGCGTGTGGTGCTGTAGGGCCTAATCCTTGCCCTTCCCAAACTTGGAGCGCGCTACTTCAATAACAACGGGTAGCACGGAAACAATGATGATGCCGTAAACAATCAGGCTGAAGTTCTGCCGCGCCCATTCCAGGTTACCGAGGAAGTACCCGGCGGAAACCAGCCCGCCCACCCAGAGTACGCAGCCCGTGATGTTGAACAGAAAAAACGTGGGCGGATGCATCAGGGCAATGCCCGCCACAAAGGGCGCAAAGGTACGGACAATGGGCACAAAGCGGGCCAGCACAATAGCCTTGCCGCCGTGCCTCTCGTAAAAGTCGTGCGCCTTGAGCAGGTGGGACTTTTTGATAAGGCGGTTCTCGCGCGAAAAGATGGCCGGGCCCACATGCCGCCCTATCAAATAATTCACCGCATCGCCCAGTATGCCCGCCGCCAGCAGTACGCCCATCACTTCGCCATAGCCCAACAGCCCGGCCCCGGCCACCACACCGGAGGCAAACAGCAGGGAATCGCCTGGCAGGAAGGGGGTTACCACAAGGCCTGTTTCGCAAAAAACAATGACGAACAGTATGGCGTAAAGCCACAGCCCGTACTGATCGGCAAGCTCAAACAAATGCACGTCTATGTGCAGAATAAAACTGACAAAGCTGCTCAGTAGTTCCATAAAGGCTGATCTCCCTCATCGGGCGCATTGCCGCGCCTTCGGTCTGCTCTTGTACCCCAAGGCCGCTTGTGGCACAACACAGCCATGCGCGTACTCACCACCATAGCTGTCCTTGCCCTGCTCCTGTTCGCTCCTGCCGCCAATGCTGCCGACACCTATATGGTCGGCTTCAGAACGCTTGGACAGTGGTCGCCGGAAACAGGCCTGCGCCTGGATGTGAATGTGTGGTATCCATCATCCCGCCCGCCGCGTGATCTCAACTATGCTCCGTGGGAGATTTCCGCCTCCCGCGCAGGCAAGGCTGTGGACGGGCGTTTTCCCCTGCTTCTGCTCTCGCACGATACCGCAGGAACGCGTTTTTCCTACCATGATACCGCCGCCTGGCTGGCATCGCTGGGATTTGTGGTGGCTGCCCCCAATCACCCTGGCGACAACATGGACAACATGGACAACCTGTTGACCTGGCAGCAGCTTGAAAACCGTGCGCACGAACTTTCTGGCAGCATTGACCTGCTCCTGCATGATCCCGAAGTGGAGCCCAGTATTGACGCTTCGCGCATCGGAGTAATCGGCTTTGGCGTTGGCGGCGCGGCGGCTCTGCTGCTGGGCGGTGCACTGCCCGACTGCGAGGGCTGGGCCAGCTATTGCTCGCGCACTGCTCCAAACGACATGTATTGCAATACCTGGGCTCGCGAACGCATGGAATCGCTGTGCAAAAACCTGCCGCTCACACGCAGCCTCGCCGACACGCGCATTCACGCCATCGCGGCGGTGGCGCCCGGTTTTGGCATGCTGTTTTCGCGCCAGTCGTTCCACTGGTTCTACCCGCCGCTGTTGATTATGGCCGCGCCCAATGACAGCCTGAACAACCCAGCCCTGCATGCGCGGCGCATATTTGAACTTATGGATAAAAAACCTCGCTGGCTGAGCCTGCCGCAGGCCGACACGGGCGCGCTCATGGCTCCATGCCCCGAATCTCTGGCCATGGAGTTGCCTGAACTGTGCCGCTCGGTCACGGAAGAAACACGCGGGGCAATCCACAGACGCATGACGGAATCCCTGGGTGATTTTTTTCTGCACTACCTTGGCAATGCCCAGAATCTGCCCCAGATTCCACCGCCGCCCGACCTTACGCCGCAGCCGCAAAAGGCAGCGCCAGAGCCAACTACGCAGCCTGCGCCAAAATCCAAAAAGCGCCGCCCCGGGTAGGCTTGTAAAGGCATATTACATGCGCCTTCACAGTCTCCTTGACAATTGCCGCGCGCCTCACTAAAGGGTGTGACATGGCGGTAGAATCATACCGTAACATGCAAATTTCCCTATCCGGAACAGGATAATATGCGGAACACACTTTATTTGTTCTGTTTTTTACTGACTGCCCTTATCCCCGCAACCGCCTGGAGCACAGACAGCCAGGGTTTGCCAGAACAACAAGGCTGGGTGGTCATGCCAGCTGGCGCGCGCCCTGCCTACTTTGGCATACACGGCGGCACCATGCCCGTCAGCCTGCTTGTGTACGGCGACGGCTCTTCGCTTGTGACCTTTGTTGGGCGCACCGGCAACGACTTTATTGATGTGCTGCGTAGGGCCGAAGTCTCCATGCCAAGCCTGCTCAACGCCACCTCACAGCGCTCGGCCGCTGGAAAAAACGTCTCGCCTTCGGCCAATGCCACCGCTGTTCTTATGGCTGGTTCTTCTTCAAGCAGCCTTCCGGTGTTCAATGTCAGCGGCGAGAGACTCTCGCACATGGATGTTCCGCCCGGACAGCTTCAACCCTTCGGGCTTTCCGACAAGGCGCTGTCTATCGAAGGCGAAGTAACAGCCCCTCAGCGGCTGTCCACAGTGAAGCAGTACCGCCTACTTTTTCAGCCGCAGTATCTGCAACCACGGCGCAACCAGCGCTAGCCTAATTGCAAAAAGCAACCTTTACTTTTAGCAAAAAAATCAAAAAAACTTTTTTACAGTTCAAAGAGCATAATAAGTAGACTGCTTAAATAATTTTAGTTTCAAACTCGGCCTTTTAACACTGCTTATAATCACAGCCTGCCCGGAACAAGAGCGGGCTTTTTTTCGCCTGCTTAATTTGAATGTTTATAGAAGATAAGCTATCTCCAAGCAGAACATTTTGTCTCAGGAGCCAAGCTATGCCGCTTTCAGATCATTTAGAACTTATGCAGCGCCTCTGTGCCAAAGCAGGACAGGGTCATGAGTGCCCCTTCGAAAAACACTTTCTTTCAGGCATTATGTCACTCAAGGAATTCAGCACGGATTATGATGCCATAGTTGACGAGCACAACCCCTTTTATCAGGAATTTACAAAATACCTGAACCAGGATGCCCTGGAGACTGACGATCTGTTTTCGCTTTTTGAATGTCTGGTGATCTTTATCCGCATGCGCCAGATGGCACGCTCCGGGCTTGAACTCAGCCCCAAGGAACAGAGCGTGCTGGACTATTTTGAATCATGCGGAGAGTGGGCGTCACGTGACAATACGCTTGTGAGCAACTGGTACTGGAAGCAACTCCCAGGTAAACAACGCAGTCATTAGAAGAACAGGATTCTACAAAGGGTTATCCAGACAATCCACCAGACCGCCAGCCCGATCTATGCGCAAAGGCCGCCCAGCACTGCTGAGCGGCCTTTGCAACATATGAGCTACGACTCTGCCGCCAGCATTCTAGAACACGCCAGGATTAAGCATCACAGCACGGTGCAGATAATGCCCACGCTGGCGCCGCAGGGCGTGAAAGGCCAAAACGTACGGCGCGCAGAACCTCATCTTCCCAAGCAGCTCAACACGGAAATTTGAAAAAGATATAGGTGCGGCCCTCCCCACAGTGGAGAACCGCACCTTCCCTCAACTTTCCTGCGGATGAAGAGCCTTGGCTTTCAATCCGCAGGAAGATGTTTCGTTGGATTACTTTTTCAGGTTTTCAGCCAGAAGCTCGGCAATATGATCGACCTTGATCTTGAGGCCCTGCTTTTCAGCACCACCACGGATCTGCATGACGCAGCCGGGGCAGTCCACCACCAGGCGGTCAGCGCCAGTGGCCTTCATGTTGGCGATCTTCTTGTCCAGCAGCTGGGCGGAGATTTCGGGGAACTTCACAGAGTAGCTGCCGCCAAAGCCGCAGCACACTTCTTCTTCCTCGCAAGGCACGTATTCAGCCGCATCGCCAATAAGGTCGCGAGGGGCCTTTTTGACGCCCAGGCCACGGCACAGATGGCAAGCGGCGTGGTAGGTGACCTTCTGCGCAGACTTGTTGAAGTCCTCGGCCTTGAGGCCCAGCACGTCATGCACGAAGGAGCTGAAGTCGATGATCTTGGCCGCAAAGGCCTGAGCTTCCACAGTCGAGAAATCATTGTCGAGAATTTCAGGATAGTGGTGCGTAAGATGACCGGCGCAGCTGGCGCACAGCGTGATGATGTAGTCGTAGTTGCCGCCACGGAAGGCCGCAATGTTCTGCTTGGCCACATCCATGGAGGTTTTGCGCTGGCCCATCATTTCGAGGGGCAAGCCGCAGCAGGACTGTTCCATGGGGAAGTCCACGGCCACGTTCTTGGCGGCCAGAATCTTCACGCAGGCTTCCAGTTCTTCGGGGTAGATGAAGTCCTGGGCGCAGCCAGCGAAGATAGCCACACGATAGGTGGGGTTCTGCACCTTGGGGGCCAGTTCGGGCCAACGGTCGCGGAAGGACTTGTTGGCAATGGCGGGCAGAGCCTTGAAGTTGTGCTTGCCAAGGAAGACGGCAGGCAGATGGCGCTGGAACTGCGCCCCACGAGTGAAGGGCTTCTGGGCGAAGCTGGCGAACTTGAGCAGCTTGTGGAACAGCTTGCGGTTCTTCATCACAGCGGAAAGCAGGTTGGCTTCGATGGGCGCGCCCTGTTCCACGTTGAGGCGCGAGCGCACTTCGCGGATAAGACGCGGCAGGTCGATGCCGCCAGCGCACACATTGGCGCACGATTCGCAACCCATGCAGTTCTGGCTGAGAATCCGCGCACGATCCTTGCCGTGGAAGAAGTAGGTAAGGATCAGGCCGATGGCGCCAATATAGATGTAGCCCATCTTGTGGCCGCCCACGAGGCGGTACACGGGGCAGACGTTGGCGCAAGCGCCGCAGCGCACGCAGCGGAACACCTGCGAGAACAGGGGATCCTTGGCGATTTCGGTACGGCCGTTATCGAGGAAGATAACGTGCAGGATCTTTTTATCATCGGCATTGGCTGCGCAGGGGCCTGCGCCGCACATCCAGGTAACATAGGAGGTAAGGCGCTGGGCGGTGGCGTTGCGGGGCAGCACCTGAAGGGCCACCAGGGCATCGTCCAGCTTGGCAACGAGCTTGTCCAGACCAGCAATGGCAACGTGCACACGCGGGAGGGTCGTAACCATGCGGGCGTTGCCTTCGTTGGTCACGGTGGAGATCGCGCCGTTTTCGGCCACGGCAAAGTTACAGCCGCTCACGCCCATGTCGGCGGCGATGAACTTGCGGCGCAACTGCACGCGGGCCACCTTGACCAGACGCTGCACGTCAGAATCCTGCTTGACGCCGGTGGCCTTGGTGAAGTCGTCCGCCACCTGATAACGCGAAAGGTGGATGGCGGGCATAACCATGTGCGAAGGACCTTCGTGGCGCAGCTGGATGATCCATTCGCCAAGGTCGGTTTCGTCCACGATCAGGCCATTGCCTTCCAGCGCGGTGTTCAGGCCGATTTCTTCGGCGGTCATGGACTTGGACTTGACCACCTTCTTCACTTTGTTTTCTTTGGCGATACGAACGATCATGTCGTTGGCTTCGGCAGCGGTGGCGGCACGGTGCACGTGCACGCCGCGCTTTTCAGCTTCGGCCTTGAACTGAGCGTACAGTTCGTCCATGTGCTGACAGGCGTAGTCCTTGGCGTCGGCGATCTGCTTGATCAGCGCTTTCTCGTCCACTTCCTTGAACACGGCTTCGCGGTTGGCGCGGTAGGCCACGGCAAAGGTATCAAGCGTGCGACGCAGAAATTCGTCGTTCAGGGCTTCGTCCAGTTCCTTATGATATCCCGATGAGCTCTTGAGGGCGTCATGCATGGGTTAGTCCTCCAGCAGAATGATATGCAGTTCCAGCGGCCCATGCACGCCCACGGCAGCCACGCGTTCAATGTCGGCGGTACGGCTGGGGCCAGTCACCAGGGTGGTGTACGTGGCAGTACCTTCGTTCATGCGCTCGCGCAGCAACTGGGCTATGGAGGGCAGATCGGGATAGATGGTGGACTTGCGCAGCATTAGCACGGAAACTTCCGAGATCATGCCCGTAAGGCGCACGTCTTCGCTGTCGGTATTGAGCAGGCAGGTGCCGCTGGCGGCAACGCCAAGCTCGGCAGTGGAAACGCCCACGTCAATACCGGCAAGATAGTTGCGCAGCCCTTCACGAATGCACAGAAAACCTTTTTCTTCACAGGCAGCTGCCAGCGCGGCAAAGTCGGCGTCGCCAAGCTGCGGCGCTGCCACCACACGCTGCACGCGCGTGGGAACCTTATTGGGGCCAAGGGGGCCTTGTTCCGTGCCGGGTTCGTCAGCCAAAAGCTCTGCGGGAGCCTTGTTGGCGCAAACGTCCACAACATACTGCAAGGCGGCTGCCATGTTGGGCACTTCCTGCACTACGGCGTTAACAGCCGCAGCCTTGGCGGAAAAGGCTTCTACCAATTCCTGATGTGTCATAAACAACTCCTTTTTCAAAACACGCCGGGTTCTTGAACCATGCAGCTTCGCCGCGAAAAGTAGTGTGCAGAGGGCCGGATTCACCCGCTGCCATTGTTTGCGCTCATATTCCTGCGAACGGCGTAACACGCCCATAGCTTCCGAAACAAACCCCCACGGCTCTTCTTCAGATGGGCATTCTGGCAGAATAACCGCCGGGTTGATAAACGCGGCGGAGGAACCACAGTCCCCCGCCGCGCTCACATGTTACTTCAGGCTTTCAGCGTACAACTCCACAGTGTGCTTGACGCGCACGGAGTCATGGTTGTGCGAGAGCACGTCCTCAAGCTGCATCATGCAGGCAGGGCAGCCGGCGGCCACAATCTTGGCTCCGGAAGCCACCACATTGTTGCGCTTGCGCTGGCCGATCTTGCGCGAATAGTCGTAGTGGAAGAGGTTGAACGACCCGCCGCAGCCACAGCAGCGGTCAGCTTCGGCCATCTCCGTAATCTTGTAGGCCGGGTTGGCCGCAACAACGGAACGGGGCTGGCTGACAACGCCAAGCGACTTCTTGAGGTGGCAAGAATCGTGGTAGGTCACGCTGACGGCGTTTTCCAGAGCCTGCTCGGCGGGCTGCACCTTGAGCACATCCACCAGGAAGGCATTGATGTCCATGGCCTTGGCGGCCAGTTCTTCAATCTTGTGCTTTTCGGCAGAACCCAGACGGTGCGCGTAGCGGGGCCACAGTTCCTTGACCGTGGAGGTGCAGGAACCGCAGGGGCTGAGGATATAGTCGAAGTCGCCGTTTTTGAGGGCTTCGACGTTCACGCGCATCTGCTCCACCATGCCCTTGGCATCACCGGACGAAAGCGCCGGAATACCACAGCAGGTGAGATTTTTGGGCATGAACACGGCCACGTTGTGATAACGCAGCACCTTCAGGCAGGCTTCTGCCATATCTGTGTACATTTTGTCGCCCACGCAACCGGGGAAGAACGCCACCTTGAGCCCGCCAGCGCGGCGAGGCTCGTCAAGCGCGCCGTAGCGGGCGTGCAGAGGCGTTTTTGCCAGGGGGTGGATGTGGCGGTCGCCCAGCATGAAGTTGAGCAGAGGCGCACACACGGTACCCTGCGCGTCGTTGCTCGAGCCAAAGATCAGGCCCTGCATGGGCGCGCCAACGCGCATGGCGAAGTTGAAGAGGCCAGGCTTGGTCAGAAGCGAACGGAAGATCATCTTCTTGACCGGGTGCAGGCCGATGAACTCGTTTACGATTTCACGGGCTTCCATGAAGACGTCCATAATCTGGACGCCGGGCGGGCAGGACGCCTGACAGGAACCGCACAAAAGGCAGCGGCCCAGTTTTTCGGCCACAGCCGCAGGGTCCTGAATCATCTCATGGGCCAGGTTGTCAATAAGGGCCAGCTTGCCGCGAGCCACGTCAGCTTCCATACCGGTGGCGCCGAACATGGGGCACACGGCCTGGCACATGCCGCATTTCATGCAGGCAGTGATCCTGTCGTCCAGGGCCATAAGGCGCTGGGCCAGTTCGTGCATAGTACTCATGAAACGCTCCTGGAGCGGTTGAATTTTAGCTCTTGCCCGGTAGCGCCCGCACTGGGCGGGCAGCCCCCGGAAAAGACGGGGGCCAAAAGACCCCGCCTCTGCAATGCCGGAGCGAACTGCCTAGATGCCCACCAGCTTGGTGGAGTTAAGCAGTCCCTTGGGGTCAAGAGCCCGGCGCAGCCGCTGCGAGAACAGAATGGTGCCGCGTGAGGTTTCCTTTTCCATCCACTTGGACTTGGCGGTGCCGATGCCGTGTTCGCCGGAGAGCGTACCCTTCAGCTTGATAGCCGTATCGAACATTTCGTCGATGGCTTCTTCCACGCGCTTGAATTCGTCGGCGTCGCGCTTGTCGCACAAGAATGTGGGGTGCAGGTTGCCATCGCCAGCGTGACCAAAGGTGCCCACTTCAAGGCGATACTTGGCTGCGATGTCGTTGACGGCCTTGACCATGGCAGGGATCTGCGAACGCGGCACGGTGGCGTCTTCAAGCACGGTGGTGGGACGGGCGCGGGCCAGCACGGGCAGGGCCATGCGGCGGGCTTCCCACAGCTTGAACTTTTCGGCGGCGTCCTTGGGCACGTGCACCGCGGTGGCGTGATTGGCCTTCAGCACCTTTTCAACGGCTTCGGCATCGTCAGCAACCTGGGCGGGGTGGCCGTCCACTTCGATGAGCAGGATGGCGCCCGCTTCGCGCGGCAGACCAGCCTTGGTGAAGTCGTCAACACGCACGATGGTGTTATTGTCGAGGAATTCGAGAGTACAGGGCACAACGTGGGCGGCAATGATGCCAGCCACGGCGTCGGCGGCGTCCTGCACGTCAGAGAACACTGCCATCAGGGCCTTGGAGGCCTTGGGCGGCGGCACGAGCTTGAGAATGGCTTCAGAAATAATGCCCAGCGTGCCTTCAGACTGCACCATCATGCCGGCGAGGTTGTAACCGGTAACGCACTTGACCGTGCGCGAACCGGATTTGACCACTTCGCCCGTGGCGTCGAAAAATTCGATGCCCATGAGGTAATCCTTGGTAACACCGTACTTGAGGCCGCGCAGGCCGCCAGCGTTTTCAGCAATGTTGCCCGCAAGGGTGGACACTGCCTGGGAACCCGGATCGGGGGGGTAGAAAAGATTTTTCTTGGCAACGGTAGCCGCAAATTCAGCAGTAATGACGCCCGGTTCCACCACAGCGTAGAGGTCGTCAGAATTGATTTCAATGATGCGGTTAAGGCCGGTGGTCAGAATAACCACAGTCTCGGACTTGTCCGGGATGGTGCCGCCGGAAAGGTTGGTTCCCGCGCCGCGCACGGTCATGGGGATACCGTTGTCATACAGTTTTTTCACACACTGGCCGAGCTGCTCCTTGGTAGTGGGGCGCACCACCAAAGAAGGCATGACTGGCGGCAGCACCGCAGAATCATACGAATAGCTCATGCGGTCGGCTTCGGAACTGAACACGTTTTCCTTGCCGATCATGTCTTCAAAATCCTTAATCAACGCCTGGCTTGCCATAAGGCCTCCTTAAAAGTCCGTCATGAACGTCTTTATGGTAAGGCACAGACCTCGCGCCCCTTGCGCGGGCCTGACAGATTTGGATTCCCATACGGTTGTTTGAACAGTCGGTCAACTTTTTTACGAGAATGAAGTCGTATAGCGTTGTTTGACAAGTTTGCAAAGGGCACGAGCCAAAAAACTTTGGTATCACAGTCTGACATTCTCGCAAAAAAGCTTGCCTACTGTCGTTGCACCCATGCCGGGGCAATGCGATCTGCATCATTGCAATTCAAATCGTTTTAAACAGTTAAGCCTTATACGCGGTATTGTGAAGACGCAGTGCGCACAAAGTTCCCTGCCGTCTGGCGGGAAGGAAAACATAAAAAAAATTCTGCGGCTGTCATGAAAAAAGATATTCCGTGTTCTCCCAACGGATCGCAAAACTCAACCAGAGAGGAGACGTGAAAAGGACGGCCCATTGCCAGGCAGACATGCCGGAATCAGGCGATTGTGAGGATGTGGCGGCGCAGCGCGCGCCGCCACAAAAAAATTACCGCTGCCAATAGCTGCCGTCAACGGCAGATACCAGCGGATATGCCCGAACGGACAGATTTTGCTAGCTTGCCTGAGGCTTTTTTGCCGCGGCCTGCTTCCAAAAGAAAAAATGCCCCAGCGCCATGCCACCATGCCCAACGGCATAGGCCATCAAAAGCCATACAAAGATGCTGTGCAGGCTTGCCGCAGTGTGCGACACATCACCCATCTGCCATGAGCGGAACCACCACAGACCAGTGAGCAGGGCCATGCTCAAGGCACCCATGCCAAGCCCCTGCACAACACAGGCAAGCCCCTTGGGGCGCGGCGTGATAATCAGCTTGCCGCTGCGTATGGCCGCAACGTCCCTGCCAAGCTGATCCATGTCACCCCACAGATAGGGAAAGTAGTGGCGCGGCCCCCGCATGCCAAGCCCACATGCCACAAGCCCAAATCCCAGCACGCACAACACAAGGCCCAGAATCATGTGGACAGTGCCAAGGCCAAAAAGTTGCGTCAGCACCTGCACCATTATCAGGCAGACCACCAGCGCGTGCAAAAAACGCAGCACCGGGGGCTGAAAAAATCCAAGAAACTTCCACAGCAAACCCAACTGGGTTTTCAGCATTTCACCCAAGCCCATAGCGTCGCTCCCTGTTTTGCAACTATTCAAGAACGGCGGCTCAACGGCGCGCCTGTGGCTTCAATCCCTGCAAAAAGACAAGCGCCGCCCCAAGGGGCGGCGCGACATATCTAATGGAGGCACGAGCATGAAAGCATGTGCGCCATCTTTTCCTTCTTGGTACGCAGATAGTTTTCATTCTCCGGGCAGGCTTCCATTTCAATGGATACCCGCTCCACGATCTCGATGCCGTAACCGGAAAGCCCCACAATCTTTTTGGGGTTATTGGTCAGCAGACGGATCTTGTGGATGCCCAGGTCAACCAGCATCTGCGCGCCAGTGCCGTAGTCGCGCAAATCCGGGGGGAAGCCCAGCTTGCGGTTGGCTTCGACCGTGTCGTAGCCTTCATCCTGCAAGGCGTAGGCCTTGATCTTGTTGGCGAGGCCGATGCCGCGCCCTTCCTGACGCATGTAGAGCAGCGCGCCGCGTCCTTCTTTTTCAATCTGGCGCAGGGCAGCGCCCAACTGGCCGCCGCAATCGCAACGCAGTGAACCCAGGGCATCGCCCGTGAGGCATTCGCTGTGGATGCGCGTCAGCACCGGCTCCGGCGTGGAAAGGTCGCCCTTCACAAGAGCCAGATGCGTGCCGGGTTCATTTTCGCTTTCATAGGCAATGACCGAGAATTCGCCAAAACGCGTGGGCAGGTGGGCCTGCGCCACGCGGCGCACGGAAACCTGACCCCGGTCAAGGCGGTAACGGATGAGATCCTTGACCGCGGCGATCTTGAGGCCATGCTCTTCGGCAAAAATTTCAAGGTCGGGCATACGTGCCATGGTGCCGTCGTCGCGCATGATTTCGCAGATGACAGACGCAGGCTTGAGCCCGGCCAGACGGGAAAGGTCAACGCCGCCTTCGGTCTGCCCGGCGCGCGAAAGCACGCCGCCAGCCTTGGCCCGCAGGGGGAAGATGTGGCCAGGGGTGACGATGTCGTCAGGCCGCACATTGTCTGCCACGGCAGCCAGAATGGTCGTGGCGCGGTCGGCGGCGGAAATGCCCGTGGTCACGCCCTCGCGGGCTTCAATGGAAATGGTGAAGTTGGTGCCAAAGCGCGAGCCGTTGCGCTGGGTCATCAGGGGCAATTGCAAGCGGTCAATGATTTCGGGAGCCATAGGCAGGCAGATGAGCCCCCTGCCGAACTTGGCCATAAAATTGATGGCTTCCGAAGTCACATGCTCGGCGGCCATGGTGAGGTCGCCTTCGTTTTCGCGGCCTTCGTCATCTACCAGAATAATCATTTTGCCCTGCCGGATGTCGGCAATGGCCTCTTCAATGCTGCACAATGGCATGTTGCTTCCTTCATTGCCCGCCGGGGGGCGTGATTTTTTTACTTTCATCAAAGGTTAGGTACGGAGGCCTGTTCTGTCAACCGCAGGCGGGGGCAAACGCCCAGCGCCTTTCTGCCCGCAAAAGGGGCAGGGCCGCCACGCAGAGGCAACTCGCCCGCGCGGGGCTAACCGCCCGAAACAGGCTTGAGGCCTACCTCTGCCAGCAGATCCTTGACCGACCTACCGAACAAAAAGGGTAACATGGCGCGGGGTACGCCTGCGCGCTCCACGCAAAGGTCGCGAAAAGCGGCGTCCAAGCGGGCGGCTTCGCCCAGTTCCGCCACGGCGGCTTCCCGTTCGCTGCCCTCCAGCGGGCCTTGCTCCGCACAACGCTCCACCGTCAGGCCTTGCGCCTGCTGCGGAAAAAATCCCAGCCTGTCGGCCAGTTCAAGCACCGCCCGCACAGAAACCTGCTCTTCATGCGCACTCACAAGGTCAGGCAGCAATGCCCTGCTGGCAGCACTCAGGGTGGAAAATCCGGGGATCCCGTTGGCCAGCGCGTTCAGAGCCGCATAGCGCCCAAGGTGCGAGGCCTTGGCAAGCAGCATTTCCAGCGGCCCGGTGTCCATGCAGAACAGGGCCGTGCATTGCGCAGGACGCTGTTCATAGATGCCGCAGCCCGCGCTTTCACGATAATAGCGGCAGCGCCAGGGGTGCACCCTGCCGCCGGGCCCGGCAATCTTGATACGTTCCCCTTCCAGTGGCCGCAATGCCTTGCGCGCGTCGTCCCGTGCCCACTCCCCGGCGCGCAGGCACACCAGAGCTTCAAGGGTCAAGGTGCCGGACACCAGCAATGCGGCGTCGCTCAGCATCAGGGTCGGCCCGCCCAGCAGGCAGCAGGTGCCGCAGCGCCTGCAAACAGGCGCCCCGCCGGAATCGGCGGGCATGGGTGAAAAAGAGGAATTCTGCATACTCATAGGTTCTCCAGGGCCGGATCAGTGCGAAGGAGGAAAGGCTTGCCCTTTCTCCGCATGCTCCTGCCGGTTCTGCTTGAAACGCCCGCCCCAGAGGCGTCCCAGCCTGCGGGAGAGTTTTTCCATATAGTAGTAGTACACTGGCGTGATGTAGAGCGTGACCAGTTGCGAAAAGCACAGCCCGCCCACCACAGCCAGACCAAGCGCGCGGCGGGCATCTGCCCCTGCGCCAATGCCCACGGCAATGGGCAGCGCGCCCATGAGCGCGGCCACGGTGGTCATCATGATAGGCCGAAAGCGCACATGACAGCCCTGGGTAATGGCCGCCAGCGGGTCAAGGGACGGATCCTTCTTCTGCGCTTCCAGTGCGAAATCGAGCATCATGATGGCGTTTTTCTTTACGATGCCAAGCAGCATGATGATGCCCACAAAACCATACAGATCAAGCTCCATGCCGAACAGCCACAGGGTCGCCAGCGCGCCAAAACCCGCCGATGGCAAGCCGGAAAGAATGGTGAACGGGTGGATGAAGCTCTCGTACAAAATGCCCAACACAAGATAAATGACCACAATGGCCAGCACAAGCAGCCAGCCCATACCTTTGAGCGAACTCTGGAAGGCCTGCGCAGTGCCCTGCGATTCTGCGGTCACCGTATCGGGCAGCAGCGGGCGCGCCGCCGCCTCCACCGCGCCCACACCCTGACTGAGCGAAATACCGGGGCGCAGGTTGTACGAGATGGTCACGGAGGGGAACTGCCCGTTGTGGTTAACCGCGATGGGGCCAACCCCGGTGGAAAACTGGGCCAGGGTATTCAGCGGTACAAGATCGCCGCCCTTGGAGCGCACATAGAGCCGCGAAAGGGCCGAGCGATCTTTCTGGAAGGGCTTTTGCAATTCCACAAAGACCGAATAGTCATCCGTAGGCGCATAAATTGTCGAAACCTCGCGCGAACCATAGGCCGACTGCAGGGCCAGTTCTATCTGCTGCGGGGTCACGCCTAGCGCTGCGGCGCGGTTGCGGTCAATGGTCACGCGCAGTTCAGGATTCTTGAGTTGCAGATCGCTGTTGACGTCCTGCAATTCCGGCAGCTTGCGCAGGGCATCCTCAATGCGCTGGGCGCTTTCAAAAAGCGAGCCCATATCCGGGCCAAACAGCGTGTACTGATACAGGGCTTTGGACGCACGGCCGCCAATGCTGATGGTGGGCGGCACACGCACAAATACGCGCATGGAAGGCGAGGTGTTGAGATCCTTGCGCAGCTTCTGGGCCACGGCCTCAATGCCGGGGCGTTTGTCGTGCTCCGCAAGCCGCATGAGCAGAATGCCGTTGTTCATGCTCTGGCTGCCGCCCACAATGCCCACAATGGAGTTGTAGGCCGCCACATGGGCGGAGGATTCTAGCATGGGATCAAGGCTGTGCTGCGCGCGCACCATGCCCTCAAAGGACACGCCCTGCTCCGCCTCGGTGCTGGCCTGCAACAGACCCATGTCTTCCGTGGGCAAAAAGCCCTTGGGAATAATCATGCCCAGCCATACTGTCAGGGCCAACAGGCCAAAAGAGGCCAACAGGGTAATGCGCCGATGGCGCAGCGCCACATCCAGCGAACGGGCGTACAGGTCGGCCAGCCTGTCAAAACATCGTTCGAGTGCGCCGTACAGCCCGCTCACGGCAGGCTTGTGCCCGGCCATGTTCCGCCCTTGGGCCTTCAAAAAATAGGCGCAGAGCATGGGCGTGAGCGTGAGCGAAACCACGCCGGAACTCAGGATCGCGGCAATGATGACCACCGCGAATTCGCGGAACAGCCGCCCCACAATGCCGCCCATGAACAGCACTGGAATGAACACCGCCGCCAGCGAGAGCGTCATGGAAACAATGGTGAAGCCGATCTCCGCCGAGCCGTCAAAGGCCGCCGTCTGCGGGTCTTTGCCCATTTCCTGATGCCGCACGATATTTTCAAGCATGACGATGGCATCGTCCACCACAAAACCCACGGCAAGGGTCAGGGCCATGAGCGAGAGGTTGTCCAGGCTGTAGCCCAGCACAGACATGACGGCAAAGGTCGAAATAACCGACATGGGCAGGGCAAGGCTGGGAATGATGGTGGCGGGCAGGTTACGCAAAAAGATAAAGATGACCAGCACCACCAGAAATACCGTAAGCACCAGAGTGAATTTTACGTCCGACACGGATTCGCGGATGGATTCGGAGCGGTCGTAAAAAACCTCCACCTTGGCGGAGGGCGGCAACTGCTTTTCCAGCGCGGGCAACAGGGCGCGGATGGAATCCACCACCTGCACGGTATTGGTGCCGGGCTGGCGCTCCACGGCCAGCATGATGCTGGGCGCGCCGCCGTTGCTCCAGGTGAGCTGCTTGTCCTGCTTGAAGCTGTCCACCACTTCGCCCAGATCGCGCAGACGCACGGGCGCGCCGTTGCGGTAGGCCACCACCGCGTCACTGAAAGCGCGGGCGTTCATAAGCTGGCCCGAAGATTTGATGGAATCAGCCCGGTGCGACCCTTCCAGCGAGCCTGTGGGCAGCATGCTGTTGGCTGCGGCAACAGCATCGGCCACTTCGTCAATGCCAAGGCCGCGTGTAGCCAGCTCGTCCGGATTCAGCTGCACGCGCACGGCGTACTGCTTCTGCCCGTAAATGACCACCTGGGCCACGCCGTCCACCATGGAAAGGCGCTGGCCGATGAGCGTGTCCGCGTATTCATTGAGCACATAGAGCGGCAAGGTGGCAGACGATACCCGCAATTGCAGGATGGGCAGATCGGCGGGGTTCACCTTGCGGAAGCTCGGCGGCACGGTCATGTTGGAGGGCAAACGGCGCTGGGCAAGGCCGATGGCCGACTGCACGTCCAGAGCCGCGGCATCGATATTGCGGTCAAGGGCAAACTGGATGGTGATGCGTGTGCGGCCTGTGGAATTGACCGATGAAATGGAATCGATGCCCGCAATGGTGAAGAATTCTTTTTCCAGCGGCGTAGCCACGGAGGAAGCCATGGTTTCCGGGTCGGCCCCGGCAAGCTCGGCCTGCACCTGAATGGTGGGAAAATCCACCGTGGGCAACTGGTTTACAGGCAGGTTGCGGTACCCCGACACGCCAAAAAAGAGCATGCCCAGCATTATCAGCACAGTGGCCACAGGGCGGCGGATAAAAAGCGCGGCGATATTCATGCGGCCCCCTCGGGGAATGCAATGGACGGCATACTTGCCTTGCGGCAAAGGGGCAGCCCGAATCAGGTCTGCCCGTGGAAAACAATCAACGTCTGAGCCACTCGCCTTGTGGCGGCCAAAGCCCGCCCAAGCCTGCTTTGGAAAAATCCATTCCGATCAATTCAAAAAATACTGCTCCAGTTCGCGCAGCAGCAAAAACAGGCCAAGTAAGCAGCATACGCCGCCAATGAGGGTGCGCAGCATGCCCGTGGGCGTGCGTTTTGCCAGAACCACGCCGCATGCAAAACCAGCGATTTCAAGAATGCATACTATCGGCAACAGGGCAAAATCCACATGCCCGTCAGCTATATTGCCCACGGTGCCAAACAGGGCTGTAACCACCTGATACGGCATGGCAAGGCCCACAGCCGTCATTGGGGCAACCCCGGCGGCTATCATCCAGGGGATGGTCAGCACCGGGCCGCCAGCGCCGGTCATGCCCGCCAGAAAGCCCGTACTCGCCCCGATGAAAAAAAATCCCGCCCTGCTCTGCCAAAAAATGCTGCCGCCAGCCTTGGGGGGCCGCAATACGCAAAAGCCCGCAAACAGGATGATGCCCGCAAGCAAAATCACCAGCGGCTTTGCGTTGATGCTGGCGTTGAGCACGGCCCCCGGCAGAGCCGCGAGGCCACCGATCATAAAGGGCGTGGCCCGCGACCAGTCCACATGGCCCAAACGGCGGTACATGACGGTTCCCACCAGCGCGATGGGCAAAAAGGATGCCAGCGCCGTCCCCATGGCCTCGTGCGGCTCAAGCCCGCTCAGCAGGATCAGCCCCGGAGGAACAAGGATACCGCCTACGCCCGTAAGCCCGACCAGAATACCCACCAGCAGGCATACAGCACCCAGCACTATTAACGACATATCTTCCTCAAAAATTAGGCAGACTGACCACCATGAAGCACAGCCAGAGCGTCAGTCCCCCACACAAGGCGCTATAGCGCAAGAGTTCGCAAAGCGCCAGCAAGCGCTTGCGATCCCAGGGCGCGGCCTCGCCCTGTTCCGGCCCGAGCCAGGGTTTTGGTGTCAGCGTGCCAAAGTACACGGACGGCCCGCCCATGCGCGCGCCGCACAGCCATGCGCAGACCGTCATGGACCAGCCGGAATTGGGGCTTGGCATGCCCACGGCCTGTCGGGTTACAACCCGGAAACCGGGCCAACGGCCTTGCCAATGGCGTACAGGCCGCATCTTGCCGGGCAAAAAACGTAGATGATGCTCACAGAAGGCCGCGCATCTGTCCGCAAGGCAGGCCGCGCAGGCCGACAAACGGGCAGGAACGTAGGCCAGCGCATCATCGCCGCGCGCCCCGGCCCAGCCCAGCCAGAGCCACTTTTCCGTCACGTAGCCCCACATGGAATCAGTAGTGCTCACGGCCTTGTAGCACCACATGGCCACAGGTCCGCCCACGAGCAGCCAGAAAAAAGGAGCCATAAAGGCGTCCGTAAGATTTTCAGAAAGCGTATCGGCCAGGGTTTTGCGCATGAGGGGGCGATCCATGCTGGAAGTGTCCCTGCTGACCAGCCACGAAAGCGCTTCTCGCGCTTGCGGCTCGTCATAGTGTTCCACCCGGCGCAGCACCTCCTGCCCGGTGCGCAGCAGGCTGCCCAGAGCAAGCCCGGCCCAGGCCAGATACAGGGCCAGCAGCGGCCCAACCACCGGCAAGGAAACCAGCCCCCACGCAACCGCGCCCGTCAGGCCCACAAGCACTGCCAGGGCAACTGCCCCGGCAAAGCGCCCGCGCTGGCGCTCGACATCCGGCCCGTTCTTGCGCATAAAGCGCCGCGCCGGAGCTTCCAGCCAGTTCAGCAGCTTGCCCACCGCGCAAACAGGATGCCGCCACGGCAGGTCAGGGTCGCCCAGCCAGAGATCAAAAATCAGGGCCAGAGGGGCAAGCCACCAGCATTCCCACACGGAATAGGGGAATAGCTGCGCCAGACTCACGCCCAATCCTCCATGAGGCCGGTGCGGGCCAGGGCCATGTACAGCACAATACCCGCTGAGGTGGAAAGGTTGAGGCTGCGCACACGGCCCTCCAGCATGGGAATGCGGATACGGTGGGGTGAAAGCGCCAGAATTTCCTGCGGCAGACCACGCGTTTCCGGCCCGAATACAAGGCAGTCCTCCGGCTCAAAGGCAAACTGGTGGGCCGGAGCGCTGACCTGCCCTTTCTTGGCCGAGGTCAGCACAAGACGCGCACCCTGCTGCCCTTGCGCCGCAAAGGCAGCCCAATCGGGCCATACGCGCAGCCGCACGTTGGGCCAGTAATCCAGCCCCGCGCGCTTGAGGTAGCGGTCTTCAAGCTTGAAGCCCAGAGGCTCAATGAGGTTCAGGGTGGTATCCGTAGCGGCGCACAACCGGGCGATATTGCCTGTATTGGGGGGAATTTCCGGCTCAAAAAGAACTATCTGCATGGTGTAGCTGACTGGTGGTAATAGGGTGAATGGCTCAGACTGGAGGTGCCAGCCATATTGCCGTGGTAAACAGATTTAGTTGCCCTCTCCCGCGAGGGGCAGGCGCATGCCCATGCGGTTGGTCAGGCCGCAGCGCTTTTCTTCTTCAAGAATATCCTTGAGAAACTGGGGCACGTCCGCATCATCTAGCGCCGTGAAGCCCAACCGGGCGTAAAATGGCGCGTTCCAGGGCACATGGGTAAACGTTGTCAGATAGAGGGCGGGTAGTTTGCGCTGCCGCAAGCGCCCTGCAACCAGCCCAATGAGCGCTGCTCCTATGCCTTTGCGCATGTGGTCGGGGAGCACGTCAATCTGGGCAAGCAGGGCGGCATGGTCAATCAACCGCACATAGGCATAGCCCACAGGATTGCCCGCTTGGTCAAGGGCCGCCCAGAGAAGACTGTTTTGAACAGCTTTATGCAGCTTGTCCACAGGCGTGAAATCGGAGCGGATGTGATCCGGTATGGAACCTGGAGGAAAAATCCCCGCAGCGGCCACTTCTATGGCCGCCAGCAGGGGCACAAGATCTGCCGTTGCCAGCTCTATGGTGTATCCCTGAGGAATTTTCATATCAATCGCCGCGCTTCTCGTGTCACTTTCGGTAAATAGGGGCTTCAATTCTTTGAAACTCACCCCAACAGGGCATGTCTGCACGGAGTGTCACTTGCTTTCCACCGAAATTTTGAATGTCTTCGTGAGCGGGTGCACCGTGCGATGGATTTTTTCTTTCGGCAAGGAAGCTTCGGTTTTCATGCAGGGAGTGTACAGCGCGGTACTCGACCGAAATGGAAACCGATGCTGACACAGCCGAAAGGAAAAAGACACGCACGGCGCACCCGCTCACCTAGCCTACCTTGGCGGAGAGGCCGGGAACTACTTGACACACAACCCGAATATCCTTGCTCCCAAAACCTGCGTCATCCAGCGTGGCAAATATGTCGGCCTCGGTCACTTCCACCCGCGCGCCGCTGATGCCAGCCGCCTCCAGCCTTTCGCGCAGCAGGGCGCTGGCCCGCTGGCGGGCTTCGCTCAGGCTGTAGCCCTTGCCGATGCGCTCGGTCAGCTCCAGCGCCGGGATTGTCAGAACGCAACGCCCGGTATCAGCGTAGAGTTCGAGCGCGTCTGTGGGCAGGGTCAGGGCCGCGCCCACGGCATTGGCAACATCGGCGTGTGGTGGTGTTTCCACGGGCATGTTCAGCGCTGTGGACATGCGCCGGGCAATGCAGGCCGCAGGGCCGCCCACCAGCCACACATGCTGCGGGCGCGCCTCGCGCACAGCCTTGAGGGCCGCCAGAGTATAAATGGGACGGGCATTGATGCCATCGGTCAGGGCACGAGCTGCGGCAGCCACCTGCGCAAGGGCATCGTCTGCGGCCATTTGGGCCAGAGATTCAGGAGACAGACTGCATTCTGCGGCCAGGGCGGCAATGCCCGCAATGGATGCTGCCACATCGCCCGCCACGGCATCCCCGCCATGGATGCCCTGCGCGTCAGCCGGGCCAGCGGCAGAATTCAATATGTTCAGAGCATCCAGCAGAGTGGGCCGTGAACCGCCAAAGGCCATGGCCGGGCCTTCACGCAAGGGGCCGACCTGAACCGGGCGCGCAGCGTCGGGCGCGGCATCCACCGTAAGCAGCGAATCGCCGCCCACACCGATGGAAACCGAAGCCAGAGCGCGCACAAGGGTGCGCCGCCCCTTGAGCAGCATGCCGTCCCTGTCCACCACCGGGGAGCCGTCCACAAAGAGCGCCATATCTGTTGTGGTGCCGCCCATATCGAGCAGCAGGGAGCAGCCCTGCCTCATGGCCTTGCTGCCGCCGCACAGGGCGAGCACGCCCATGACGCTGGCCGCAGGGCCGGAAAGTATGGACTGCACAGGCTCCCGGCGCGAAAGCGTCAGCGGCACCGCACCGCCGTCCGCCTTGAGCAGACGCACTGAGGCTGTAATGCCAGCTTCGGCAAGGGCCGCCTCCACGGCGTCCAGAAATTCATTGTGCAGGCGTTGCACGGCGGCGTTGAAATAGGCGGTTGCCATGCGCCGGGGAAAGTTGAGCCGCCCCGAAAGCCTGTGCCCCACAGTTATGGACATCTGCGGCGCAGCCGACCGCACGGCCTCGCTCATGGCCAGCTCGTGCGCAGCATTACGCGGCGAGAATTTGCCCACGCAGGCCACGGCGGCAACCCCCGCCGTCTCCCATTCCTTGACAGCGGCAGGCAGGAAGGCTGTACGCAGAGGGCTGACCTCCACGCCCCGGTGGTCCAGCCCGCCAGGGACAACGCAGACATGCGCGCCCATTGCAAAACGATGCGGGTCAAGCCCCGGCCCGGCGGAAAGTGCCAGACCCACAGGGTCTGCACGATCCTGCACCAAGGCGTTGACGGCCAAAGTCGCCCCAAGCGTCACGCGTGAAATAGCGCCAAAATCGCAGTCAGGAGCAGCCTTTGCCAGGGCGGCAAGCACCTCTCGCACAGACGCGGGCAGATTGTCGTGACGGGTGCGCGCCTTGGCGCTGGCCACCAGCCGGGCGGAGGGCAACGCTTCGGCGCCAAATCCATCTGCGCCCGTCCCGTCCGGAACCATTTCTTCTGCGGCGGCATCGCAGGCAAGCAGTACGGCATCGGTATGCGTACCCCCGGCGTCAATGCCCAGCACATATGTTTCGCTCATAATTCCGGCCTCATAATACTTGTTTGCTGGCCCTGAACATACGGCATCGCCATCCGCAGGGCCAGCCCTTATTATTGGGCAGTTTTCAGGCGGCCTTACCCGCCCTGCCGCACCGCGCATCCCCTTTGCCTGCTCCATGCGCCCGCAATTGTGGATATTCTTTCTCCCACTGGCGCAATTGCTTGCCATATTCGGTCATTTTCAGTAGATTTTTGCTCTTGCGGCAACCGCCGGGACTGCCCCGGCGCGCCCGCGTCTTATACAGCAGGCTACTGCGGAGGAAAGCCATGCAGAACGCAAAGTTTATCTGGTTTGACGGAAAAATGCTCCCTTCTGAACAAGCACAGGTTCATGTGCTGACCCACGCCTTGCATTACGGCAGCGCCGTATTTGAAGGCATTCGCGCATACGCCTGCGCCGACGGCACTTCTGCCGTATTCCGTCTGGAAGACCACTGCAAGCGCCTAATTAACTCCGCTAAGATTATGCGCCTG
This sequence comes from uncultured Desulfovibrio sp., assembly GCF_902477725.1. Classification (NCBI taxonomy): domain Bacteria; kingdom Pseudomonadati; phylum Thermodesulfobacteriota; class Desulfovibrionia; order Desulfovibrionales; family Desulfovibrionaceae; genus Desulfovibrio; species uncultured Desulfovibrio sp. Next base: position 84,231 of record NZ_CABSIF010000007.1, on the reverse strand, counting down.
GAAGTACCCTTCACGGCTGAACAGCTCGTAGTCGCCTGTATTGAGACCCTCAAGGCCAACAAACTGCCCGAAGGTTACGTGCGCCCCCTTTCTTTTGTGGGCCACGGCGAAATGGGCGTCTACCCCGGCAACAACCCGGTGCAGACCATCGTCGCCGCCTGGGCGTGGGGCGCGTACCTTGGCGCAGAAGCTCTTGAAAAAGGCATCCGCGTCAAGACCAGCAGCTTTGCCCGCAGCCATGTGAATACCAGCATGTCCAAGGCCAAGGCCGCCGGCAACTACATCAACTCCATCCTTGCCAAGATGGAGGCCAAGGAAGACGGCTATGACGAAGCCGTGATGCTCGACACCAACGGCTATGTTTCCGAAGCCACGGGCGAGAACATCTTTATCGTACGCGACGGCGTGATCAAAACCACGCCTTGGACGTCCATTCTGGGCGGCCTCACGCGCGATTCCGTCATGAAGCTTGCCAGAGACCTCGGCTACACCGTGGAAGAACAGCAGTTCACCCGCGATGAATTCTACATAGCTGATGAAGCGTTCTTTACCGGCACCGCGGCAGAAATCACCCCCATCCGCGAGCTTGACCACCGCCAGATCGGCGTTGGACACGCTGGCCCGGTGACCAAGCATCTGCAAAAAGAATACTTTGCCATCGTCAAGGGCGAAAATCCCAAGTACGAAGGCTGGCTGCACCGCTTTACCATTTAGTGCAGACAAACGGCGGGCCGCAATGCCGCCGCTATAGAGATATGCATCCGGCAGTTCCGCCCTCGCGGGGCTGCCGGATGCCAAAGAGTAAATAAGTCCAACCCGCGTCGTAATCCGGCGCAGCGCGGACACAACAGGTAACAGCCTTTCCTGCGGGTTCGCGCGCAGCGCAATCCGGGACTGCCCGACAGCCCGTTGGTCATCTTTCAAAGGCAACGAGCGCCATGAAACATCTTTCCCTCGCCGCACGATACAGGCCGCAAAACTTCGCCCAGGTAGCAGGACAGGACATGGTCAAGGCCGTCCTTTCCCGCGCTGCGGCAGAAGACAGGCCCGCAGCCGCCTACCTTTTGAGCGGCACTCGCGGCGTGGGCAAAACTACGATTGCCCGCATTTTTGCCAAGGCGCTCAACTGCCAGCATGCACCAGGGCCGGAACCCTGCAACCAGTGCGAGCAGTGCCGCAAGATCACCCAGGGCGTGCACGTTGACGTGACCGAGATCGACGGCGCTTCCAACAACAGCGTGGAAGACGCCCGCTCCCTGCGCGAAACCATCGGCTACGCGCCCATGGAAGGCCGCTACAAGATCTTCATCATTGACGAAGCCCACATGCTTACCCGCAACGCATTCAACGCGTTGCTGAAAACGCTGGAAGAACCGCCGGAACGCGTGGTCTTTATTTTTGCCACAACCGAGGCGCACAAGTTCCCCATTACCATTGTGAGCCGCTGCCAGCATTTTGTGTTTCGCCACCTGAGCGAAGACGCGCTCTTTGCCCACCTCACTGCCGTGCTGCGCAAAGAAAACGCCGCCTTTGAAGAGGGGGCCGTGCGGCTTATTGCGCGCAGGGCTGCGGGCAGCGTGCGCGACAGCATGTCGCTGCTCGATCAGACCCTTGCCCTTGGCGGCGAGGAACTCACCGTTGCAGCCACCCGGCAGGTGCTCGGCCTCGCAGGGCAGGAACTGTTTGCGGAGCTGTTTACCGCCCTGCAAGGGCAGGATTGCGCCGCTGTGGCAAACCTGTGCGGCCAGATATTGCAGCAAGGTGTGGATATTGGCTTTTTCATGCGGGAGCTTGCAGGCAATCTGCGCAACCTTTTTTTGCTGCGCCAGAGCGGTCAGGCCATTGTGCCGAGCTTGCGCCTTCCTGCAGACGAAGCCGCCCTGTGGCAGGGCATTGCCCCGCAATTTTCTGCCGCGCATCTGCACGCGGCATGGCAGATGGCCCTTGACGCGCAGCGCGGCATAGTGCAAAGCCCGGAACCAGCAGCAGCGCTTGAACTGCTTTTGCTCAACCTTGCCCTGCTGCCGCAGTTGCTGCCCGTTGGGCAAGCCACGCCCGGCCCCGTTGGACAGGCTGGCGGAGCCGGACAGGGAACCCAGCAGGCTCATGCCGTGCCCCCCTCTGGGCAACGTGTGGAAAACAGAGCGGAAATGCCCGCCGGAAGCGCGCAGATGGCGCAATCCCGGCCCAGGGATGCCGCCACGGGCCAGCACGCCGCCAATGATGCGGACGATGCGGAAGCCGACGAGCCTGACGCGGCCCAGAATTTTGCAGCCCCTACGCACCGCCCCTGGCGGCCCGGTGCGCAAACAGGTGCAGTGCAACCAGACCAGAACAGACCTGCTTATGGCGGGCCTGACCAGGGTTGCTCAAGCCAGAGCAGCTCAAATCTGGGCAACTCAAGTCTGGGTAGTCCAGGCCAGAAGGCCCCCCGTCAGGAAGATTCTGGCCCTCGAAATTTAGGGCAAGAGGATTCTGGACAATATGGAACTGGCCCCAGTGATTCTGACCAGCCGGACTCCGGCGCAAGCCTCACAGGCGGGCAAGGCCTCAACCACAGCGGCGCGGGCACACCAGGCCAGGGCAAGCAGGAAGGTCAGGCAGCCTGCAACTGGGCGGCATTTTGTGATTTTTGCTCTTCATGGCAAGGCGCCGGGCGCGACATGCCGCGCCAGCATTTGCTGCGCAGCGTGAGCGCCACATGGGCTGACGGAATTTTACGCCTCTCCCCCAAGGCTGAAACCCAGTTGTTTCAGCTTGAGCGCGGACGCGAGGAGCTGACAGCAGCTCTGGCCGCCTACGGCGCAGGGCAGACGCAGCTGGAACTCGTGGCGCCCCGGCCCTATCGCCCTGAGGCGGAACTTATTGAAGAATTCAGCCAGAGGCCCGAGTTGCAGCCCTGCCTTGAAGTGCTGAACGCACGGGTCAAAGGGTGCCGCCCGGTGGATCAGGACAACCGCTGAGGCCGCTGACAACTGAAAAAACTTTCCGCGTCCGCCCGGCCCACGCCGCCGGAACCGGAAGCATGCAACAGACGCAAGGAGAAACACATGCGGAACATGAACGACATTCTGCGCCAGGCGCAGGTTATGCAGAGCAAGATCGCCAAGCTTCAGCAGGAACTGGGTGAGCACAGCTACGAAGCCAGCAGCGGCGGCGGCATGGTCAAGGCCGAAGTTTCCGGCAAGCAGGAACTGCGCAAGCTGGTCATTGATCCCAAAGCCCTTGAAGGCAATGATGTTGAAATGCTCCAGGATCTTATTCTGGCTGCCGTTAACGAAGCCGGTCGCATCGCCCGCGAAACCATGGAGCGCGAAATGAGCTCCATCTCCGGCGGCATCAAGCTGCCCGGCCTTTTCTAGAGCCATGCACGATCGGATTCCCGAACCGCTCAAGGCCCTGGTAGAGCAGCTTTCGCGTCTGCCGGGCCTTGGCCCCAAATCCGCCATGCGGGCTGCCATGGCCCTGCTCAAATGGCCGGAAGCCGAAACACGGCGTCTTGGGCGCGGCATCCACGACCTGCGCGACAATCTGCACCTCTGCTCGCGCTGCGGCGGGCTTTCTTCCACTGACCCCTGCGCCGTCTGTTCCGATACGGAGCGCGCCCGCGACACGCTTTGCCTTGTCACGGAATGGGACAGCATGCTCACACTGGACGAAGGCGGCTTTTATCACGGCCAGTATTTGATACTGGGCGGCCTGCTCGCCCCTCTTGAGCGCATGGATTCCGACAGCCTCGACATGGACAGACTGGTGAAGCGTCTGGGCGAGGGCGAGGTGCAGGAGCTTATTCTAGCCCTGGGCGCAACGCTTGAGGCAGAGAATACAGCTTCCTTCATTCGGCAGATGGTGCGCAGGCAGTTCCCCGCCGTGCGCGTTTCGCGTCTTGCGCAGGGGATTCCCCTTGGGGCCGAAGTAAAATTCATGGACAAAGAAACCCTGCGACAATCCCTGCAATTCCGGCAGGATCTCTCCTGACATCCCGCATATCCAACTCAGCGACTCGTCTTTTTTTTCACTCCGGTATAAATTTTTCGATGATTCTGCCGTAAGAAGGGCAACACGGAGATTGTCTGCGTTGCCCTGCAATGCGTTTGTGATTTGTGCACATTTGCGCAATCTCCTTGTTTTTCTGCCTCCCAGCATATAGTATTGATTACATAATATATGCTACGTGTTTTGCCAAAGACACATGCATCGTAAAAACTTTCAGGAATCTCAATGGGATGGTTTCTGTTTGCGCGTTGCATTTCTTTGCACTGGCCAACTGACAGCGCCCGGGCCAAATGGTGTTTGCCAGCAAATCAAAGGCGCAGGATGAGGTTCCATTCCATGAACATGACTTTGGCTTATCGTATCATTTTTGTTTTTGTTGCGGGTCTCGTGCTGGCCTGTATGGCCATGCTCATCGGGTTTACCATGGTTCTGGGAGATGCCCTGTCCGGCGCTGCCGCCCTGAAAGCCCTGCTGATTGGCGGCGGCTTTACACTTCTGCTAGCCGTTGCTGGCTCTTTTTTTATATGCAACAGACTCTGTCCCATCCGTAAAATTGTGCTCTACGCCAAGGCTATTGCCGCTGGCGATGAAAAAGCAAAGCTGGAAATAGACCGCTCCGACTGCCTGGGCCACATGGCCACTGCCCTGCAGGAAATGGTTGCCAAGCTCGAAGGCCAGGCCCACTGGTACGAGAGCATACTCAATACCCTGCCCCTCTCCATTTCGGTGACAGACAACGAAATGGTCTGGACCTTCTGCAACAAGATCGCGCTTGAGAGCATGAATAAGTCCTGTCAGGGGGATGTGGTGGGCAAGCACTGCTCGGAAAAGCAGGGCAACATCTGCAACACGCCGCAGTGCGGCATTGAGCAACTACGCCTGGGCAACAAGCAGGTCATCAATGAGATGCCCAATGGCAAAACCATGCAGATCATGCTCGACTTTTTGCAGGATCGGCGCGGCAACGTGGTGGGCCATGTAGAAATTGGCGAGGACATCACCGAACGCATTGCCCTTGAAAAGAAAGCTGATCAAGCCGCGCACAAGGCCCGCATGGAGACTGTGAACCAGCTTGAGGGCGTTGTGGAAACATTGCAGCATGCCGCCAATACTCTCGACAAATCACTCAACGATGTACGCGACAAGTCCGGCACGGTGGCTGACCGCATGGCCGAAACCGCCACAGCCATGGACGAAATGAACTCCACCGTACTTGAAGTGGCCCACAATGCAGATGGCGCTGCCGATGCGGCCAATTCCGTGCAGGGACACGCTCAGGAAGGCGCGGACATTGTGCTGCGCACCATCAAGAATATGCAGGAAGTTCAGGGCAAGGCCTCTGGCCTCAAGGGCGAAATGAGCACACTGGACAAACAGGCAAGGGATATTGGCGCAGTGCTGACGCTCATCCGCGACATTGCCGACCAGACCAACCTGCTTGCCCTTAACGCCGCCATTGAGGCCGCCCGCGCTGGCGATGCCGGTCGCGGTTTTGCCGTGGTGGCGGACGAAGTGCGCAAACTGGCCGAAAAGACCATGAGCGCCACCAGCGAGGTGGAAAAAGCCATTGCCGCCATTCAGGAAGGTACCAGCAAAAGCGCCACCACAGTGGATCACACTGTCAATTCCATTGAAGAAGTGAGTCATATGGCGCAGGAATCGGGGCACTCGCTTGACCTTATCTCAAATCTCGCAGGCGATTCCAGCAGCCGGGTTTCCGCCATTGCCGCGGCAGCCACCCAACAGTCGGCAGCCTCAGAAGAAATCAACCGCAATATTGCCGAGGTCAACACGCTGAGCGCCCGCATTGCCGAGGCCACCAATGCCGCCGCCGGTCAGGTGCGTGATCTTGCCGCTCAGGTCAATATTGTAACGGACATCCTTGACGACATCCGCAAGGACGACAAAAAACACGCTGCCAAGGCGTAATCCATAAAATTACCGGGCACCAGAGCCTGACATAATTCAGCCGCCGGAAAACACTTCCGGCGGCTTTTTTTACGCTGCTCACGGGGAAAAAATGTCAGGGTTACGCTCGCAACCCACCACTTGCGCAAGTTTTTTGATTTTTTTTGCCCAACCGCTCTGGACGATAACGGAGAAGGACTTACATATTGTTCGCGCCCAACCAATGGCGCTGATTTTCCCGCGCTCGCCGCCGTTTGCGCACTCCCTGAGGCCCCTCGGAGGTGGTAGCGCGAAGCGTACAGAGAAGTTTTCCTGAGGAGGATTCAGATATGTCCAAGATCATAGGCATCGACCTGGGTACCACTAACTCCTGCGTCTACGTAATGGAGGGCAAGGACCCCAAGTGCATCACTAATCCCGAAGGTGGCCGTACCACTCCTTCCGTGGTCGCCTTTACAGATAAAGAACGTCTGGTGGGCGATATTGCCAAGCGCCAGGCTGTTACCAACCCCAAGCGCACGGTTTTCGCCATCAAGCGCCTCATGGGCCGTAAATTTGAAAGCCCCGAAGTTGGCCGCTGGAAAGAGCATTCGCCCTACGCCATCGTCAAGGCTGCAAATGACGACGCTGGCGTGGAAGTTGATGGTCGCACCTACAGCGCGCCTGAAGTTTCGGCCATGATTCTGGCCAAGCTGAAGGCAGATGCGGAAGCCTACCTCGGCGAAACCGTTACCGAAGCTGTCATCACCGTGCCCGCCTACTTTAACGATGCCCAGCGCCAGGCCACCAAGGACGCGGGCCGCATCGCCGGTCTTGACGTCAAGCGTATCATCAACGAGCCCACTGCGGCCTCGCTGGCGTATGGCGCGGACAAAAAAGCCAACGAAAAGATCGCTGTGTTCGACCTCGGCGGCGGCACCTTTGATATTTCCATTCTCGAAGTTGGCGACAACGTCGTGGAAGTGCGCGCCACCAATGGTGACACCTTCCTTGGCGGCGAAGACTTTGACCAGCGCGTCATCAACTTCCTGGTGGAAGAATTCAAGCGTGAAAACGGCATTGACCTTTCCAAGGACAGCATGGCCCTCCAGCGCCTGAAAGAAGCCGCTGAAAAGGCGAAGAAAGACCTTTCCACCTCCATGGAGGCCGAGGTCAACCTGCCCTTTATCACTGCCGACCAAAACGGCCCCAAGCATATGCTCGTCAAGATTGGCCGCGCCAAGCTTGAATCGCTGGTCAGCGACCTTGTTGACCGCACCATTGAGCCCTGCAAAAAGGCTCTGGCCGACGCTGGCATGAATGCCTCGCAGATTGACGAAGTCATTCTTGTGGGTGGCATGACCCGTATGCCTCTGGTGCAGACGGTTGTGGGCAAGTTCTTTGGCAAGGAGCCCAACCGCTCCGTGAACCCGGACGAAGTTGTGGCCATGGGCGCTGCCATTCAGGGTGGCATCCTCACCGGCGACGTCAAGGACGTGCTGCTGCTCGACGTGACCCCGCTCTCCCTTGGTATTGAAACCATGGGCGGCGTGTTCACCAAGCTGATCGACCGCAACACCACCATCCCCACGCGCAAAAGCCAGGTGTTCACCACTGCGTCCGACAACCAGCCCTCTGTGTCCATCCACGTGCTTCAGGGCGAGCGCCCCATGGCGCCCGACAACATGACCCTGGCCCGTTTTGACCTGGCTGGCATTCCCCCGGCGCCCCGTGGCGTGCCGCAGGTTGAGGTGTCTTTTGACATTGACGCCAACGGCATCGTGAACGTGTCTGCCAAGGACATGGGCACCGGCAAGGAACAGTCCATCAAGATCACGGCTTCTTCCGGCCTGTCGGAAGACGACATCCAGCGCCTGGTGCGCGAGGCTGAAACCCACGCCACTGACGACAAGAAGAAGCAGGAACTGATTGAAGCGCGCAACCACGCCGACAGCCTGATCTACGGCACGGAGAAATCCCTGACCGATCTGGGCGACAAGGCCGACGCCGCGCTCAAGAGCGACATTGACGGCAAAATCGCCGCTCTGCGCAAGCTCATGGAAGGCGAAGACGCCGCAGCTATCAAGGCTGCCACCGATGACCTCGCCAAGACCTCGCACAAGCTTGCCGAGCAGCTCTATCAGCAGCAGGCCCAGCAGACTGGCGGCCAGCCCGGCGCAGAAGCCGGAGCCGCGGGCGCAGGCCAGCAGCATGGCAATGCCGGCGATGATGTTGTGGACGCAGACTACACTGAAGTGAAGAAATAAGGGCAAGGGCAGCTCGGCGGCACACGCCCCGAACTTGCAACCACGCCTACCCTGTACTAAAAAGGTCTGGTTCCCTGAACCAGACCTTTTTTTGCGGCCCGCGCACGGCGGGCCTGCCGGTACTACAACCAGGATACCGTCATGAATTTTTGCCGCTCTTTCGCCGCGCTGGCTCGCAACGTTTCGCTGCTGGCGCTTCTTGGCTGTCTTGCCGCGTGTCAGATGCCCTTTGGCCTTGGTCAAAGAGCGCCCGAACCCAAACCCCAACCGGTTGCCTCCGCGCCCGCCTCCGGCCCCTGCGTGGTGCTGGCCCTGCCGTCTTCCGGCACGTATGCTCCCATTGCGAGCAAGGTGCGCCACGGCGCGCAGATGGCCCAGACCGAGCTTGCCGCCAACGGCGTCAAGATGCGCATTGAAACGGTCAACACAGAAGCAGCCGACTGGTTGCAGCGTCTGGACGCGCTGCCCCCGGCCTGCGCTGTTGTGGGCGGCCCCCTGCAGGCGCGCAACTACGCTCAGGCCCGCGAGCACGGTCAGCTCGAAAAAAGAGCCTTCTTCACCTTTGTGCCTTCGCTTGAACAGGGTGACGAAGGTGCGCGCGCCTGGCGCTTTTTCCCCAGCCCGCAAGACCAGATCGACACGCTCATCAACTTTGCCAGCACCGGCCTGAACATCCGCACTTACGGGGCTTTTTATCCTACCGATGCCTACGGTGTGCGTATGACCGGCCTCATGGAGCAGAGCCTTGCCAGCCACAACATGCTGTTGCAAAAGGCCTCGTATAACCCCGCCGACTCCACCTCGTGGAGCAATGCCGTGGCTCCGCTCATCAACGCCCAGACGCCGCAGGGCAGCAAAACCCCTGTGCCGCAGACCTCCTTTGAAGCCCTGTTGCTGCCTGACTCTTGGAAAAGCATGGAAATGCTAACCACAAGCCTGCTCTATAACGGCGAGGATCGGCTGGTGCTCCTGGGAACCACGCTTTGGGAGCAGAGCCTCTCCGGCAAAACGATTGCCAATGCCGACAAATTCGCTCTGGCGGTCTTTCCCGGCGCATGGAACCAGCCGCAGGCCCCCCGCGCCCTTCAGGCACCCGGCACGGACTTCTGGAACGCCCTGGGCTACGACTTCGTGCGCTTTGCCGTGTCCATGGGGCTTGATTCGCGCCTGACAACACCGCAGATTACGGCCCGCGCGCAGCGCGCCTCCAAGATGATCTGGGGCATGGCCCCCATTACGTGGGACAACGCGGGCGTTGCCCATCAGAAGCTCTTCTTGTTCGGCGTTTCGCCCACGGGTATGACGCCCGTGGATGTGGAAACCTTCCAGCAAACTCGCGCTCGCGTATTGCAGCAGGCTGCTCTGCGCATGCAGGGTCTGCCCCCCGTGGACGCCACCGGCGCACCCCTTGCGGCCCCTGCCGCAGGTGCGGAAGCCGCCCCGGCGGTGCAGACGGGGCAGACGCCGCCGTCTGCGCCCATCATGAGCAACACGCCGCGCCCCTCGTATAAACTCAGCCTGCCCGCTGCGCGCTGATCGCGCCCGCAGGCATGCCTTTAAAGGACGACACATGGCAGACAACAAAACCATCAGTCTGGAAGAAGTGGCCCACATGGCTACGCTTTCCCGGTTGAGCGTCAGCGAAGAAGAACAGACCCTGTTTGCCCGCCAGATGGGCGATATTCTGGCCTATATGGACGTGCTTGCGCGCGTGGACACCAAGGATGTGGAACCGCTGTACAGCCCGGCCCAGCATCCCGGCCCCCTGCGGGACGATGTGTCGGCCCGGCGGCGTGAACGCAGTGAAGTGCTCGCCAATGCCCCCGAGGCCGATGGTGAATATTTCATCGTGCCCCGCATCGTCTAGCGCAGTTTCAGGGCAATATTGCTCTGCCCCGGCCCAGTGCAGCAGCCCGGTGGATCACCAACGCCGGAGCATCTCGCACAAAAACGCACAGCATTGCGCAAACCGCAGTGCAGAACATATTTGAGAACGCCATGACCGAAATTTGTTCCCTCTCGCTCACACAAGCCGCTCAGGCTCTGCAAAAAAAGGAACTGAGCGCAGTTGACGCCGTTACGGCCTGCCTTGCGCGCATGGACGCCACCGAGCCGCGCATAGCGGCCATGCTGACCGTGGACAAGGAAGGGGCGCTTGCCGCTGCTGCCGCCATGGACAAGGAAGGCCCCAATCCTGCCAAGTCCCTGTGGGGTGTGCCGGTAACAGTCAAGGACGCCCTCTCCACCAAGGGCTTGCGCACCACTGCCGGTTCGCGCATTCTCGAAAATTACACCCCCTTTTATGACGCCTTTGCCGTGCAGCAACTGCGCGAGGCCGGGGCCGTCATTCTGGGTAAGAACAACATGGACGAGTTCGCCATGGGTTCCACCACGGAAAACTCCTCCTACCAGACCACCCGCAACCCGCGTGACGTCAATCGCGTTCCCGGCGGCTCCAGCGGTGGCTCCGCAGCCTCAGTCACTGCCGGGCAATGCTTTGCTTCGCTGGGTACTGATACCGGTGGCTCCATCCGTCAGCCTGCCTCATTGTGCGGTTGCGTGGGCCTCAAGCCCACCTACGGCCGCGTGTCGCGCTACGGCGTTATTGCCTATGGCTCCTCACTGGATCAGGTTGGCCCGCTGACCCGCAGCGTGGAAGACTGCGCCCGCGTGCTGGCCGTTATTGCCGGGCATGACCAGCGTGACGGCACCTGCGCTCCGCGCCCGGTGGACGACTATGTGGCCGCACTGAACAGTAAGCCCCTCAAGGGCGCGCGGCTGGGCATACCCAAGGAATTTTTTGGCGAAGGGCTGGCCCCTGAAGTGCGCGCCGTATGCCAGAACGCCATGAGCATTGCTCAGGCCCAGGGCGCCGAACTGGTGGAAGTGAGCCTGCCGCACACCGATGCGGCCATCGCCACCTACTATATCATCGCCATGGCCGAGGCCAGTTCCAACCTCGCCCGCTTTGACGGTGTTCGTTACGGCCGCCGCGCTACGGATATCAAAAATCTTGAAGAGCTGTACGTGCATTCGCGCACCGAGGGCTTCGGGCAGGAAGTCAAGCGCCGCATCATGCTGGGAGCCTATGTGCTTTCCTCCGGCTATTACGATGCGTACTACCGCAAGGCCGCGCAGGTGCGCCGCCTCATCCGCGATGAATACCTTGCCGCCCTTGATAAATGCGATGCTCTGTGGGCTCCGGTCTCGCCCGTTCCTGCATGGAATGTGGGCAGCCTGACCGCCGATCCGCTTCAGATGTACCTCATGGACGCCTACACGCTTTCGCTCAATCTGGCGGGTTTGCCCGGGCTTTCCATGCCTGTGGGTGTTGGCGCCGAGAGCGGGCTGCCCGTGGGTATGCAGCTTTTTGGCAAAGCCTTTGCCGAGGGCGAGTTGCTTTCTCTTGGGCATGCCTTGGAGCAGGTTGTGCCGGGGGTTGGAGCGGCGAAGTTGTAAATTGTTTTTGACGTATGGAATATGCTGGGAGCAGGCCTAAGGGTTTGCTCCCTTTTTGCTGGCGGCATTGCGCCCTGTGGGCACAGCGCTTCGCCGCCCGCCGAGGTTTGGGACGCCTGCGCGACGTGCGATTTCGCCTAGGCTGGACGATGCTGATCTTTTTTGCTGCCCTTCGGGCACGGGATTCCGTCCTCCGGCGGAGTTTGGGACGCCTCCCCGGCGTGGGCAGAGGGGACCTGTTAGGGGCTGCGCCCCTCCTAGGCCCCCTCTGCACTCCCCCCGGAACACCCCCTAAGAAGGGCTTTCAGCATTCTTCATGCGGCGAGGGCAACGCGGCATCTGCTGCGGGAGCTTCCATCACTCGCTGCGCTCGCTCAGGTGATCTCCCTCCGCGCCGCGTTAATGCCAGAGTCCGCTTTCACTTTGAATGTGAATCCGTTTCAGCCAACTACCACAGGTATAGCTGCTCGTTTCGGAAATAGCTTCGTACTCTTTTCCCGTAGTTTCTGGAGTTTCAGTCGCCACAAATACAGGACTAATCACGATATCAAAAAAATTTAGCATATCGGTAAATTGCATACAGTAATGCCAGTTACCATTCATCTATAACCAGACGAAAAATCTACGACTCAAAAGAATCCAGCCCGTCATCAGAAGCTGGTTGTGGAGTTGCCTTCCTTAAACTCGCCGGAGCGGACGCGGAGGCGATGGCTGGTGTTGAGTGAATTTGCAAAATACGCATTTTTCTGGACTGACAAGGAAAAATCCTGTTTTTGAGCGCAGCGTACTCATGTACGTGAGCATCAAAATCCCGGCGCTGACGCATTCAGGGTGCAAAAGTCGGGTTTGCGTAAATGCGCTCGACAGGCTCACCCTCCCCGCCACCCTCTCCCCTGCTTTTGCCTTTTTCTCCCTGCCTTTTTGCCTTTTCTGCCTTTCCCCCACCCGACATCAGAAGCAGGTCGTGGAGTCGCCTTCCTTAAACTCGCCGGAGCGAAGCGAGGGCGATGGCTGGTGTTGAGTGAATTTGCAAAATACGCATTTTTCTGGACTGACAAGGAAAAATCCTGCTTTTGAGCGCAGCGTACTCAAGTACGTGAGCATCAAAAACAGGATTTTAACGCCGTCAGGCCAAAAAAGTCGGGTTTGCGTAAATACGCTCGACAGGCTCTACCCCGCCGCAAAACTATCCCTGCCTTTCTGCTTTACTTCCCCTTGCGACCATACCGCTTCACCCCAAACTGGATGCAATCCGTGGGGCAACTGTCCGCACAATCACCGCAATTGGTGCAATTCTCCTCGCCCGGCCTCGTCCTCATAACGCAAACCCGCCTGCACTTGTCGCAATCGTTGCACTGCTCAGTTCTGTAAAAACGGAACGGCGCAAACTTGCGCGCCACTTCCAGCGCCGCGCCAAAAGGACAGACAAACCGGCACCAGCACATCAGCACAACCAGCCCCAACGCCAGCCCGCCCAAGGTGATAAGCAGACGCAAATCCAACATGGGGAAAGCATGCTTCCACGTAAGCCAGGCCGAGGGCCAAAATTCCCCCACACGAATAGGCACGTCCACGCGCGGTTGCCCCAGAACAAACCAGGCTGTCAGCCCCGCCGCCAGCATTAGATACCGGGCCCAGCGAAAATTAGCCACGCCCACGGGATTAGGGCCAAAACGAAAAGGATTGAGCGCCAAAACCCGGTTCGCCAGCTGCCCAGGACACAGCCAGCCGCAAAAAGCCTTGCCAAACACGGCCGCCACAGCCAGCCACACGCCCCAGAATCCCCAGAACATCCGCGCGGCCTGACCGGGACAGGTAATGACCGGGCAGTTCTGGCAGCTCACAAAGGGCACAACAAAGGGGCAGCGGAACACGCCAAACAAGGCCCATTCGCCCAAAAACAGCGTGGAGGCGAACAGCACTGCGCGATTACACCACTGGAGCGCCCTCAGCCTCAGGCTGGGACGGGCGACAATTTCATGCAACATCCTTTACCCCCAGCTTTTCCACAAGTTCCATGCCCTTGGGCGAAATGGCGGGGATAAAACCCGCCGCTTCAAAAAAGGCCTGCCCTTGCGCACTGGTAATCCAGTCCATATAGGCTGCGGCCTTTGCCGGATCAGTCGCGTTGGCCATCATACCCACGGTAAAAGTCAGCGGTCCGGCGGGGAAAAACCGTTCGGGAATTTCCACCAAGTCCAGCCGATCAGCAAACCGCGTCATGCGGGTGATGCGCCGCTCCACAATCATGGCGTCAGCCTTACCCTCGGCAACGCTTTCCACAGAACGCTGCACGCAACTGCCCTGCTCGGGCACGTTGGCAAGTACCTTGGGCGTGATGTCCGCAGCCTTGAGGATGCCCATAACCGCCTGTCCACCAGGAGCGGAAGCATCCCGCGCCATGGAAACCCGCACGCCGGGGCGCGTCAGGTCTTCAATATCGTTGATCTTGGCGGGATTGCCCTTGGGAACCGCGATGACGTAGCTGGTAAAACACAAGGGCCTGAAATTGACCATCTTGCCAGCCTTGCGCAGATTCTGGGCCAGAGCCAGGACGCGCCCGGCAAAGACCTCCGTCTGCCCGCCGCCAGTCAGCAGGGATTTGCCCAAGGCCGCGGCAAAGGCACCTGTGTAGACAACCTTGACGCCCGATTGCTGCTGATAGGCCTCATGCGCAGGCATCATGGCTTCGGCAAGGCCGCCGCACGACCATACCTGCAAGGTGCCGCCCTCCGCCGCATTGGCGGTTTGCGGCGTCAGCATGGCAGCGCCCGCTGCCCCCAGCGCCAGGGATTTGAGGAAATTGCGCCGTCCTTTTTCGGTAGTTTCCATATGCCTCTCCACAAAAAATAGTGATCCTGCATAAGCGCAAAGCGCGCATTCAACCCTTAAAAATAAAAAATGGTTCCGCATTCGGGATGCGAAACCTGGATTGTGGAGGGGGAGCGCCTGAGCTTAATTGATCGGGAGAGTGGAATCAGCGGAAAGCCCGACCAGCGGCACGTAGCGAGACAACCTGCCCCACAGAGTCCGCACGTCAGGTCATGCCCGCGCCCATGACTGCAAGCATGTCAGCAGTCAACATCTGCAACCACGAAAATGCCGCGCAAGCATCCGACAGATATTGGCAGAAACCGCCACGCAGGCCAGCATACCGGGGCATGCGGTGCGCGCAGCTAGTAGGCCTGCCAGAAATTTTGTGGTGCTTGCGCATGGTGCCGTATCTTCCCCATTGCTTGCGCCCGCCGCCGCAAACCGTTTATGGATGCGCGCGGCGGGTTCATGATGCAAAAACGAACAATCGGAAATGGTCGGGCCTACTCCAGAATATAGCGCATGGGGTCAACCGGCACTCCGTTAAGGCGCACCTCGTAGTGCAGATGCGGCCCGGTGGTGCGGCCACTCATGCCCACATAGCCCACAATTTCGCCACGCTTGACCCACTGGCCTTCCTGCACTGCGCAACGTTGCATGTGCCCGTATTTGGTGACAATGCCGCTGCCGTGGTTGATTTCAACACTGAAACCATACGCGCCATCGCGCCCCGAGAGGGTCACCATGCCCTGGGCTGGAGCCATGATGGGCGTACCGATGCGGTTGGTGATGTCCAGGCCCTTGTGGAACTGCCCCCGCCCGCCAAATGGTGCCGAGCGCCAGCCAAAACTGGAAGAAACAAAACCCACCACAGGCCAGATGGTCGGCATGGAAGAAAGGGCATCGCGGTTTTCGCGCAGTGCCAGCAGCAAGTCCTGCTGGCGCACTTCTTCAAGCCGCACGGATTCAGAGAGTCGGGTAAGGAACTCAAGCATCTTGCGGGCGGCAAGTTCCTGCCGATGCAAGGGCAGATAGGTACGCGAAAAATCCCCCGGTCTGTCGCCGATGGAACCGGCCTCCGTGGGATCTTTCTCCATATTCATCATGATGCGCAGCTTGGAGTCGAAGCTCTGCACCCGCTCCAGATCATGCCCCACAACAGAAATGCGCTCAACCAGATTCACAAGCTGGCGGCGCTGTTCTTCAATGGTTTTGTCTGCATTGCGCAGGTCGTCGCCCAGATGCCGGGTTTCAAGCCAACTGCGCAGCAGCCAGACATTGCAGGCCACAAGGGCCAGCACCAGCACACAGGCAATAAAGCCAAACCAGCCGCGCATGCGCAGGTTGCGGCTGCCGCTACGACCTTCAGTGAAGATGACTATGTGATATTTGCCGAACAGCATTGGGCTAACACTCTAGAGCCGGGATACGGCCTGTGTCAATCCGCAACGCCGTCACGCGCATCGGCGTCCGGCTGGGACGGCTCATCGCTCAAGCCCGCAGCCGCGCTGTTTTTTTCAAGCTGCCAGCGAGTCAAACCATTAAAAATGCACCGGCGCGAATCTTTGGATACCCCATACAGGTGTTGCAGGGTTTCCCCCATGGAACTGCGGGCGGTATTGCCCGCCGAGGGGCAGGCATTGGCCCATATGGGCAGTTCCCACTGCTTGGCGGCCTTGAGGATAAACTTTTTTTCCACCAGCAGCAGTGGGCGTATCAGTTGCAGGCCGCCGCCAAAAAACGATTCATTCATGCTCATGCCGTCCACGCGCCCATTGCGGCTCAGATTCATGAAAAACGTCTGCACCAGATCGTCCGCATTGTGCCCAAGCGCGAGGTGGGTCACGCCATACTGGGCGCACAACTCAAAAAGGCGCTTGCGCCGCAGCCAGGAGCAGCGGAAACAGGCCGACCTGCGTAGGTTTTTTTCTGAATGCGCGTCCGGCCCATAGGTTGTCATTTCTATGTGACCAGGTATGCCCCGCTTGGCCAGCCAGGGCAAAAGAGTCGCGTGGCTCTGCTCGTCAAAGCCGGGGTTGAGGTGGATCGCCATGATTTCAAAGTGAAAAGGTACGATTCCTTGGCGAATTTTAAGGCTTTGCAGCAGCACAAAACTGTCCACACCGCCTGAAACGGCAACGGCCACACGGCATCCAGGCCAGAGCATGCCGGTCTTTTGCATGGCCTTGCCCGCGCTTTTAACACAGGTTTCCTGCGCGAATGATCTTTTTTCTCTGCTCATAATTTTTTCCGTAAACTTGTTTCCGGCAAACCCGTCAACTTTCAGGATGCTTGTTGTTCCGCACTGGCTGCCGCTTCAGCAGCCCTATTGACAGCACAGCGGACGACATATATCAATTCTTATTTCAGCAGGGGAATCCTGCACCAAGGCGTTTGCACACGCCCGGCCTTTACAAATGGTCGGGCGGTATTATTTATCAACCGGGTTGCCCGTGGCGGCCCGGAATGCGGCGTTTCAGCCGCGCACTTACGGAGGCAGCATGGCCCGCATTACCGTGGAAGATTGTCAGCAGCGCGTAGACAACCGTTTTCTGTTGGTGCAGATGGCTATCAAGCGTGTGCACCAGTACCGCGAAGGCTATGAACCGCTGGTAGAATCCCGCAACAAAGAGGCCGTAACCGCCCTGCGCGAAATTGCCGCCGGAAAGGTTCTGCCTGATGACGACAGTCTTTACAACCCCCTGCCCGGCCATAACGCGGCCGCCGCAGAGGAATAGCCTTTTGGGGACACATTGTCCGCGCGGCGGCTTCCCCAGGGGAGCCGCCGCGTTTATGTACAACCTTTAGCACAGGCGCACAAGCCGCACAGTGACCGGAACTACGATGGAGCTCGATTACTACGAAGTGCTGGGCGTAAGCCGCAGCGCCGAAGATGACGAAATAAAACGGGCCTACCGTAAGCTGGCCTTGAAGTATCACCCTGACCACAACCCCGACAATGCCGAGGCCGAACAAAAGTTCAAGGAAGCCGCCGAAGCGTATGACGTGCTGCGCGACCCTGAAAAGCGCGCGCGCTATGATCGTTTTGGGCGCGCTGGCGTTCAGGGCGGCACGGGTGGTTTTGGCAGCAACGATGATATTTTTGCGCATTTCAGCGATATCTTCGGCGATCTTTTTGGCTTTTCTACCGCAACGCGCGGCCCCAGGCCCATGGCCGGAGCTGACCTGCGCTACAACCTGACCATCACCTTTGCACAGGCCGCCAAGGGCGACGAGATCAGCATCTCCCTGCCCAAGCACGTTACCTGCTCCGAATGCAACGGCAGCGGCGCGGCCCCCGGCAGCAAGGCGGAAACATGCCGCCAGTGCGGCGGCAGCGGCCAGGTGCGCCGGTCGCAAGGATTTTTCCAGATATCCATGCCCTGTCCCTCCTGTCAGGGTTCGGGCCGAGTCATCACCAAGCCCTGCCCCAAGTGCAAGGGCGAAGGCATCACCACAGACACCCGCGAACTTGTGGTGCGCGTGCCTGCCGGTGTGGACAGCGGCACCCGCCTGCGTGTTCGCGGCGAGGGTGAGCCCGGTGTCCACGGCGGCCCGGCTGGCGATCTCTATGTTGTGCTCACCGTTGAGCAGGACAAACGCTGGCAGCGTCAGGGACAAGACCTTATTTACGCCCTCGAGATCAGCTTTGTGCAGGCGGCTCTGGGCCATCGGGCAGAAGTTCCCGGCCTTGACGGCAATCTGCCGCTGGAAATCCCCAAGGGTATTCAGAGCGGCACCCTGCTGCGCGTTTCCGGAGAGGGGATGCCCTACCCCGGACGTCGTTCGCGCGGCGATCTGCTGGTGGAGGTGAAAGTGCTTACCCCCACCCGCCTTTCTGCCAAGCAGGAAGAACTGCTGCGCGAATTTGAGGCAGCGGCGGAAAAAAGCCCCCTGGAAAAGGTCAAAAAGGCCGCAAAAAAAATCAGCAAGGCCATGGGCATCGACTAAACATTCCACTCAGTATTGAGCGTAAAAAAGCCGGGTTTGCACCCGGCTTTTTGCATTTGTGGCCGAGGATTCGAGCCTTCAAGCGGCGGTTCTCCAGCCGGAAACAATAATGCCCATGCCCAGCAGAGCCACCGCACCGCCCAAGATATCTGTGCTGGCCAGCGGTACACCGTCAACCAGGCGCAGCCACAAGAGGGCTGTAACCACATATACGCAGCCATAGGCGGCATAGACCCTGCCACTGGCTGCGGGGTGCAGGGTCAGCAACCAGGCAAACACCGCAAGACTCAGGCAGGCGGGCACCAACAGCCAGGCAGAGCCGCCTTTGCGCAGCCACAGCCAGGGCAGGTAGCACCCTGTTATCTCTGCCAGGGCCGTGGCCACAAAAAGCGCGAACGTCTTGATCATCAATGTACTATCCCTGTAGTGGGCCGCAGTGGATTGCGCCGCAGTGTGATTTTGTGTGTCACGTTCAATCTGCCAGCAACCGGACATCTACCGTATACTTGGCAAGTATCTTCTGCGGTGCAAAATAGCAAATATCCGCACTCCATATCTGCGACTGATATATGTGCAACAGCACAGAAACAAAGCTGAGCAATACGCTCATGCAAGCGTGCGGCAAACTTTTTTGGTGTGGACAACCTTTTGCTTTGGCGGGAAAAACATTTTGGCCCGGCGGCATCTGTGGTATGCCGCCGGGCCAACATTGTCCTGTTTACCGCTCCGCCAGGCGAGGAGAGAGCGGCACGGACGCAGAGGCAGGCAAAACTGTTCCGTTAAGGGGTACGGATTCGCAGAAGGGGTCTGCGGATTTTGCCGAGGGTTGCCATCTGTAATTTTTACAGGCTGTTATGAGGCCGATCAATTAACGTTTCCAAAGCTAACTGGGTCTTTCCTAGACTGTTTGTGCGCTCAATCTAGCACCTTATCAAACAGCATGCAAGTTATTAATTTCACCACCGCTGTTTTTTCCACTAACAATTTCATCATGACAAAGCAACACTAAACTCATTAAATACATATTGTTACAAAATTATTTTCCTATGACAGCAGGCAAAGCCTGTGAACAATGCACAAGTACGCCCCCCCAGCCGAAGTTGCCATACAAAAAAACCCGGCTGTTTCACAACAGCCGGGTCAACGTGGCATAAAAAAGTGACGCGTTATTCCGTGGGTGTGGCCTTGGCGCAGCAACATTCCTGAGGGTTGGCACCATCAGCAAGAGTGGTTTCCGCATCCTGTTTTTCTTCAACAGGTTTGAGCGAGTGCAGGTTCACCTGCTGCAATCCTTCGCCGCACTGCGGCACCTGCAAACCCACGCGGGCCTCATAGTTGATGACAATGGGGCCGGTGAGATTAAGCGCAGCCTGCTCGGGCGCGCCCGCAGGAATGGAAACCGTCACCAGCACGGCTGCCTGCTCAAGGCTCTCGATATGGAGCAACTGCCTTTCGGCATCTCCCACCTGGGGTGCGTAGGATTTGTCAAAAAAACTGTATGGATCGGCAACCAACAGGCCCACTACCGGGGTATTCACGCTCTGCAAAATAAGCAAGGGCGCTTCAGGTCGGATCTGAAGCAGGATAAAATCCCGCTCGTTTTCAAACCCGGCCAGCCCACGGGGAAAGTGCACAACCTTATCCGTATCGATACAACGGCGTCCAAGACGGGTGTCGATTTCTATTTCTTTGTTTCGTGCCATAGTTCAGCAGCCACCATGAGGTCGTTATTACTGGTTTCAAGGGCGCGCCGGTTTTCCTCAACAACCCGCTTGTAAACTTCTTCGCGGTATACCGTGGTGTCATCGGGTACTTCCAGGCCCAGTTTGACCTGTTTACCCTGCATGCCCAGGATAGTTATGCGTATATTTTCGCCCAGATATAGGCTTTCTCCTGGGCGTCGCGTCAATATGAGCATAGGTGCTTCCGTTAATTATATCGTTGCATGAACCGCTCCCGGGCAGCGTTTATGTCTGCCCGGCATCAGGCGGCAAAATCCGCCGCTACTCGGCATCAGAGATAACTGGCCAGGCTCATCTGCATTATCTTTGAAGAAGACTGAAGCACTGTCTGATACGTCAACTGTTGCCGGGTCAGCTTTGTCAGCAACTCGGTCAGGTCTACGTCTTCAGTATAGCTCAATCGTTCCTGCTGGTCTAGCTTTTGAAAGCTGAGCACATCGCTGGCAGTTGACACCCGATTTTCAAGCCCGCCAATGCGGGCTGTCTGGGTGAGCACATTCTGCTGCACAGTGGCAATTTTTGCGAGCGTCTGCTGGCAGCCTTCCTGATTGTTATTTTCGCAATAGCTGACGAATTCGCCCACCATGTCAAACAGGTTTGTCGAACCCGGCAGGGCTGGCTTGCCTTCGTAGTATCCGCCAAAGATATCCTTGCCCACGTTGTTTACCGAAATATACGAACCTTTCATGATTTCAAGATTCAGATCGGCGCGGTCAGGGTGCACAAGAATCTGCGTGCCAGCGTTTACGGTGTTGCCAGCTACCGTTGTGGCATCCATATCCACATACCCGCTTGGCACGAGCAGCCGAAGCTTGTTTGAACCATCAGTGGTGGCAGTTGCCGCTACCCAGGTTGATCCGCTGTCAGTGCTGTACGAATAGTTGACCGTACTGCCCGTCAAGGAAAGGTTGGCGTTGTTGTCCATACGCAACAGCACGTTGCCGCCAAAAGATCCGGCGGCGGATGTCGTCAGATTGGCGGGCCCGCCCATAACAGTCATCGTCGGCGGCGGATCATTGTCGTCACCCTGATAGACGGCCGTGGGACGGATGTAGACCAGCGTACCGTTCTTTGATCCTGCCCCGGCGCTTGTATCGGCTGCGGTAACTGCCATATCGTTCTTCATGGTGACGGTTACACCGTTGGCAGTCAGGGTTCTGCCAGCCGTAGTGCCCGTGCTCCAGGTGGTGCCGCCATCGTTGGACCAGCGGAAAGTCTGCGCCCCGCCATCAAGCGTCCCGGTGCTGGTAAACTGGACCATCATGGATTTGCTGGACGCACCCTGGATCGTATAGTCCCCGGCCTGAATGGCCGTATCCCAGTTGGTGTCGGCACTGGTCAGGGCCAACCCTTCCTCAAAGGCGTTGCCGTCATAACGCTGACCGGCAAAAATGCTGTTGCCCTCGTACTGGGTGTTGGAAAGATTGAGCATCTGGCCAAATATCTGACGGGCCTGATCCGCGATCTGTTTGCGGTTCTCTGCCGAATAGGTACCAGTAGAGGCTTGCTCAGCCAGAGCTTTAAGGCTTGTCAGCGAGTTGCTCAGCTGTGTGCCAAGCACGTTGTCGGCAAGCGACAGCCAGCCCTTGGCCGTATCCACATTGCTCTGGTACTGGGTGGTGGCGCTGATGTCATTGCGGGTCACCAGGACGCGGTATGTGCCAGCAGGATCATCCGATGGCCTGTTGATCTTTTTTTGCGAAGAACCTTGCTCGTTGCTTTCCATGTAGGCGGCCAGACTTTTCTGCATCTGGCTCGTCATTTTGTCGTACATGGTATTTTGCGTAACGCGTATAGCCATGTCGGGCTCCTATTGCTTAAGCCCAAGAAGGGTTTGCAGCATCTGGTCGGCGGTGGTTATCAATTTTGCCGCTGCCGTGTAGGAGTGCTGGTATTTGATCAGGTTGGCCATTTCTTCGTCAAGGTTGACGCCAGAAGCAGAACTAACCTGCTCGGAAAGGTCGCTGGTGAGGGCCTTGTGGTATTCCGAATTTGTTTTGGCAAGGCGGGTATCAGCGCCCACGGTCGTAACCAGGCTGGCATAGTACTGGCCGATGGTCTGGTTGGTGGTGGTCTTCCACGCGGTTGAAATACTCACGTTGGTGCTGGCCAGTTTGCCAATGGCCGTGGCCGTGGCGTTGTCACCCTTATTTATCTGCTGCTGGCCGTTGACCTGCCCGGCGGCAATGTAGTTCTCATTGTCGTGCAACTGTTTGCTTGTGGCTATGTTGCTGGCAGTGGTGCCGGTAAAAAACGTATTCACTCCAAGGGCTGCCATCATGCCTGTGCTGTCGGTGCCCAGCGCGAATTGCAGGTTGCTGCCAGCCGCAGTGTTGAGCACAAGCTTGCCATCCTGAATGCTGGCCGTAAGCTTGCCGGGGAACGAAGAATTGATGGCGGAAACAACATCATTCAGCGAGTGCTTGCTGGGATCAAAGTTCGGCGTTCCGGGTGTAATGGCGCTGAAGTCAAGCTGACCCGACGAAACATAGTCGCCCGAAGTTTTGTTGTAAAAATAAAAATTGACGTTGCCGGCCTGGAGCCTGCTGGACTCCGGCAGCACGGCCTGAGCCGATCCCAGAGGTACCGTTGTGTTGGAAACGCCCTGTTGCCCCTGTACAAAATCGAACTGAGAGGTGCCAGCACCCTGGCTGTGGATGCGGTTCACTTCCCAGATAAGCGACTTGGCGGTGGCGTCCAGTTCATCCATATACCGACCGCAATTGTCGTCTCGAATATTGAAGTAGGTGGTCAGCTTGCCGCCTGACACACGACCGGCGGTGTCCGTTCCGTCAAAGCCCACCTGGGGCGTCACGTTTTGCGGGCCGCGTGAGGGCTCAATCCAGTAAAGCCCGGTCTTGGGCACGATGTCGAACTTGTCGCCAACGGTAAAATTGCTGGTGGAATCGAAGGATATCTTCAGATTCTTCACCTGAACGGGATCGGTGGATGTGCCCGTGGCGCTTATTTCAAAGTGCTGTTCATTGCCGTCCTCATCACGCAGCCAGGTTTTGCCGCCGTCCAGCGAAACGCGGAACGTGGGGTTGCCTGCAGTGCCCGCAGGGCCGGCATTGCCTCCGGAAACAATATCCACCGTATATTCATGGCTGTCGGAACCGTCATACTTGATACTGCCAGTATACGTCGAACCGTTGGAAAGTCGGCTTTCCGCGCGCGGTTCACGAATCTCCAAATCATTGGTGTTGACACCCTGCACCAGGGGCTGCCCGGTGGTGAGCGACACCGTAAAGTTACCGCCCCCAGAGTCTACGGTCTTCACATCGACATAGGTTGCCATTTCGCGCACCAGCTGGTCGCGCTGGTCAAGCAGATCATTGGGATTGCTTACGCCATCGACGGTCGTGGCATTGATCTGCTTGTTAAGGGAAGCAATGCTCTTGGAAAGCTCATTGACGCGGCTGACCCCCTGATTGATGGAAACATCCATCTGGCTTTGCAGCGCCTTGACCGATGTGGCTGTATTGCCGAGCATGTCGCAAAGGTTGTCGGCATATGAGAGCAGATCTTCACGCGAGGCGGTATCGCCAGGGCGCTGCGCAAGCTTCTGCCATGCCGTAAAAAATGCGTTCATGGAAGAGCTTATGCCAGCCCGGTTGGATTCGTTGAAAAGACTTTCCAACGTCCCCATGATGTTTTCCTGCTCGTTCCAACGGGCAGAATTGGTGGACTGTCGCACGTAGGAGCTTTCAAGAAACGAGTTGAAATACCGCAATACCTGCTGTGCATTAACTCCCAACCCTTCGCCGCCAGGCTTGGAGACAAGAGTGCCCGCATCGCGCTGATCCACATAGCGTCGGGTGTAGCCTTCGGTATCGGCATTGGCGATATTGCTGCCAGTGACCGAAATCCAGGCTTGCGCGGCATTGAGGGCAGTCCTGCCCACATTCATAAGACCGCTGAGCATGACTACAGCCTCCCGGAGATCAACGCGGCCTGCGTCTGCCGTTGGGCGCTCATGCCCCCACGGCGACCATAGGTTTCCGCCTTGGGCGGCATGGCCTGACTTGTGAGCGCCTGAAGCGCGCGGCTACTCTGATCAAGCAGAGCCAGAGAAAGGTTGGTGTTGCGCGAGGCCTGGCGAGCAACAGACTGCTCGCTCGTGTCAATCCGTTGCAGGATTTCCCTCAGGGCAGCGCCCATGTCGTCCGGCAGCGCAGCGGCATATTCCATGGCCCGCATGCCGCCCAGACCTCTTATGACAGAAGTTTTTTCCACGGCCAGCTGACGGATCAGCTCCTGTATGGAGAACTCAAGAGACACCACGGCATCAGTATCGCGATCAAGAAGGCAAGTATATTCTTCTTCAAGAAGGTCGCGCAGCAGGCAAAGGGCCTTGTCCTGACGCGAAAGCGATTCGTAAATGGCGTTGTGCATGTGAACCTCCCGAGGGCCATTGATTTCAGCCGTAGTCAGGATATTGCCTGACAGAGAAAGGCAGAAACTGCCGCCCCGGCACAATTAAAGCAAAATTCGTGCCTGAAAATCCTTCCGGGCAGGCTTCCAGAGTGGTTAAACGAGAGATTGATCAGGGGGAGCAGCCAAGCGCCGCAGAAGCGTGCGGCATCGTCAGCTCAGCCCTCGCCGGAGCAATCTCGCAACAGATATTAGTTAGGGTTTGCCGTACACGTCTGTAGCTGTCAGCGGCGGTATACCCGAGGCTGCCGCGCTCTTGGCTACTCCGCCCTGGCCGCCCTGGCGCACGAATATCTGCCCGCCTGTCAGTGGCACTGGGCTGGTCACGCCCTGAGTAGATGCGGGCGAAGCCACTGGGGCAACACCGGGGTTCACAGGCTGATTGGGGGCCTGGACGCCGGGGCTTGCGGGCTGACTTGCTGCCAGAACTGCGGGCTGACCCGCCGGGCCCATGGGCAAGGTGCCTACCTGCGCTGCGGGCTGTGCCCCCTGTGCAGGAGCCTGTTGCTGCATGCCTGCGCCCTGCATCTGCTGGGCATGGTAGGCGGCAATGCCGGCACCCGCATTGCTGTTGGGGCCTGCGCCGTCAACATTGAGCGTACGGATCAAGCCCTGCTTGCCGCCTCGCCCTGTGGGCGGAATATTGGTGGTATAGCGTACCTTTTGCGGCTGCGGAGGCTGCATAGGTTGGCCATTGGGTCCCATAGCATTTTGCCCTGGCATCTGCTGCTGACGCATGGGCGGTTGTGTTGCCTGCTGCTGCCCGTTGGAAGCCGCATCCATATTCTGAGCGTCAAATACATTTCCCGTAAGCGGCGGAATACCCATGCCGGCCATATCCATCTGCATGCCGCCCTGATCCCAGTTCTGTCCATCTGCCTGTGTGGCTCTGCTCTGCGGCTGGGCAAGGCCCAGCATCTGCTGCATGGGCGGGCGCACCGCATTGGGCCCCAGCTTGCTGCCCGCTTCAAACTGCGCCTTGCGGGCAAGATTGAGGCCGGAATTCATATTGCCGACAACATTGGTGGTGCGCACAACCCTGTGCCGCTCCGGTTGGGCCGAGGCCTGCATGGCCTGCTCGGCAAGACGCGCTGCTTCTTCAGGATCCTGCCCGCCTGCTGCGGCCTGATCGCCCGTAAGGGTGCGTGCAGCGGCAGAGCCGTTCTGGCCTTGTCCGGCATCCTGCATGGGGGCAACACCACCGTACACGGACGTGGTTGCACCGGGTGCTCCATTTCTGCCCTTTGCCGAGGCCCCATTATTGCCGCTGTTCGCATTGCCTGCATCGGGGACAGGCGCAAGCATGGGGGCGGCCTCGGGCGTAAACGGCCGCTGAATGGCGGAAGCATCCGTTGCCGTGGCGCGGCTTGCGGATGTGAGACTGCGCGAAAGCTGGGCGTACATCATATCGGCCAGACCTATGCCGCCAGCTGATGTCATTTTTTTGGCCAGTTCCTGATCGTACATGCCCTGCCAGAACTGCTCCTCTTTGCCGTGCAGCAAGGTGGACTTGGGCAGGGTTTTGCGCATTTCTTCCCACATTTTCTGGATGAAGATGGACTCGAAGCCCTCGCAAGATTCGCGCAGCTTCTTTTCCTTTTGCGCAGGGTCAATATTTTTCCCGCCCAGATTGCCAATGCCCGCCAGGCGCGACTGAACTTCCTTGCGGGCAATTTCGCCCGCGCCGGCATCAGGAGGAATGAGAGCGGTTGACATGGGCGTGGTCATTTAAATTACCTCCAGATCCGCGTGCAAGGAGCCCGAGGCCTGCATTGTCCGTAAAATGGAGATGAGGTCGCGGGGGGTTGCGCCAATGGCATTGAGGCCGTCCACCAGTTCCTGAAGGGTCGCGCCTTCCACCATCATAAGATGGCGGTTTTCTTCGCGCACGTTGGTTTCCGTCTGCGGAGTCACCACGGTCTGCCCTTGAGAGAAGGGGCCGGGCTGCGAAACCTGTTCGCTTTCCTGCACAGTGATTTGCAGGTTGCCGTGGGCCACAGCAGCGCGGGAGATGCGCACATCACGCCCAAGCACAACCGTGCCTGTCTTTTCGTCCACAACCACCTTGGCTGCGGTGTCGGGGCTGACATCCAGATTTTCCACTGAAGCCATGAGCGGCACGAGGTTGTTGCGGTACTGGGGGGGTACGTCCATGGTCACGCTGGTGGCGTCCACAGCGCGGGCATAGTGCCCGCCCATGGCTCCATTGAGGCGTTCCGCAATCTGCTGCGCTGTAGAGAAATCGCCCACGCGCAGATTGAGCGTGAGTTTGTCCTGCTGGTTGAACTCAAAGGGAATGCCCCGTTCCACAATGCCGCCGCCGGGGATGATACCCACGGTGGCGATATTCTTTGTGGTGCTGGCGGCTTTGCCCGAAGCCGAAAAACCGCCCACGGTCAACGCGCCCTGAGCCAGGGTGTAGATCTTGCCGTCCACACCTTTGAGGGCCGTTTGCAACAGCACCCCGCCCATGAGGGAGGTAGCATCACCCACGGAGGACACTGTCACGTCCAGCCGGGTGCCGGGCTTGGCCGACACGGGCATGCGCGCCGTCACCATGACCGAGGCCACGTTTTTGATTTTAAGTGCGGAGGCGTCCACGCCCACGCCCATTCTGTCCATCATGTTTTTCATGGAACTGAGCGTAAAGACGGAGTCCTTCTTGTCGCCGGTTCCGGCCAGACCAACCACCAGCCCGTAACCGATGAGCTGGTTGTCGCGCACGCCCGAAAACGTTGCTATGTCCTTGATGCGCACGGCATGCGCAGGCAAGGCCCAGCACACAAGCAGGGCGGCGGTGGTTATCCAGAAGGCCGGATGGCGCAGTATTGTCAATTTCATGGCGCAGACTCCTTGCCGGAATACCGGCACACAGGGAATTGCAGAAACCATGCCGAACATGCCGACGTACTGCTGGGCCCCTCCCCCCCTTTGCCCTGCCCTGGGCAACCAGTTTTCCTCCTGCCCCTCCGCCCACCAAAAAAGAGCGGTCAGGGATTCTGCTCCCTGACCGCTCTTTTCGAGTATTTTTTAGTGATTATTTTCGGCTGCTGCCCTACCTGAACAACCCCGGCTCCTCACGCACAAGATTGGCGGCAATAAGCTTGCTGTCAGGCTTGTAGGTGCCGTTGGAGACCTGAATACGCAATGCTTCCACCTTTTCGGCGCGCACATCGGGCGTATTCTGGGCTGTGCGCCGTGCTTCCGTCAGCAGCAGGGCATCCTGCGATACACTGACGGTGTCCCCTTGCGGGCTTTCAGAAGGTGTGGCGCTGGCTCTGCCCTTCAGTCTGGCTTCGCCGCTTTTTTCAAGGTTGGCCGTGTTGCTGTAGGGGTCGAGAAACGTATTGATCTTTCCCTGAATTTCCATAGTCCTCTCCGCTTGCTCAACCTGCTGCCGACCTAAATGGCAGGCGGTTCGTCAAGCATGCTTTCGTCAACTTTTTTTCGTGTGACGCGCCACAGGGCGTTACGGGTCGCACGCAGTTTTTCATCCGATAAAGGTTCCAGGCCTTCCGGCCCCTGCCCCACTATACGCAGTCTGCCGCCAGGCGGATAGGTAAACTGCACTTCCTGCCCCACTTCACGGCCAAGTTCCTGGCGGATTTCCTCCACCACAGGATTGTCGCTTCCAGTATAGAGCAGGGTTTCGTAGAGCTCGCGGGCGACCTTCTCAACCATCATGTGACGGCTGGCAGAAGGATCAGGGTCGCTGGGGTCATCGCCTTCGGCAACTCTGCGCCGCATTCTGAGCCTTGCAAGACGCCGGGCTGCCAGCAGCTGCTGTTCATACCCCTGTAGCATCATGCGCAGTTGCGCGGAGGTTGCGTCGGCCATTGCGTTATCCGTCCTTCAACCTTTTTCGGCGGAACAGATAAAAACTTTAGATTTACCCCGAGGCATTTTTCTCTGCGGACCTGCCTCATTTTGCAAAAGGTGCGGCATGACTGTCCGCGAGGGGGCAGGTGATCAGCGATATCAACGGGCGATAAAAATGGCGATCAACGGCGGTTGCGGGCCAATGCGCAGCCCACAGCCAGGAGGTTGAGCACGCCAAAGATTATCAGGTCAACGCGCATGGCCCCCATAAAGGCATCAATATTATGCGTTCCAGCTGGTTCGCTGCCAAGAAAAAGCCCGAGGGTCAAGGTTATGAGCGCCATATTGAATAACTGGCCGCCCGTACGCACAGCGCCCGTGAGCCCTGCGGCCTGCCCCACCCGATCGCGCCCCGCGCTCTCAAGAATAATGGTGGTATTGGGCAGCGCAAACAGGCTGATACCAACGCCGAGCAGACATTGGGCCAGAACAAGCACGTACATGGGCGAATCCACCCGCAAAAGCCCGCACACAACAAGGCCCAGCCCGCACAGGGCAATGCCCGCCGCACTGACCTTGCCCGGCTCAAACCTGCCGCACAACCGCGCGGCAACAGGGGTGGTCATGACCTGCATTACAGACTGGAGCGCAAGAAAAAGCCCGGCCTGCTGCACGGTCATACCGCGCCCGAACTGAAGATACAGGCTGAAAAAAAACACGATGCCGAAAAAAGAACTATAGTTGATGAACGCAGCCAATGAAGACAGGGCAAAGACCCTGTTGCGGGCAAGCAGCCGCAGATCAAGCAGGGGATAGTCGCTCTTGAGTTCCTTGACGCAGAAAGCAGCCATCAGCCCCACAAAGGCCACCAGCAGGCCGCCAGCCAGGGCCGGAGCATCGGCCAGCTCGGACGAGCCAAAAGTCAGGGCCGTCATTGCTCCCGCATAGATGCAGCAGCCCTTCCAGTCAAAAGGCTTGCCCTTGGCCATGCGCCATTCAAGCTTGACGCGGTATTTCATCAGCAGCAGCACACCCACGGACGCCAGGGCGCTACCCCAGAACAGCCATTGCCAGCCAAGCCACCCGGCCACAAAGCCCGCAACAGGCGGCCCGCAGGCAATACCTGCGTAAACTGACGATCCGCTGTAGCCAAGATAGGAAGCGCGCCGCCCCTCAGGAGCCGCCGAGGCCAGCAGGGCCAGACCGCAGGCGTTGAACATGGCCCCGCCCATCCCCTGCACAAAACGCAGCAGCAGAAACAGCGGCACGGAATTGACAAAACCCAGCAAGGCTCCGGCCAGCGCAAACAGGGCGATGCCCCACAAGAATATGCGCCGATACCCCCAGATGTCGCCCATGCTGCCGCTGGCCAGCTGAAACACAGCCAGCCCCATGGAATAAAAGGCCCCCATGAGACCCAGTTCGCGCGCGCTGGCATGGAGGCTTTGCCCCAACGGCGGCAGCACGGCGTTCACTCCGGCCATCATGAACGGCATAAAAAACAGGGAGGTACACACGGCCACAAGCAGCCAGCCGTGTCCTTTTTCGATGGATGAACTCATGGCGGCAGAGTAGCCTTGAGCACGCGGGGTGGTCAATACGCCCCGCATGCCCGGTCAATTTGAACTTTTCAAAACCAGAGCGAACACCCTGAATCTTTGAAAACGCATATTCTCAAAGGCAACAGGTCTAAAGCGTACCGACGGCTTCGGCCAGCCGCAGGCACATATCTGCCTTGTTCAATGTATACAGGTGGATGCCCGGTGCGCCAGCATCAAGCAGGCTGCGTATCTGCCGCACCGCGTAATCAAGGCCCACCTGCCGCACGGCTTCCGCCCCGCCATCGTTATTGGCCTTCTCAAGGGCAAGGTAGAGCTTGCCCGGAATATTGGCCCCGCACAGCGAGAGCACCCGCCGCAGCGAGTCAAAACTCTGAATGGGCAGAATACCGGGGATGATCGGCGTGGTAATGCCCTTCCCGCGCAAATGACTCACCAGGTCTTCATATTCGCGGGCGTCAAAAAACAACTGGGTCAGGGCAAAGTCCGCCCCGGCGCGCATTTTTTCGGCCGTGCAGCGCCTGTCTTCCGCAAAGGTGGGCGATTCGGGATGCGGGGCGGGATAGGCAGCTACGCCTATGCCCAGGCCGGGCTGCTGCTCGCGGGCAAAGGCCACCAGGTCAGAGGCATTGTGAAAGTGGGCTTTGTTCCAGTCCCACGGTTTGTCGGCGGGCGGATCGCCGCGCAGGGCCAGCACATTGTTGACGCCAGAAGCCTGCAAATCGTGCAAAAATGTGGCGATGGACTGGGGATCCGCGCCCACGCATGTGAGATGCGCCATGGCAGTAATGCCCCGCCGCGCCAGCTCTGCCGTGACGGCAAGGGTATTCTGCTGCCGCGCGCCGCCCGCACCGTAGGTTACTGACGCAAACAGGGGGTTGAGTGCGCGCAGGCGGTCCACCGTGGCATAAAAATCAGGCAACTGGGCCGTGTCAGAAGGAGGAAAAAACTCCAAAGAGTAAAAAGGGACCGAAAGTTCCCTGATCATTTTGCCGATATGCATGGAAAGACTCCTTGGCGCGATATGCCCGCAGCCCGATAAATTACTGCGGCGTGACTGTTTATGTTTATATCAAGATAAGTTGATATGTCAATAAAAATGTGCCATCGCACCTTGCCAAATGGCAAAAGCGGTCGTAATGCAGGTTACGGACAATAAAAATAGACGGCAAGACATGAATACCCGGCAGTTTTTCTTTATAGCAACGGACGCAATCCGGCCCGCATGGCGGGTAATCCGCAGTCTGCCGACCACATGGCTGGCGGCCCTGATTGTCTGTTGCACCGTAGCCATGCCCCGGCCCGGCCTTGCCGCGCCAGACCAGCAGGGCAATCAGTCCCCCGGCGCGGTATTGCCCGCCGAGGGGCACGCGTCTGTGCTGCCTGCCGCCCCGGCATTGCTTGCCGCTGACTCCCACGCCATGCAGCCCGCTGACGCCGCAGCCGCCAAAGGCGGCGTGGACGCTCAGGGCCGTGCCGACTGGCGGGAGCTTGAACCGGGTCTTCTGTTTGGCGAATTTCAGCTCGACGAAGGCGATGCCCGCCTCACCGTCCTGCGTATTGACCCTGCCGCATTTGACTTTACCCTCTGCTCCCGCTCGCAAGATGGCGGCCCCTCCCGCCAGCTGAACCAGTGGGGAGAACAGTACAACCTTGTTGCGGCCATCAATGCCAGCATGTACCTGCCTGACGCTGCCACCAGCACAGGCTACATGCGTCAGGGTTCGCATGTGAACAACGGGCGCGTGGTGCAGCGTTTCGGCGCCTTTTTTGTGGCCGGGCCGGACGAACCTACGCTGCCCAAGGCAGCCATTCTTGACCGCGATAGCCCCCTGTGGCGGCAGCAGATGGATCATTATGATCTTGTGATTCAAAACTACCGCATGATCAATGCCGACAGGCGCATCCTCTGGTCGCCCGGCGGCCCGCACTACTCCATTTCCGCAGTGGCGCAGGACGGTGATGGGCAGATTCTCTTTATGCACTGCCGCCAGCCCGTGGAGGCCTATTCCTTTGCGCAGCAGGTCTTGCACCTGCCCCTCAACGTGCGCACCGTCATGTATGTGGAAGGCGGGGGTCAGGCTGGCCTGCTGGTCCGTTCCGCAGCGCTGACCCGCGAGCTTGTGGGCCTGAGCCCCAGCGGCCTGCTGGTGACTGGCGATCTGCGGGCGGTGCTGCCCAATGTGCTTGGCGCGCGCCGCAAAAATGCTGAGGGAAACTTCGGCGGCGCGGACACAAAGCCCGCAGCATCTGTGGAAACGCCAGCGCCTCCCGCTTCTGCGCCTGCACCCGCAGCAAATGCGGATCAGGCCCAGCCCGCAACCGACGCGCCTGCGCAACCGTCACAGACCAATCCCTCCGGGCAAGCTCCTTCAGACACAACACCCGACGTGGCTGCACCCACCAAGCCAGCAGCCGCCTCTGATGCGGTGGCGGCTCCGGCAAACGCAACACAGCCTGCGCAAGCCCAGGGCGCAGCAACAAGCGCCCCTGCCGCGCCTGAAGCACCCAAGGTTTCCCCGCTAGAATCGGCTCCCCCTGATGCCCCGCTCACAGTACCGGGAACGTCCCTTGCCCATCCCCCATCTGGCCCTGAAGGCGCAAGCTTGCCGAAGAGGGCGAACAAGTAGTTTTCGGCTAACTTCGGTTCCTGAAAATTGGCTTTTCATGCGCTTCTCGCAGACTCCCCCTGATTGTTCCTTTATTGATAGTGATTATCAATGCTAAAAAAAAGACTTTACATCGGGGGCCACTTCTTTCACAATATTTCTTGGTAAGGGGCTGAACGCGCTGATTGCGGCATGCTCAGCCGCCTCCCCCCAGGCTAACCTGTCAAAACAAGTGAGGGACTCATGCCCACGCAACTCGAAGTGTATAAGTGTACCCACTGCGGCAATATCGTTGAAGTTCTCCACGGCGGCGGCGCAGACATCGTCTGCTGTGGCGACCCCATGAAGCTGATGGTCGAAGGCGCAACTGACGGCGCGCTTGAAAAGCACGTGCCTGTTATTGAAAAGGTTGAAGGCGGCTACATGGTCAAGGTCGGCAGCGTTGCCCACCCCATGGAAGAAAAGCACTACATTGAATGGATCGAGCTGCTGGCCGACGGCAGGAGCTACACCAAGTTCCTGAAGCCCGGCGATGCGCCCGAAGCCTTCTTTGCCATTGACGCTGCCAAGGTTACCGCCCGTGAATACTGCAATCTACACGGTCACTGGAAGGCGGAAAACTAGTTTTTTCTGATGCAGGAACCGAGCGGTTCCCATTTGTTACAACGGCATCAAGCCACAATTATATATTCAGGAGACATGCCATGCAAAAGTATGTTTGCGGCGTTTGCGGCTACGAATACGACCCCGCTGAAAACGACAACGTGCCTTTTGAAGATCTGCCCGATGACTGGACCTGCCCCGTTTGCGGCGTGGGTAAAGACCAGTTCACCCCTGCCTAATTTTTCCCTTTCCCCGTTCTTTCCCCCGCTTTGCCTTGCCCTAAGGCAGGGCGGGGATTTTTATAGAAGGGGATTCCCCAACACTGCGGAGACACACTATGCAGCCAGTAGAAATAAAAAAAGATATTTTCTGGGTCGGCTTTGTCGACTACGATCACAGGGATTTTCACGGTTATTCCCGCTCGCCTGACGGTTCGACCTACAACGCCTACCTGATCAAGGACGAAAAAAACGTCCTGCTTGATACCGTCGCCTCGGGCTGCGAGGGCACCCTGCTGTGCCGCATGGCCCAGGTGCTTGAGCCGGAAAAAATCGACTACATCATCTGCAACCACATGGAACTGGACCACGCAGGCGCGCTGGAAGCCATTATTGAGCGCTGCAAGCCGGAAAAGATTTTTGTGTCGCAGACCGGCCTCAAATCCATGGCTGGCTACTTTGACTGCAAAAACTGGCCCGTGCAGGCCGTGAAAAGCGGCGACAGCATCAACATCGGCAAGCGCACCATCGTATTTCAGGAAACCCGCATGCTGCACTGGCCCGACAGCATGGTTTCTTACATTCCTGAAGACAAGCTGCTGGTCAGCAACGACATTTTTGGCCAGAACATCGCCAGCTCTGCCCGCTTTGTTGATGAATTCGGCGACGACGGCGAGTACACGCGCCGCGTCAAGGAATACTACTTCAACATCGTGCTGCCCTACTCCCCCATGGTTCTCAAGACCCTGCCCGTGGTGGAAAAACTTGATATCGACATGATTGCCCCTGACCACGGCCTCATCCACAGGGGTGAAAAGGCCGTGCGCGGCATCATCGACATGTATCGCGCCATGGCCGAGCAGAAGCCCCAGCAGCGCGCGCTCGTTTTTTACGACACCATGTGGCAGTCCACAGAAACCATGGCCTACGCCATTTGCAGCGGCCTGGAAGAAAACGGCGTTCCCACGCGCATTATGAGCGTGAAGCAGAACCACCACAGCGCCGTCATGACCGAACTGGCCGACTGCGGTGCGGTTATTGCCGGTTCGCCCACCCACAACAACACCGTGCTGCCGCTCGTAGCCGCCCAGCTCACCTATATGAAGGGCCTGCGCCCCCTGAACCGCATTGGCGGCGCGTTCGGCTCCTACGGCTGGTCGGGCGAAGGCCCCAAGTATCTGCACGAACAGCTTGCCTCCATGAACATGGAAATGCCCGCTGAACCCGTGAAGTGCAACTGGCGGCCTGATCACGAGGCCCTCAAGGCCTGCCACCAGATGGGCGTCACCATTGCCGAGGCCCTCAAAAAGAAATGCCAGGGTTAAGCCCAGGCTGCCCTGACTGAAAGCAGCAGCGTCCCCAAAAGGACGCTGCTGCTTTTTTATGGTGCGCCGCCTGAACGGTTTATTGTCAGTCGCACAGGCCCAAGCGCCTGGCTGCGGCACACGTTAATCAGACCATACTATTCCGCCAACCCAGCCTTTGCGGCAAAAGGATCCCAGGAAGGGTCACGGTGGGGCTCGTACTCCGTCACAAGCGCCACCCAGTCGCTCAGCGGCTGACCGAACAGGCGGGCTATGACCGCAATGGTCATGTCCATACCGGCAGAAACTCCCGACGACGTCACTACAGAACCGCCGTCAACCCAACGGGCCTTGGCGACCCATCGCACCTTGGGCCCCGGGGCAATGGAAGCCTTGAACGCCATCTTGTTGGTGGTGGCGAGTCTGCCGTCCAACAGCCCTGCGGCGGCAAGCAGCGAAGCCCCGTTGCACACAGACATGACGAGCTTGGTGTTTTTGGCCTGCGCCCGTACCCAGCTCAGGGTTGCTTTGTCCTGCAACAAGGGGATGACGCCTATGCCGCCAGGGACAAGCAGATAGTCCAGCGCAGGGGCGTCAGCATAGCTGTACTCCGCCAGTGTTTTTGGCCCCTGATTGGAAGCCACCGCCCCCTTCTGCGCTGCCACAGTCACGAGCCTGATGTCCACACGGTCTGATTCTTCTCCCCAAAACCTGGTAGGGGCGTTTTTGAGGCTGCCCCACATTTCCATGGGGCCGTAGGCATCCAGCATTTCAAATCCGGGGAAGAGCAAAACGCCAAGTGTCAGATGTCTTGAGGCAGGCTTGGGAACGGCATCATACATATCGCCATTTTCCACCTGAGCGGATGCTTGCCCGGCTTGCGCCTGCACGCCAATGGGCCAGAACGCTGCAAGCAGCGCCAACAAAAGGGCCAGTGGTTGCAGACGTCGCTGAATATTCTGGTGCATACACATCTCCTTGTTTGCCGGATAATGGAACACCCCGGCGTTGAAGTTATGCACGCATCCTAGGGCATGGCAGCGGCTGGCAACAATGACAATAAACCTGGTCTTTCTGCCAACGCTGACAGCATGCATGTCCATGCGGAAAAGGAGTGTCGGACGCGCACCAGAAGACGGGAGCGCAAACCAAACAAAAAAGCCCTCCGAAGCGGAAGGCTTTTATCATAATCGGGCGGCGTGCAGAGCGCACGGCCCATTATCAGCGGGGGAGCACCCCGGAACTAATTGCGCACGTCGTCGTCATTGTCGGCAGGGCGCGCAGCGGGGCGCTGCCCCTTCTGGGAGTCGCGCTGCTGCATGTCGCGCGGGGGACGGCGGTCATCGCGCGGGCGGCCCATCTCGTCGCCACGGGAGCTGCGGCGGTCGCCCTTGTCGTTGTCGTAGCGGGGCTTGCCCATTTTTTCGCCCTGTGCGCTGCGGTTGTCGTGGCGTCCGTCCATGCGCCCATTGGGGTGGTTCTTGCTGTCCTTGCGGTCATCATGCCGCCCGCCACGATCAGCGTCCTGACGCCCGTCACGGTCGCCCTTCTGTTTGTACCCTTGCGGGGCATCTCCATTCTGGGCCGCCTGCACGGCAGGGGTGCCCACAAAAAGCAGGCCCACGGCAAGGGCGCTCAGCGCCAACGGTTTCAACACATATTTCATACGCATAAAGTTCCTCCTTGGGTGGGCATTTCGCCCATTGCCTCCTTACGCCAGCTCGAGCCTGTGCGCAAGATGGCAGCCATGCTACGGAACTTTATGTTAAAAAGCCGTTAGCGCGCCAACCCGCAGGATACAAGGAGCAGAACTTGCACCGCAAAAAGGCCCATCAGTTTTTGGCGCACGCATTGCGCAGGGCCGGGACGCCCACGCCGCTAAGCCGGGCTGCGGCCTTGAGCGCGTCTGCCTCGGGGCGCACATACGTTTGCCCTTCAATAGAATACTCCTTGGCTGCAAGGCTCTGCCCCGCCATCTCCACTGAAACGGCGCGACGCGGCGCAACCACGCGATCAAGCGTCTGTTCGCGCAGACCCAGCGTATGGGTGTGGCGCAACACGGCATTTTCCACACAATCTCTCTGCCCGGGCAGGCACAGCACTCGCAGCAATCCGGCTGGGCGGTTTTTCTTGCCCACACCCGGCAGCCACAGCACGTCAAGAACCTCCGGCATGGCGGAGAGCGCCTCCAGCGCCATACCCAGGTCTTCGCCGCTGAGGTGATCAATATGGCTCTCGAACTGCATAACCTTCTCGCGCCCGCCAAGCACATGGTCAGCGCCGCCTGCGCCGTCTTCCACAAGCCACGCCCGCAGGCCCGTGGGCGCGGGGCGGGAGCCGTAGCCTGTGCCAAGCGCAACGGCAATGCCATCCGGGCCGGGAACAAACTGGTCTACCAGGGCGTGCACCAGGGCTGCGCCCGTGGGCGTAACAAGCTCCTCGCGCGCATCTGTGGCAAAAACCGGCTTGCCGCGCATAAGGTAGGCCGTTGCGGGCGCTGGCAGCGGGATGCGCCCGTGGGCGCACTCCACACTGCCGGAAAACCAGGGCAGCGGCGAGGCACATATCCGGTTCACGCCCAAGGCCTCCACGGCATATGCCGCACCCAGAATATCCACAAGGGTATCGATGGCCCCCACCTCGTGAAAGTGCACCTCAGCCGGGGCAATCTGGTGCGCGTACGCCTCGGCCTCGGTCAGCGCGTTCAGGGCTGCCAGCGCGCGGCTGCGCACACCGGGCGAAACGTCAACCTTTTCAAATATGGCGGCGATATCCGCCGGATGCCGTAGAGGCTGCCCTCCGGCATTCCAGCTTACGGCAACCATCTGACCCGGCCCGCCGGACCGTGTTTCGCCCCGGGCGTCAATGCGGCAATCCACGCCAGCGCGGGCCAGAACAGCAGCCAGCGGGGCATAATCCACCCCAAGGTGCGCAAGGGCCGCAAGGGTCATATCCCCGCTGATGCCGCCAGAGCAATCAAGATATAAAAGCATATCGGCCCCTTCCAAATGTGTCTGCGCGCGCAAACTGAGCACGCGCACTTGTGCAGCCTCGGCACATTGGTGTATAAAAGGATCGTGCGGGTCGCTGCGACCACGCCGTTATAACCTGAAACATATCCCCCCGGAGGGAAGCATGCCTGTACAGAATTGGATGACCACCGATGTTGTCAGCGTTGGCCCCGATACATCGCTGCTCAAAGTGGGCAAGCTCATGAAGGATCACCACATCCGCCGCATCCCGGTTGTTGATGAAAACGGTCAGGTCGTTGGCATTATTTCTGACCGCGACGTGCGCGACGCCTCCCCCTCCAAGGCCACCACGCTCGACATGTACGAAATGCACTATCTGCTGGCCGAGCTGAAGGCCAAAAACATTATGACGGCCAAGCCCATCACCGTCAAACCGACCGACACTGTCGAGCAGGCAGCCCTGATCATGCTGGACAACAAGGTTGGCGGCTTGCCCGTGGTGGACGACAGCGGCAAGCTTGTGGGCATCATTTCTGACCACGATGTTTTCAAGGCTCTGGTCGACATCACCGGCGCACGCATGGGCGGCTTGCAGTTTGCCATAGAATTGCCCGACCAGCCCGGCACGGCGCGCCCCCTGTTTGACCTGCTGCGCGCGCACAATGCCCGTTTGCTCTCGGTGCTGACCGTCTCCAATGCCGATGGCAACCGCCACCTGTTCATCCGTGTGCGCGACCTTGAAAATTCCAAGGCCGAGCAGGAACTTATGGACGGAGTCGGCAAGCTCGGCAAAGTGCTCTATTGCCAGCACTAAATCCCTACAATTTAATCATATTTATCCTATGACATCTGAATTGCTCAACAAAAGCCGCAACAAAAAAAGTGGGGCAAGAGCAAAAAAGATGCACAGGACTTGCCATCAAAAATTATTTGTGTCATAAGGACTCTCGTTGTGATTGCGGTATGCTTTCGCGCCCAACGGAGGAATTCGGCCGGAAATATCCGGTTGTGAAACGCCTGGGCGTCCGCCCCGGCGAGGTTGAGCAATAGCTGTCCAAGGAGGACACACGCATGGCTGAGATCACCTATAAAGGTAAAAGCTTTGAAGTTGACGAAGACGGTTTCCTTCTGCGTTTTGACGACTGGTGCCCCGAATGGATGGACTATGTGAAGGAATCCGAAGGCATCTCTGAGATCAATGCTGATCACCAGAAGATCCTTGACTTCCTGCAGGACTACTACAAGAAGAACGGCATCGCCCCCATGGTCCGTATTCTTTCCAAGAACACCGGCTACAAGCTGAAGGAAGTGTACGAACTCTTCCCCTCCGGCCCCGGCAAAGGCGCCTGCAAAATGGCCGGCCTGCCCAAGCCCACTGGCTGCGTGTAGTCCAGCCGCAACATTTTGGAAAAAAGCGGAAGGGAAACCTTCCGCTTTTTTTTGCCCACACCGCCCTGCGCGGGCATGCACCGCCCATACCGTGCGGCGCGCCCGCCGGGGCTTGCCTTTCTGGCAACATTTCATATCTTCTCATCAGCCCGCGCTACTCTTCCCTCCCTTTACGCCGGGCCAAAAAAACGGTATCGCCCTGCCATGAAAATTCGTCTGTCCCTGAAAAAATGCGCCCTCTGGTTTATGGGCATCGTTATAGTCTGCGGCCTTCTGGGCGGCGGTGCGGTGACCATGCTTTTTTACTGGGCCTCGCGCGACCTGCCCGACCTGAACCGTATCGCCGAATACAAGCAGCCGCAGGCTACTGTCGTTCTGGCGCGCGACGGTTCAACCCTTGGTACCCTCTATCACGAAAAGCGCTTTGTCATTGGACTCAAGGACATGTCGCGCTATCTGCCCATGTCTTTTCTGGCTGCGGAAGACGACGCGTTCTACAGGCACATGGGTATTGACCCCGTAGCCATCGCGCGCGCCGCCATCAACAACTTCCGCAAGGGGCGTCAGGGTGAGGGCGGCAGCACCATTACACAGCAGCTCATCAAGCAATTGCTGCTCACATCCGAGCGCAGCTATACCCGCAAGATGAAAGAGGCCATTCTGGCCTATCAGCTTGAAAGGAACTTCACCAAGGATCAGATCCTTACCATATATCTGAACCAGATATACCTAGGTGAACACGCCTTTGGCGTGGAGTCGGCTGCCCGTACCTATTTTGGCAAGCACGCCTCTGACATCACCCTGGCCGAAAGCGCCGTCATCGCGGGCCTGCCCAAGGCCCCCAGTTCTTACAATCCCTTCCGCAGGCCGGAAGAAGCCAAGAACCGGCAGATGTACGTGCTTGGCCGTCTGCGCGACCTCAAATGGATCACCCAGGCCGAGTATGATCAGGCCGTGGCCGAGCCGCTGGTCTACTGGAGCATGCCCGAGGGCATGGGCGGTGCGGCGCAGTGGTATCTTGAAGAAGCCCGCCGCCTGCTGGTGGAATTTTTTACGGAATCCAACCTCCGCGCTCTGGGGGTGGAAACCACCAAGTACGGTGCGGATTACGTGTATGAAGCGGGCCTGACCGTGCAAACCGCCATGGATCCTGCACATCAGACCGCGGCTGGCGCGGCCTTGCGCCGTGGGCTGGAAGATCTGGATAAACGCCAGGGCTGGCGCGGCCCTGTGGAGCAGCTTGATTCTGCAAAACAAAAAGAATTTCTGGCGAAGAACCAGTTTTCTCCCCTTGATCTCGCTGGCGGCGACTGGGTGAAAGCCCTCGTGACCGCCGTGGACACCAAGGAAGTCAAAGTGGCTCTGGGCCAGGGCTATACGGGTATTGTGCCGGTTTCGGCCATGTCCTGGGCGCGCAAGCCCAACCCCAAGGTTGCGGCTGCCAACGCGCCAGCCATCAAAGACCCTCGACAGGTGGTGGCGGTTGGCGATGTGATATGGGTTTCCGCCGAAGAAATCACGGTTACGGAAACCAATGCCAAGGGTCGTAAAGAGCAGAAAACCATTCCTTTTGATTCCTCTGCGGTCAAAAAGAATACCCCCATCCATCTGCGCTTGCAGCAAGACCCGCTGGTGCAGGGGGCCATTGCCTCCGTGGAACCGCAGAGCGGCGACGTTGTGGCCCTTATCGGCGGCTACCAGTTTGGCGACAGCCACTTTAACCGCGCAACCCAGGCACGCCGTCAGCCCGGCTCCAGCTTCAAGCCAGTGGTCTATTCCACGGCCATGGACTTTGGCTTTACGCCCGCCTCCACGGTGCTGGACGCCCCCTTTGTGTATGTGAACCCTTACACCAATGAAGTGTGGCGGCCCTCAAACTACGAGCATAACTACAAGGGCGAATTGCCCCTGCACACGGCTCTGGCCCTTTCGCGCAATACCTGCACCGTGCGCGTGGCGCAGCAGGTTGGCATAGCCAATGTCGTGCAGCGCGCCAAGGCTCTGGGGCTTGAACCGCACTTTCCGCAGGAGCTGGCCATCAGCCTCGGCGCTGTGGCCGTGTCGCCGCTTAACCTTACGCAGGCCTACGCAGCCTTTGCCAACCAGGGGTTGGGGGTGCGCCCGCGCATCATCACCTCCATCAGCGACCCGCAGGGCCGGGTGCTCTACAGGCAGGAAGTGGAACACTGGCAGGCCGTCAGCCCACAGAACGCCTATATTATGGACACCCTGCTCAAGGAAGTTGTCAATTCCGGCACAGGCGGACGCGCCAAGATCGAAGGGCGCATCATAGCGGGTAAAACCGGCACCACCAACGATGAACGCGATGCGTGGTTCATGGGTTTTTCGCCCTATCTCGTGACCGGCGTCTACGTGGGCTACGATCAGGTGCAAAGCCTTGGCCGTCTTGAGCAGGGCGGGCGCACTGCCGCCCCCATCTTCCGCTACTACCGCAGTGAGGTGGAAGACCGGTATCCCAAGGACGACTTTGTAATGCCCGAGGGCATTGTGATGGCCGATGGCCTGGCCTTCAAGGCCGACCAGCCCATGCAGGGCGCATCAGCCACCTCCCCCACCACAGCCGATGGGACGGCAGTGGATACCTCGGAAGGCGGCGAAGACCTGATGCGCCAGATGTTCTAAGCGCAGAACTCAGAAGCCAGACATTTAAAGCCACCGTCACGCACGGGAATTGCATCAGCCAGAAAGGCGATGCAATTCCCGTGCGTGACGCGGCGCAGACAAGACCACCCGGCAAAAGCCGAAATTTCCATCCTGCAAACGCCCCGGCGTGGTGCAGCCTGCCCTGCGGGGCGGAGACCGCCATGAAGCACCGCATCTACATGGCCGCCGGAAGCGAACCGGCGGATATACTCATCACAAACGCCAGAGTTGTTGATGTTTTTTCCGGTCTGGTGCGGCAGGATTCCGTAGCCATCGGAGACGGCGTTTTTCTGGGGTTCGGCCAGCGCGAAGCCCGCGAAGTGGTGGATGCCCAGGGGGCCTATCTGCTGCCCGGTTTCATCGATGCCCACATTCATCTGGAATCCAGCATGGTCACTCCGGCGCGCTTTGCCGAAATGGCCCTGCCCCACGGCACCACATCCGTGGTGGCCGACCCGCACGAACTGGCAAACGTATGCGGCACCGCGGCCTTGCGCTTCTTGCTTGCCAGCGCCCAAACCCTGCCCCTGAGCATCTTTCTGGCACTGCCTTCATGCGTTCCGGCCACACCTTTTGAAGACAGCGGCGCTGTGCTGCAAGCCAAAGACCTGGCACCCTTCATGGACGACCCGCACGTTGCCTCGCTGGGCGAGATGATGAACTACCCCGGCGTGCTCAGCGGAGACCCGGAAGTGCTGGAAAAGATTGCCCTGAGCCGTTCACGGCGCAAGCCCGTTGACGGACACGCCCCGGCCCTGCTGGGCAGGGAACTCGACGCCTACCTGTGCACGGGCATTGCCAATACGCACGAATGCACCACGGCTGAAGAATTTCACCAGAACCTCATGCGCGGTTGCCGCATCTTTTTGCGTGACGGCTCCGCAGCGCGCAACCTGCCTGCGCTGGCCCCGCTGGTCACGCCCGGCAACTGCCACCGCTGCGCCTTCTGCTGCGACGACCGCCACGCCTCCGAGCTGCTGACGGCGGGCCATATGGATGAAGTGCTGCGCAAGGCCGTGGCTCTGGGCATGGATCCCGTCACCGCCGTACGCCTGTGCACCCTCAACGCCGCCGAGGCCGAGGGACTGCAAGGCAAGGGCGCCATTGCCCCCGGCTATGACGCCGACTGCGTGCTGGTTGACGATCTGGCGTCCTTCAATGTG
The DNA here is from genome assembly GCF_902477725.1 of uncultured Desulfovibrio sp. NCBI lineage: Bacteria > Pseudomonadati > Thermodesulfobacteriota > Desulfovibrionia > Desulfovibrionales > Desulfovibrionaceae > Desulfovibrio > uncultured Desulfovibrio sp. The sequence goes on along the minus strand of NZ_CABSIF010000007.1, from coordinate 41,381 downwards.
CGCATGACCTTTGCGGGCGGGAGGCAGATCGCCGCAGAAGGCCGCATGCTCACCTTGTTGGCAGATCCGCCACTGAACGACCTGACCAATACGGTGCGGCTTGCGCCCCTGCCGGATGAAGTGTTTGCGCTGCCCCTGCCATCGGGCCGTGCGCGGGTTATCCGCCTGCATCCCGGCTCGCTGGTGACGGATGCCGAAGAGCACGATGTCACCTGCACCAATGGACTTTTTGACGCCCGCCAGACCGATGGCCTGTGCAAGCTGGCCGTTGTGGAACGCCACAAGGCCACGGGCAAGGTGGGCGTGGGCATCCTGGCCGGATACGGCCTGCGCAACGCGGCAGTGGCAACCTCTGTAAGCCACGACTCGCACAATATTGTGGTCTGCGGCGATAACGATGCAGACATGCTGGCCGCCGTGCGCCGCGTGGCTGCCATGGGCGGCGGCATCGCCGTTGCAAGCGAGGGCCGTATTCTGGAGGAGCTGCCCCTGCCCGTGGCCGGGCTGATGACCCACGAAGCCCCGGAAACTGTTGTACGCGCGCTGGATGCCATCCACGGTCTGCTGCACGGGCACGGAATTCCGGCCAATGTGGCTCCGCTCATGGCTCTGAGCTTCATGGCCCTGCCCGTGATTCCCTCACTCAAGCTGACCGCGCGCGGTCTTTTTTCCGTTGCCGACTGGCGCTTTGTTTCGGTAGACGCGGCAGCGCGGCACTGAGGCATTTTTTCTGACACCTGAGGGAAGCGCCACTTGCGCGGCCCTGAAGCAGCTAATAAAGGAACCTCATGATTCCCTTCGGTACGCTTGTCGTCTATGTAACCCCCAAGGGCCGCCGCTATGTCAAACGCCTCGTTGAAGGCCAGGACTGGCACAGCAACGATGGCACCCTTGTTTCCGCCGATGTGGCGCAGGCCGATCTTGGCTCTGTGGTCTACACCAACCAGAATGTGCCCATTCAGGTGATGGAAGCCACCCTGTATGACCGCCTCAAGGGCCTCAAGCGTCAGACGCAGATCATCTACCCCAAGGATATCGCCTATATCTGCCTGCGCCTCGGCGCCGGGCCTGGCCGTACCATCATTGAGGCGGGCTGCGGTTCCGGCGGCCTGACCACGGGGCTTTCGTGGTTTTGCGGCCCTACCGGACACGTGGTGAGCCACGAGGCCCGCGAGGAATTCATGAAGCTGGCGCGCCGCAACCTTGAGTGGGCGGGCGTAGGCGAAAATGTGGAGCTGCACAACCGCGATGTGGCCGAAGGATTTGCCGTAACTGGCGCGGACGCGCTGTTCCTTGATGTGCGCACTCCCTGGGAATACCTCGACCACGCCCTGGCCGCTGTGCGCCCCGGTGCAAGCTTCGGCTTTTTGCTGCCCACGGTGGATCAGGTGAGCAAGCTGCTGCTGGGCCTTGAGCGCGGCCCCTTTGCCGATGTGGAAGTGTGCGAGATTCTTATTCGCCGCTGGAAGCCCGTGGCTGACCGCCTGCGCCCCGAAGACCGCATGACAGCCCACACGGGTTTTCTGGTTTTTGCCCGCCAGCAGAATCGCAGCGCGGATTTTGATTCGCGCAAGCCCATGGGCACACGTGAGCGCAAGCAGGAAGCCGCCCGTCAGGCCCGCCTTGGCCTGACTGACGAAGCCCCTGAAGCTCCTGAGGGTGATATGGAATGAATCCCTGGGTAGCGCTCATTGCAGCGGGATTGTGCGAAATAGGCTGGCCCCTCGGATTCAAGGTGGCGCAAACAGCACCCGCATGGCGAATGGCAGCTATCTCGCTTTCCGTTGCCAGCATGGCCCTGAGCGGCTGGCTGCTCTTTCTGGCTCAAAAGCAGATCCCCATGGGCACGGCCTACGCCGTGTGGACGGGGATAGGCGCGGCGGGGACATTCATTCTTGGCGTTGCTGTGTTTGGCGACGCCCTCAACTGGGGCCGAGCGCTGGGCGTTGCCATGATTATCGGCGGCGTTGTTGTGCTGAAAGCAATGACGCCCTGATCCCGCAAGTATTGCATAAAACGAAGGCCCGCCATTTGGCGGGCCTTCGTTTTTACTCTTCCCGGCATTGCCACTTGATGGAGCGACCCCACAAAAGCAGGAGCAGCACGCACACGCTGCAAAGCGCCAGCGCCGGAGCAAAGCCGCCCAAGTATTCGCGCACCACGCCCAGCAGCAGAATCAGGCCCACATTCACGCAGTTGGCAAGCATGGACATGAAGCCAATGCCTGTTGCCGTATGGCTGGCCCCAGCGGCCTCAATGGTCAGGGTAAAAACCGAGGCATAGGTGCCGCCACAGCACACGGCCAGTGCAAAGGCGCAGGCCAGCAGCATCCATGTGCTGCCCGCCAGAGCCAGAAGCAGATAAAAAAGCCCGATGCCGAGCACAAGACCCACAAGCAGTTTCTGCTTGGGCAAGGCGCGGCCAAGTTCGCCGCCAGCAATCCGCGCCATTGTACCCGCCAGCAGCACAAGGCTTGTGGGCAATGCCCAGGCTTCTGCGCCACTGCTGCCTGCAACGGCCCCAGAACTGGCACTGTCTGCCAGCATCATGGAAAGCCAGTTGCCCAGAGCCGTGATGGTGCCGAAAGAAAATCCGTGGCAGCAGCCGATAAACCACAGCCGCCTGTTGCGCGCCACCTGCCCCATCACGCGCAGCACATTGCCCGCAGAGCTTGGTTTTGTTCCGGTTTCGCGGCGCAGCGGCGCAAGGGGCGGGCACAAGAGCGAAGCCAGCAAGGCCACGGACATAAGGCCACCCAGAATATAGGCCGCCGCCCAGCCGTTTTCGCCAAAATATGGCAGCACGATAAAGGGAACCATTGTTCCCAGGCTGAATGCCGCGCCCTGCAAGCCTTGCGCCCGGCTCATGAAGGCCGGAGGGCACAGGGTCTTGACGGCGGAAACCATTGAAAGAAACAGCAAGCCCGTAGCCAGCCCGATGAGCATGCGCATACACACGGCCAGAACCATGCTATGCGGCAGGAGCAATGGCACAAAGCCGCCAGCGGCGCACAAAAGAGCCGAGAGAGCCAGTGTGCGCAGTGTGCCCAGCCTGTCCACCACAAGGCCCGCAGGAACCTGCACCAGCGTGTGCGCCCAAAAGGGCGCGCTGAGAAAAACACCAAGCCCTGCGTAATTGAGGCTGAAAAGACTCCTGAACTGCTCCGCCACGGCAGATACGTTCAGAAACATAAAACCCATGCCCAGACAGCCCAGAGCAGGAAGCCAGTAATAAACGGGAACCATGCAGCGTCCTTGCCGCGAAACAGGAGCAGGCGGGTTTTGCCCGCAGTCAAACAGCTATTTCAGGCGGTAACAGTTCTAAAAAAATAAGGTTGCGCCCCAATGGAACGCAACCGTGTGGATGTATACTTCTGGACGCTGATCCGCAATGTCTGAAACAGGCACCCGGCTAGCGTATGATTTTGAAAAAACGCAGCCTCAGGGCGTTGGTAACAACAGAAACGGAAGACAGCGCCATGGCCGTGCCCGCCAGCATGGGCGAAAGCATGGGGCCGCCAAAAGCATGCAGCAGCCCTGCCGCCACAGGCAGGCCAAGCACGTTGTAGCCGAATGCCCAAAAAAGATTCTGGCGGATGTTGCGCATGGTCGCGCGCGAGAGCGCCAGAGCCGTGAGCACGGCCTCCATACCGTCCCGCATGAGCACGATATCGCCCGCCTCGGCGCTCACGTCCACGCCAGTTCCCACTGCCATGCCCACATTGGCGGCAGCCAGGGCAGGGGCATCATTGATGCCGTCGCCCACCATGCCCACCACGTGGCCTTCATCCTGCATACGCCGCACATAGGCGGCCTTGTCCGCGGGCAACAGCCCAGCGGCAATTTCCTCCACACCAGCCAGCGCCGCCACGGCTTTTGCTGTGCGCTCATTGTCACCCGTCAGCATAACCACGCGCACGCCCATGCCGCGCAGGGCCGCCACCACAGAGGCGGATTCGGGGCGCAAGGCGTCCGCAAGGGCCAGAATACCCGCAAGGCTTGTGCTGCCATTGTTTTCAAGAGCCAGCAGCAAGGGCGTCTGCCCGGCCTCGGCCAACAGAGCCAGCCTTTGCTGCGCTTCTTCCGACACGGAGAGCCCACGCTCAGTCATGAATGTTCTGTTGCCCACGGCAAGGCCATAGTCCACGCCATCCAGCTTCACCCGGCCCGAAATACCCATGCCGGGCGCTACCTGCACATCATCCACCGGGAGGGATGCCAGATTGCGCTCCCTGGCCGCCCCCACAAGGGCCAAAGCCAGAGGATGCTCGGAACGCGCCTCCAGCGAGGCGGCCATGCCCAGCAGCGTATTTTCGTCCATACCCGCAGGAGCACTCAGCAGGGTCACGCCAGTCAGCACGGGTTTGCCCGTGGTGAGGGTGCCTGTCTTGTCCACGGCCAGCACGCTGATGTGCCCGGCCTGCTCCAGAGCAGCGCCGTTCTTGATCAGCACGCCAAGCTGTGCGCCCCGCCCCGTGCCCACCATGATGGACATGGGCGTGGCAAGGCCCATGGCGCATGGGCAGGCCATGACCAGCACAGCCACAAAAATCGTCAGCGGCGTTGTAATGGGTTCAGAGCTGAACACAAGCCATGCAAGGGCCGCCACAAGGGCAATGGCCATGACGGCGGGCACAAAATAAAAGCTTACCCTGTCGGCCAGCCGGGCGATGGGAGCCTTGCTTCCCTGAGCCTCGCGCACCAGTTTTATGATGCGGGCAAGACGGGTGTTGCCGCCCACAGCGTCAGCCACAAAAGTCAGTGAGCCTTCGCCGTTTACACTGCCCGCCGCCAGCTTGTCCCCCGGCCCGATGGGCACAGGGATGGATTCGCCCGTGAGCAGTGACAGGTCAACAGCGCTTTTGCCGGTCAGCACGGTGCCGTCAACGGGCACACGCCCGCCGGGGCGCAGCAGCAGATGATCTCCCACGCGCACCTGAGCCAAAGGCGTTTCTTCCGGCGCAGCGGCGGCATCGGCAGGGTTGAGCCGCAAAGCGGTTTCCGGCGTCAGGCTCATAAGCGCGCCCATGGCGTCACCGGCGCGACGCTTGGCAACGGCCTCCAGATACTGCCCGAATTCAATCATGGTCAGCAGTACGGCGCAGGATTCATAATACAGGTTCATGGCGCGTGTCATAGGTTCACTGCCGGCAAGCCCCAGCAGGGTGTTGCCAAGGCTGAACAAAAAGGCCGCGCCCGTGCCAACGGCCACAAGGCTATCCATGGCCGGGGCCTTGCGCAGGAGGGCCTTGATGCCGTCCACATAGAAATGGCGGCCCAGCCACACTACGGGCAAAGTGAGTACAAGCTGCGCCAGCATGAAGGCGCGTGGCGAAAGGTGCGGATCAAGCGCCTGCGGCAATGGCAGGCCGAGCATGTGGCCCATGGAGATAACCAGCAGAGGTGCGGCAAAGGCAACCATGGGCAGCAGACGGTGCAAACGGGCCTGAATGTCTGCCGCAGCTCTGGCTTTGCCTTCTTCAAATTGGCGGGGGACGTCATCATCCGCAGCGGGAGCCGCACTGAACCCAAGGGTGGCCACGCGCTCCATTATCCTTTGCTGCAAGTCGCTGTCCTGCCCATCGCCGGGCCACACTTCAGCACTGGCCGCAGCTAGGTTCACGCTGATTTTTTCCACCCCTTCCATGCGTCCCACTACCCGCTCAATGCGCGAGGAGCAGGCAGCGCAGTGCATGCCGCTGATGTCAAAACGCAAAGGGCAGGCTTTATCCGTAGTTGTGCTCATGGGTTCTCCACTTGTCATTCCGAATGGCGGCGAGTAAGCTGTAGATGAAAATGAAAACTCTTTCCTGCATGGAGGATATGATGAAAACCCTGAAAGTCAATGGCATGCGTTGCGGCCACTGCAAGGCCGCTGTAGAAAAAGCTGCGGCAAAAATATCTGGCGTTGCCAATCCCCAGGTCAACCTTGAGGATAAAGAGCTGCGCTTTGAAGAAACAGGGCCCGTAGATATGCAGGCCCTGAAAACCGCCATCAGCAACATTGGTTTTGACCCGGAATAAGCGTATGAATCTGTGATAGCCATCACAGGGCTGCACCATTCACGGCGCGCTGCCCGATTGCTGGTTTTCAGACCAGGCACGGCAGCGCGCCTTTGTTTCATGCTGCCACCTATGACATTTTGTGCAGACGCCGCGCAGGCATGGCCGCACAAAATTCCTTATGACATCACGTTGCCAGTTGCCCCAGCCTTGCCCGTTCAGACCCCGTTCATCTTGCCGTTTTCTGCCGAATAGCGTAGTTCTTGGCAGGCAAATACGGTCACTGATCCTCTGCACCTTCAGCGCGAAACACCACAGGCATGCAAACACAAACCACACGCATCATCAGCATATTTTGCGGCGGCAAGAGCCGTTTTCAAACCCTTCTGTTCTTTTTCCTGTGCTGTTTTTTTGTGGCTGCTCCGTCAGTGGCGGCACCCGGCAACTTTACGCTGGACTTTACAACCGTCCGGTTGGGCGACGAAGCGCCGGAACTGGCGCAGGCCATCCCCGCAATTGTGCGCACTGACGACAGTGTTGCTGCAAACGCCGATACTAATGCCGCCGCGCAAATGGCGGCTCCGGCTTCGGCAGTGGTGCTGGTGGTTGGCGGCATTCAGGGTGACGAACCGGGCGGATTTTCTGCCGCGACCCTGCTGACCACGCACTACACCATCCGCAAGGGCGTGTTGTGGGTGGTGCCGAATCTCAATTTTCCCAGCATTATCAAAAGGTCGCGCGGGCTGCACGGCGACATGAACCGCAAGTTTGCCAAACTTGACGACCGCGACCCCGAATTTGGCACTGTGCGCCGCATTCAGGAGCTCATAAGCCACCCCCGCGTGGCGCTGGTGCTCAACCTGCATGATGGCAGCGGGTATTACCGCCCCTCCTTTGAGGACAAGCTGCGCAACCCCAACCGCTGGGGGCAGTCTGTGATCATTGACCAGGAAGCGCTTGACGGCGTGTTCATGGGGGATTTGGGCGCCGAGGCCCGGCAGGCCGCAGAATCAGCCAACAGCAAGCTGCTCTCCCCGCAACACGCCCTGCATGTTCACAATACCAGGACTGCCGAGGGCGATCACGAGATGGACAGAAGCCTTTCCTATTACGCCGTGCGGCAGGGAAAGGCAGCCTTTGGGCTGGAAGCCAGCAAGGAATTTTCTGTTGAAGTAAGGGCATATTACCATCTGCTGATGGTGGAATCGTTTCTTGCGCAGGCTGGAGTGGAATTTACGCGCGGCTTTGCGCTTACGCCCGAGGGAGTGCGCGACGCCCTGCTGGACAAGCTGGACGTTACTTTTGCAGAAAACAAAGTTTTTTTGCCGCTGGAAGACGTGCGCCCGGCCATCAATCTGCTGCCGCTTTCCAAGGATGCTCCCGCGCAGGCCGTCACATCCAAGCCCATCATGGCAGTGCTGCCCTGCGCCAAGGGCGAGGAAGGCCAGTACTGCGTGCACTATGGCAACCGCATGATCACGCTTATCCGACCCGACTGGCGCGAAATGGATCACAGCATAACGGGCATGCGGGTGCTGGTGGACGGGCGGGAGACCGAGGCCCCCTTCGGGCAGGTGCTGGAAGTGACCAAAAGCCTGCTCGTGCAGCCAGCGGAAGGCTACCGCGTCAACGCCATTGGTTATGACAGCGGCCGCAAGGACGAAAGCGGCGAGGTCATGACCCTCAAGGATTTTCAGTCCCGCTTTTCTGTTGACCGCCAGGGCAGGCTGTATCGCGTTGAAGTGTACAAAGACCAGCGCTTCAGCGGCATGTTTCTGGTGCGCTTTGGTTCAGGCAGCAACCGCCTGACAAGCAAGGAAACTCCGTCCATTCCCACGGACAGACTGCCCGACAAACCGGGGCAGGAATCAAATCTGGGGTTCTGAGCCGACCATGTCCAATCCTGAAATCTGCGTTGCGGGCGGCGGAAGCTGGGGCACGGCCCTGGCCCACCTGCTGGCAACAAACGGCTACAAGACCAGCCTCTGGCTGCGCGATGCCGCAGTGGCCGAGGCTGTGTGCAAGCGCCACGAAAACCCGCGCTATCTGCCGGGCTTTGCCCTGCATCCCAACCTTGCCGCAACCACTGACCCTGCTGTCATGGGCCGGGAAATCGTTGTGCTGGCAGTTCCCTGCCAGCAGTTGCGGGGCTGGCTTGCCGCCAACGCCTCCTTTTTTCGCAAAAACGTGGTGCTGGTAAACGCCGCCAAGGGCATTGAAACCGCAAACCTCGCCACGTGCGCGGAGGTGACGGAGCAGAGCCTTGGGCATCTTGCACCCCGCTACGCGGCGCTTTCCGGGCCGTCATTTGCGGCGGACGTTCTGCGCGGTCTGCCCACGGCTGTGGTTCTGGCTACGGCGGACGAAGCCCTGGGGCACCTGCTGCGACAGATATTTTCCGGCAACTCCTTTCGCTGCTACTCCAGCACCGATGTGATGGGCGTTGAAATGGGCGGCGCGGTCAAAAATGTCATGGCCATAGCTGCTGGCGTTTGCGACGGCCTCGGCCTTGGGCACAACAGCCGCGCGGCGCTCATTACCCGTGGGCTTGCAGAAATGAGCCGGCTGGGTGTTGCCCGCGGGGCGCAGCCGCATACCTTCATGGGGCTTTCCGGCCTTGGCGACCTCACCCTCACCTGCACTGGCGACCTTTCGCGTAATCGTCAGGTAGGCCTGCGGCTGGGTCGCGGTGAAAAGCTTGAACATATCACGACCAGCCTTGGCATGGTGGCCGAAGGTGTTAAAACCACAGCCGCCATTCACGCGCTTGCCCGCAGGCTTGAAGTTGACGCGCCGCTTACAGACGCGGTGTACAGCATCCTGTATGAAGACAGCGATCCTCAAGAGGTGCTGCACAATCTTATGTCCCGCCGCCTGCGTGACGAATAGCGCAGTACATTCCACATCAGCTTTGCACCATTCCATATAACATGCATTTTGCAGTGCAAAATGCTGTTTTCCTTTTCTCTGATGCAGCAAGTTCTTGAGTTTTTCGGCAGTCGCAAATTCGACCCAAAGAACACTGCTTTTGCCCGCTCTACCCTCTCTTTTTTCCTCTTCAAAAAATTTTTTCTTTTTTTTCACGGCTTCAAAATTTTATTTCACATTTCTTGTGCCGCCCACACACTGGTAAAATAAATCACAAAAAAGGTGACTGCGCGCAATGGAATTGTTATCAATTCCAGCGCAATTTTAACACGTTTTTTAAATTTGTATTACTTCCTTTTTTGCGCGATCATCCCATTTTAGCGGTAGTTCAAAAAATCACATTTTAACGTGTCGTTGTCATTGAATTTCACAACGTTGCACAATGCATTAGCGCTTTTTTGCACAATTTGTTTGTGCAACCAGTTAAATCAAGACTAACATACCGATTTCACAGCCTCCCAAAATCGCGCAAATAGCAAACCGTTTATTGCTCCCACCCTCACATTACCCATTTTGATACCATTTTTTGCAATCTACCTGTTCTTCTTGGAAGAGTTGTTGCTTGCAACGGTTTGCAAAGTGGGCTAAGCCAAAAAAACTTTTTAAGATCATTTTTTCACGACATGGTATGGTGGTGATACCACGATGCCATTTAGGAAGTGCGGCCCGGACTTGACCGGGTTGATCCGCCGGGTACATCCGAGAGACCCGCAAACCACGGGGCAAACTATGACGGAATCACTGTTTTCGGCAGGCGGCTTTCTTGTGCCGCTTCTCGTGGGCATGGCCCTTATGCTGTATGGCGCGGCGCAGTCCGTGCGACAGCGCAACAATCCCCGCAGCCTGATCCTATGGGGTTCGCTGCATGATGCAGGCATTTTCTGCCTGGGTCTTGGAGCAAGCGGCGGCATCAACAGTACGGGCCTGTGGCTTTTTGTGCTGTTCCAGGCAGCCGCACGGCTGCTAGCCTGGGCCGCCCTTTCACGGCTGACCCCCCCGGCGCTCAACGCACCGGTGCAGCTGCAGGATTTGCGCGCCACTGGCAAACGTCAACCCTGGACAGCAGCCTGCTTCGGCCTTGGCATGCTGGCTGCGGTGGGCGGTTCGCCCTTCCTGGTGCCTGAAGCCCGCATGTTCATCAGTTCTGGCATTCTGGACAGCATGCCCGGCGCCATGGCGGCGCTCCTGTGCATGGCCCTCGCCACCACAGTTCTTATCTGGCTGCATGTGGAAGCAGTGCGCATTGCCGTGCTGGACACCACAGGCGAAGAAACCCCGGCTTCATGGGCAGCGCCTTCCGGCAATGTCGTTGTGATGCTGGGCCTCGCGGTAGTTGTGGCACTGCTGGGCCTGTTCAGAGGCCCCATCACCGAACTGTTCGCTTCTTCCTACAATGTGGCTGTTCCGCATTCGGCAACGCACCCGGCATACTGGTGTTATTACGCCGGTGCGTTCCTGACCGGCATCGCATTCCTGGCAAAGTTCGACCGCGCGCCCCTGGTGGGCGTGGCCTTCTCCGCTCTGGCGCTGGCGACCACCATCGCCACCCCGGCGGGCCCCACGGCCAAACTCTTCCTGGTTATGATCGCCGTTGTGGGTCTGGTGGTCAGCATCTACTCGCTGAGCTATATCCACGAACGCCAGGGCCGCTACTGGTTCTTCCTGCTGCTGACATTCGCATCGCTGGCGGGCATTGTTTCCGCCGCCGACTCGGCGAGCATGTACGGCTACTGGGAACTCATGACCTTCGCCTCCTACTTTCTGGTGGTGCATGAGAACAACCGTAGCGCCTACAATGCTGGCCTCAAATATTATGTAATGTGCGCGGGCGGTGCGCTGTTCATGCTGCCCGGCCTTCTGCTGCTGGGCGATCCTTCGCTTTCGTTCGGGCTGATGCAGGGCGCGTTTGTGCTCTGCCTGGCTGGCTTTGGCGTGAAGATGGGCCTTGTGCCCCTGCACTCCTGGCTGCCTGACGCCCACCCCGCCGCGCCTTCCTCGGTGTCTGGTCCCCTTTCGGGTATCATCACCAAGATGGGCGTGTTCGGCATAGTGGCAGTGCTGCTCATGCGGCCCATGATCATGGGCATGCCCGGCCTGTTCGGTCTTTCCTGGCTGGGCACCGGCCTTGTGGCCATGGGCGCGGCAACCCTGATCTTTGGCGAGATCATGGCTCTGCGCCAGGACGACATCAAACGCATGCTGGCCTATTCGACCCTCGGGCAGATTGGTGAAATCGCCCTGGTGCTCGGCGTAGGCACGTGGCTTTCGACCACCGGCGCGCTGTGGCACATGCTCAACCACGCCATCATGAAAGACCTGCTCTTCCTTGGAGCCGGCGCTCTCATCATGCGCGCGGGCAGCCGCAAGCTTGCAGATCTGCGCGGCCTTGGCCGCCAGATGCCCGTGACCGTTGCATGCATGGGCATCGGGCTTGTGAGCATCATGGGCCTGCCGCCGTTTGGCGCTTTCTACAGCAAGTTCCTGATGATTCAGGCGGCCACCACCGCCGGGCACATCTGGCTGGCGGCCCTGATTCTGGGCGGCTCGCTGGTGGGCCTGATCTACTACACGCGCATTCTGAAAACCCTTGTGTTCGAAGAACGCCCCGCCGACCTGCCCGCCGTGACCGAAGCGCCGCGCAGCATGCAGATCGGCCTGATCATTCTGGCGGGCATTTGCGTCATCATGGGTCTTGCCCCGCAGCTCGCCATGAACCTTGTGGTGCCGGTGGCCTCCATGTGCTTTACGCCCAACCTCAACGACCCCGATGTGCTCCTGGCCATGAATGTGTCCTGGCCCATCTTCGTGGTTGTTCCCGTGTTTGGCGCAGTGCTGCCCGCCCTGTTCTACCGTGACCGCAAAAAGGCCGGATGGGCCAGCGTGGGCGTGATGCTGTTTACCGCGCTGCTGGTCATCCTGTTTGGCCGCGATCTGGATACGCTTTCCTTCTGCTTTGCCCTGCTGGTTCCTGTGCTTGGCGCGGTCAACATGGCCTATGCCCTTGGCTACATGGAACACAGCCACCGCCAGTGGCGCTTCTACTGCGCCTTTACCGCCATGTGCGGCGGCCTGGTCGGCATGGCCGCCAGCCAGTACATGCTGAGCTTCTTCCTGTTCTGGGAAATCATGAGTTCGTGGACGCTGTATCTGGCCATTGCCCATGAGGGCGACAAAGACTCGCTCCGCGAGGCCTTCAAGTACTTTATCTTTAACGTGTTCGGCGCGGGCTTCATCTTCTTGGGCCTGTGCGTTGTGGGGCCGTTAACGCCTTTCAACGCCACACTGCTCACGGGTGCCGCACCCTACATTCCCCACGGCGCGGCATGGCTCGGCATGGCCCTGCTGGCTGCCGGTTTCCTGATGAAGGCGGCCCAGCTGCCCTTCCGCATTGACTGGCAGATGCACCCGGCCCTGGCCCCCACGCCAGTTTCCGGCTACATCTCGTCCGTGCTGCTTAAGAGTGCCATCCTCGGCCTCATCAAGCTATTCATGCTCATGGGCGGCGGCTTTATGCTGGCTGGCGTGCTGGGCGGCATGGAGCAAAACATCATCAGCACCGTTGCCATGTGGATCGGCGGCATCACCATCATCATGGCTGCCGTGCAGGCCCTGCGAACCAACGTCATCAAGCTTGTGTTCATCTATTCCACGGTGAGCCAGCTTGGGTACATGGTGCTGGCGGTTGCCGCTGGCGGCGCGCTGGGTTACGCGGGCGGCATGCTGCACGTGATCAACCACGTGTTCTTCAAAGACCTGCTGTTCCTTGTGTGCGGCGCAGTCATGTTTGCCACCCACAGGGAAACGCTGGAAGACCTTGGCGGCATTGGCCGCCAGATGCCCTTTACCCTTGCCATGTTCGCCATTGCCGGGCTTTCGGTTGTGGGCGTACCGCCCACCAGCGGATTCTCGTCCAAATGGCTTATCTACCATGCCCTCATGGAAGCGGGCCAGCCCTTCCTGGCGCTGCTCTCCCTGATCGGCAGCGTGCTGACCATGGCCTACATCGCCAAGTTCATGCATGCGGCATTCCTGGGCCAACCCTCACCCAACCTGCACGATGTGCATGAGGCCCCGCTGATCATGCGCGCGCCCATGGGCATTCTTGCTGCCGGTTGCGTGATCACGGGCGTATTCCCCGGCCTGGCTCTTGGGCCCATCAACAACGTGTTGGCTGAATACGGCTTTATGCCGCTCAACGTGGGCCTGTCCGGCGTGCTTTCCGGCCCCGGCGCATGGAACGCCACAGGCATGTTCGTCATGATGGCCCTTGCATTTGCTGGCGGACGCTGGTTCGTGCTGCGCTTTACCCGCCTGCGCGAAATTGACGTCCATACCTGCGGTCTGCCGGTCGAAACGTCCACCAGCCGCATGAAGCCCTCCAGCATTTTCGGGGAAATCCTCGGCCTTATGGGCGGCAATAAGCCCGCCAAGGAGAACCGCTGATGAGCGACACCCTGCTTGCCATACTGCACATGTGCATCTTCCCCGGCGGGGCCTTTGCCCTGCTGGTGGCCATGTTCTTCAAAGGACTTGACCGCCGGGTCGAGGCGCGGCTGCAGCGCCGCGTCGGCCCCCCGCTGATCCAGCCCTGGCTCGACATAGCCAAGCTGCTGACCAAGGAAACCCTTATCCCCAAAACCGCCTGCCGCTCGGCCTTTTTGATGGCCCCGGTGTTCGGTTTCACGGGTATGGCCGTGTGCGCGGCCTTCATACCGATCCCCGGCGTGTTCAACGGCCTGTTCAACATGGGCGACCTGCTGGTGATCTTCTACCTGCTGCCCATCCCGGCCATGGCCATCATGCTGGGCGGCTCCGCCTCCAGTTCGCCATACGGCGCTGTGGGCTTCTCGCGCGAAATGATGCTGATGCTGGCCTATGAAACGCCGCTGCTCATGATTCTGCTCTCTGTCGCCATGCTTACGGGCAAGGTGCTGAGCGGCGGTGCCTGGGGCGCGGAATTCTCGCTGCTCAAGATCGTCGCCATGCAGCAGCAGGTGGGTTCCTTCGGGTTCAACCCGACCATGATCCCCGCATTGCTGGCCTATCTGATCTTCCTGCCCGGCACCATGGGCGTTGTGCCCTTTGATATCCCCGAGGCGGAAACTGAACTGATTGAAGGCCCGCTGCTGGAATACGGCGGTCCCCTGCTGGCCCTGTTCCAGATCACGTCCGCGCTCAAGACCTTTGTAGTTTTGGGCCTGGGGGTTGCGCTTTTCTTCCCCGGCACCATATCTGACATATGGCTGGTGAATCTGGTCTGGTTCCTGCTCAAGTGCCTTGGCCTCATGCTGGTCTCGCTTACGCTGGTCAAATCGGCCACAGGGCGCTTCCGCATCGACCAGGCCTTTCGCTTTTACATAACTGTGCCCACGGCGCTTGCGCTGTGCAGCCTTATACTGGTCTGGGTGATGTAAGGAGGCCGACGTGTCGCTGGATAACATGCTTAAAAAACTCTCCGTGCGGTCGCCGTGGCTTTTCCGCATCAACGCTGGCTCGTGCAACGGTTGCGACGTGGAACTGGCCACCACCGCATGCATTCCTCGCTACGACGTGGAACGTCTGGGTTGCCGCTATTGCGGCAGCCCCCGCCATGCAGACATTGTGCTTGTAACAGGCCCTCTGACCACCAGGGTGCGCGACCGCGTGCTTAAAGTGTGGAACGAAATTCCCGAACCCAAGGTCACTGTGGCGGTGGGCATCTGCCCCATCTCGGGTGGTGTGTTCCGCGAAGGCTATTCCATTGAAGGCCCGCTGGACCGTTACATCCCGGTAGACGTCAACGTGCCCGGTTGCCCGCCTCGCCCGCAGGCCATTCTTGAGGCTGTGGTGCTGGCGCGTTCCATCTGGCTGAAAAAACTGGGCGTGGAGGAGTGATATGGCGGGCTTTCTAAAAGTTCTGTTCCGCAATTTGCTGGAAGGTCCAAGTACCGACCCCTTCCCCTTGGGCGAAACCTTCACCCCCGAAAGGTTGCGCGGCAAGGCTGTTGTGGATCCCGACCTGTGCATGGGCTGCGGCATCTGCCGTCACTCGTGCGCGGCAGGGGCCATCAACATCTCGCCGCTGCCTGACCGCAAGGGTTTTACCATCACCATATGGCAAAACTCCTGCTGCCTGTGCGCCTCGTGCCGCCATTACTGCCCCACCGGGGCCATGAGCATCACGACCGACTGGCACACCGCGCATCCGGAATCGGAAAAATTCAACCGCATCGAACAGCAGACGATTCGCTACGAACCCTGCGCCGGTTGCGGCGAGCTTATGCGCCCCCTGCCCAAAAAGCTGGCCGAAAAGCTCTATGCCTATAATGATGAAATCGACAGGGATCTGACGCGCAGGCTCTGCCCCAAATGCCGCCAGCTTGAGGACGCCAAACGCAATGCCTGCGTTCTGCCTGCCGCAAGCGGCGAGGCAGCGGCGACCAGCGTCACTTCTGCCGCTCCCACCAAGGATTAGCGGTTCATACCCGCGGAGAACATATGCAAGAGACAATTAACGGCAACGCCAAAGTCATCGAGGGGCTTTCAGCCCTGTGTACCGAAGACGACGCCGTACACCACAGCACGGATAGCTTCGGTAACGCTTTTCACTGGTTCAGGCTGGGTACGCCCCGCATGTTGCAGGATGCCGCCGCCATCATGAGCGAAGCCAAGGCGCGTCTGTGCATGACCACCGCTTACAACCGCCGCCAGCTCAGCGAACCCATGCAGGAAGTTTGCTACCACTTTGAGCTGGACGGCGTGGTCTACAACATGACCGTGACCCTTAACGGCGAATGGCCCACCGTGCCCTCCATTACCCCCCTGTTTGCCAATGCCGACTGGCACGAACGGGAAATGATGGAACTTTACGGCATTCAGGTTACAGGCCACCCCAATCCCACGCGCCTGTTTCTGGATGAAGAGCTTGACGCAGGCATTCTCAACGAGGCCGTGCCCCTGTCCATCATGATGAACGGGGCCTGCACCACCGACCTCTGGGAACGCATTCTCAATGACAAGGAGCGCAACCATGAGTAACACCTTCACCATGCCTCTGGGCCCCGTACACGTGGCCCTCGAGGAACCGGTATATTTCCACCTCACGGTGGAGGGTGAAACGGTTCGCCACGTGGAGCTGACCTCCGGTCACGTGCACCGCGGCATGGAAGCCATGGCTACCCAGCGCAATCTCGTCAAGAACGTCACCCTTACCGAACGCGTGTGCTCGTTGTGCTCCAACAGCCACTCCTTCACCTACAGCATGGTGGTGGAAAACGTGCTCGGCATCACCATTCCCGAGCGCGCCTGCTACCTGCGCGTGGTGGCCGAAGAAATCAAGCGCATTGCCTCGCATCTCTTCAACACCGCCATTCAGGCGCATATCATCGGCTTCAAGTCGCTGTTCATGCACGTGATGGAAGTGCGCGAAATGATGCAGGACCTCAAGGAAACCGTTTACGGCAACCGCATGAACCTGGCGGCCAACTGTATCGGCGGCGTAAAATACAATGTCACGCCCGATCTGTTGGATTACATGCTCAAGACCCTTGCCAAGGTTGAACCGCAGGTGGATGAAATCCGCGAAATCTACGCTACCAACGGCATGGTTCTTGGCCGCACCAAGGGCCTTGGCCTGCTGCCCAAGGAAGACGCTGTTCACCTTGGCGTGGTTGGCCCCGTGGCCCGCGGTTCCGGCGTTGCCATCGACGTGCGCAAGGATTCGCCCTACGCCGCCTACGGCAAGCTGAACTTCAACTCGGTTCTTGAGCACGGCTGCTGCGTGAACTCACGCACCATGGTACGGCTGCACGAGATATTTGAATCGTTCAGCCTCATCCGCCAATGCATCGAAAGGATGCCCGAGGGCGAAGTCACCGCCCCCATGCGCCAGATCCGCACGGCAGAGGCCTGCGCCCGCACCGAAGCCCCGCGCGGCGAAGTGTTCTACTACATCCGCACCAATGGCACGGATATGCCCTCGCGCCTCAAATGGCGCGTGCCTTCCTACATGAACTGGAAGGCTCTGGGCGTCATGATGCGTGACTGCAAGGTGGCCGATGTGGCGCTGATAACCAACAGCATCGACCCATGCGTTTCCTGCACCGAACGCTAGGCGCGAAGGGTCGGAGAGTTTGATCCATGCATGAGGCAACGCTGGTTCAGGGACTGCTGAACATGGCCATCAAGGCTGTGGAAGACCACAATAAGGCGCACCCGGAATCTCCGGTCAGCCGTATCGTGGAGTTCCAGTGCGAACTGGGCCTGCTTGCCTGCGTGGAAGCGCAAACGCTCACCGCCTGCTTTGAACTGCTGGCGGAAGGAACCCTTGCCGAGGGCGCAAAGCTTACGCTTGCCTGCGCGCCCCTGGCCTGTACCTGCAATCAGTGCGGACATGAATTCAGCCTGACGCAACGGCATTTCGTCTGCCCCAGTTGCGGCGGCGAAAACATCCACTTCAACGGGGGTCATGGGATGACGCTTATGGCCCTGCACGTTGCATCCGAGGAAACGGACCATGACTGAACATATCCAGGTCGTACCCGACAAATGCCGCGCCTGCCGCCGCTGTGAAGTGGCCTGCATTGCCGCCCACCACGGCATGAGCTTTAAAGAGGCCATGAAACACCGCGACGAACTGGTTTCGCGCGTACAGGTGGTCAAGGCCGAAGGCTTCAAGACCACCGTGCGTTGCCACCAGTGCGACCACGCGCCCTGCGCCAACGTGTGCCCCACCGGCGCATTGCAGCAGGATGCCGATGGCCGCATCATCATGCGCGTACAATACTGCGTTGCCTGTAAGATGTGCATCGCTGCATGCCCTTACGGCACCATCACCCTTGACACCATCGGCATGCCCTCCGTGGATGGCGACGATGGTGAAACCCTGGCCCAGCGCGCCCGCCGCGAAGTGGCCGTGCGCTGCGACATGTGCCGCGCATGGCGCATGGAAAACGGCAAGCGCATCACCGCCTGCATGGAAGCCTGCCCGGCCCACGCCCTTTCGCTGGTGCTGGCAGACGGCTCTGTGGTGGAAGCCCCTGCGCCGGAAAAGAAGCCCGCCATTGAAGGCGCGCCGGAAAAACCCGCCGCTCCCGTGGCCGAACCTGGCCCCCGTGCATCCGTGACCGCTGCTGGCCGCGCCCCTGAAGAAGCTAAGGCTGAGGAAACCAAGGCTGAAGAAGCCAAGGTTGAAGCCCCTGCCGCCCCTGTGGCGGAAGCGGCGGCTCCGGCACCTGAGGCAGAGACTCCCGCCGCGCCCAAAGCCGAGGAAACCAAGGCTGAGGCTCCTGTGGAAGTCCCTGTGCAAGCCCCTGCCGAAGCCAATACCGCTCCGGTAGCGGAAGCTCCGGCAACGGAACCCGCAGCTGCGGCAACACCGCTTGAAACCAAGCCCGAAGCTACTCCGGCAGCGCCCTCCAAGCCTGCCAAGAGCAACAAAAAGAGCACCAAGAAGGGCGGCAAGAAGTAAGCGCTTCTGCCAATCTGCACATTCAGGCCTCGGCGCGGCAGTCGGAATATTCCGGCTTCTGCGCCGAGGCTTTGCGCTTTATGCAAAGGCCGCACATTTCCCGCAGATTGCAGCCTCTATAACCTTTAGCACTTGAAATGCTCGCTTACACCAGCCAAAAACCTGCCTGCTCGCATTTCGTGGCAAGGATTTTCGGGAACGTCCTTGCGGAGCAATTAATTCATTTCATTTGCCCCCTGTTCCAAAATCACCTTAACATACAGCATGTTGCTTTGATTGAGCCTGAAATGCGGCTTTGAATTGCAAGTTTTTGTGATCTCGGTCACAGAACATCCCGGGCATTTCTGGTGTATTGCCAGTGTTGCTGACAACAGGCCTTACTGTCAGCCATGGCACTGAGGCGTTCCGTTCAGACGTAAGCAAAACTGCAATACCAGACCGCCCGCACACATGCTGCGGTCTGAGGGGAGACAAGATGGAAAACAGCGACCTGCAAACCATCCATGCTGCCTTGCAAACCGGCCCCTTTGCGGCCATGTCGGATACTGAACGCCAAAAGCTGGCACTGCACGCCCGTGTGCAGCCATTCAGCCAGGGCACGACACTTTTTCGCGAAGGCGAAGCCACTGCCGATGCCATGCTGCTGCTCTCGGGCATGGTCAAACTGTGCCGCCACTCGGCTCAGGGCAAGGAATGTGTGCTGCACCTTGTGCGTTGCGGCAGAATGCTGGACGCAGGGGTGCTTTTTTATGAAGAAGGCCTGCCCGCAACGGCCATCGGCGTGCAGAACGGCGTAGTTTTGCGGCTGGAACGCAAGGCACTGCTTGAAGCCCTGCGCAACGATGCGGCCCTGGGGGTCGCCATGCTGGCGGCCATGAGCCTGCGCCAGCGCCTGTTCATCAACAAGATTGCGGGGTCGCAGGGTCGCATTTCCGTTTCGGGCCGGGTAGCGGCGTGGCTGCTGCACCGTGCAAAAATGGAAAAAAGTGCCACCCTGAGCATGGGCGTTACCCAGGAAACCCTTGCCCGACAGATGGGGATAAGCCGCGAGAGTTTGAGCCGGGAGCTCAGTGCCCTGACATCAGCCGGTCTCATTGACCGCGATCGCCGCCGCATCATTCTGCTTGATGCCAACGCCCTGCGCGAAAGGGCAGAAGCATAGATTCATTTCATTTTGATACCACTCTGTCGGCCGCAGGCGCAGCTTTGACCGTTATGTAGTGAAGATGCCGCCACTCAGGCAGCACCGCCTTTATGAGTGCGCGCTCGCCAGAGAGCGCTCCAAACGCGATGAGAATGAAAATTCTCAAAACAAATTTCCAGGATCAGCATGAACGCTTGCATTGTTTATTCTTCTTGTACGGGCAATACCCGCAGAGTGGCTGAGGCTCTGGCCGACACCTCGGGCCTGCCCTGCTTTCCCGTGCGCATCGCCCCTGAGCCGGATGACTTTGATATACTGGCCCTGGGCTTCTGGGTGCGCAAAGGCCTGCCAGATGCCCGCGCCCTGCGCTACATGGAGCGTGTACGCGGCAAGCACGTATTTTTTTTCGGCACGCTGGGCGCATGGCCCCATTCAGACCACGCCCGCCGCTGCGTGGCTGCAACACATGAAATTTTACAGGCTGGCGGCAATACGGTAGTTGATGGATTCTTGTGCCAGGGCCGGGTCAATCCGCAGGTGGTTGCCGCATCGCAGCGCAAGGGCGGTCATCCCCTGAGCCCCGAGCGTCTGGCCCGCCTGCGCGAGGCAGAGCGCCACCCGGACGCGACAGATCTCACGGCGGCGCGGCTACACTGGCAACGCAGCCTGCAAAAATACACTGCCAATGTCCCTGTGCGGCAAACCCCTTGCCTTGCCACAGACATTTTATCCATGCCGGAACCCATCGGCAGCAATACCTCGCTGTAACCAGCCAGCAGACCAGCATCAGGAGCCGCAAATGCGCAAACAGAACCGCGAATGCCTTGACCCGGCATTTTTTGATGAAGTTTTTTCCACTGCTGAAGACCTCTGCCTTGCCATGCACGACGGGGAATTTCCCTATGCGATTCCGCTCAACTTTGTGCGCCAGGGCAACTGCATCTATATCCACTGCGCCCTTGAAGGCCACAAGCTGGACTGCATCCGCCGCAACCCCAATGTGGCCTTTACCTTGTGCGCGGATGTGACCATCCACAGGGAAAAATCCACGACCTATTACAAATCGCTGTGCGGCACAGGCCGCGCCGTGATTGTGGATGACCCGGCGGAAAAGGGCCTTGCCCTTGATGCCCTGGCAGTGCGCTACGCCGCCCTCTGCCCCACGCCCACGCCGGATGCGGCCCTTGCCCGCACAGGCGTGGTACGCATTGATATTGTGGATCTGGTGGGCAAGCGCAAACTGCCCAAATAAACGCCTCACCCCATGCACGGCGGCGCGTAGTAGCGCCATAACATGCCGAAAGTAAAGGAAGTCTGACATGCGCGGAGCTTCCCGCCTTATCCCCTTGCCTTCTTTTCTGGCCCTGCTGCCTGCCGGAGCGCACTTCTGGCGCAGCGGACAGCCCGGTCTAGCTGCCGCCTGCCTTGCACTGGCCCTGCTTGCCTGGGGCCGCGCCGCATGGGTGCGTTTGCTCCTGCTGCTGGTGTTGCCCCTGCTGGCCGCCCGCTGGATATGGGCTGCGGCCCAGTTTGTACAAATGCGCATGTTCATGGGCGAACCGTGGCACAGGCTGGCTGTTATCCTGCTGAGCGTAGCCCTGCTGACGGCGCTTGCCGCCCTGCCCCTGCTGCGCGAATCCGCACGACACCGCTACCATAAAGGCGACACGACCGCACGCACCCAACTGGCCGCGCTGCTCCTTTGCCTTGGTCTGTTGCTGCCGGTCTGGCTTATGATGCCGCAGCTGCTGGTTATAGAACGGTTTTTCCCCCAATGGGGATCACTGCAACTTGCGCTGGCGGGTATTTGGGCGGCCTGCGCAGCCGGATGGCTGAGCGGCAAAAAGGTTCCGCAGGTCAGAATGCGCCTGTGGCGGCTTTTTTCACTGGTCTTTTTCGCCCAGCTTGTCCTTGGGCTCGCTCTGGAAAGCCGCTTTCTTCTCAGCGGGCAACTGCATCTGCCTGTTCCGGGGCTGATCGCCGCTGCGCCCCTCTATCGTGGCGGCGGCTGGTTCATGCTGGGGTTGTTCGGTTTTTCCACCCTGATTGCTGGCGCAGCCTGGTGCAGCCATCTTTGCTA
Source organism: uncultured Desulfovibrio sp. (assembly GCF_902477725.1). Lineage (NCBI taxonomy): Bacteria > Pseudomonadati > Thermodesulfobacteriota > Desulfovibrionia > Desulfovibrionales > Desulfovibrionaceae > Desulfovibrio > uncultured Desulfovibrio sp. The sequence continues at coordinate 19,779 of NZ_CABSIF010000007.1, read as the reverse complement.
CTTTGGCGTGTGGGATGCCAGCGCCGCAAAATCCTGCGCCGGTGGCCCGCGTGGATTGACTGCGATAAAAAATTCCGGCTCCGCTAACACCGATTCCGGTAATGTTGCTCCGCCTATTCCCAGACGTGCGCCCAAGTGGCTGCCATATCTGCGGCTCGCCATGCTGGGCCTGACCCTTGCCGTTCCCCTGCTCTTGCGTTTTTCGGGTGCGCCGCTGGAAGCGGCCCTTGCCTGCGGCCTATTGCTTGGACTGCTGGCTGTACCGGTATCCTTGCTGGTCAGCCGCAAAGCCGGATACGCCGCCTACTGCCGGGGCCTCTGCCCCTTGGGGCTGCTGGCAAAGTGGATTGGGCGCATTACCCCCTGGCGCGTGCGCCGCACAGGCCCCTGCCGCCGCTGCATGGCCTGCGTGCGGGTATGCCGTCAGGACGCCATGGGCGATCCCATGACGACATCAGGCCCCAATGCGGACTGCAATCTGTGCCGCGACTGTATAGCTGTATGCCCGCAAAAGGCGCTCTCCATAACCTGCTACGGCATGCACGGCACGCAGGCCTGGGCAGGCCCAACACTTATTGCCCTGCTTGCCGCCCTGCACGCGGCCTTTCTTGCCATGGCCCGGATATAGACAGCCAGCCCATTCAACCAGGGAAGCACGGCTTCACAACCGCGACTCTCACAACATCTAGTAACGAGGATGCCAATGATGCGTGTTTTGCGCCGCCTGCGGGCAGGCACAATGGCCCCGCCCAGGGCCGACTGGAATGAAATATTCTGGGCGTGGGCAGGCAGTTGTCTGTCCATAATCAGCCTTGCGCTGCTTGAAAAGCTCTGCTCGCAAGAGTGGAATCTGCCCCTGCTTATCGGCTCGTTCGGCGCGTCCGCCGTGCTTGCCTTTGGCGCGCCCCACAGCCCGCTGGCCCAGCCCCGCAATCTTGTGGGCGGGCACGTGCTTTCCGCGCTTGTGGGCGTGACCTGCCAGCTCCTGTTCAGCGATAATCCGGTGCTGGCCTCGGGCCTTGCTGTTTCCACAGCCATTGCCCTCATGCACGCAACGCAGACCCTGCATCCTCCTGGGGGTGCAACGGCCCTTATCGCCGTCATCGGCGGCCCCGGTATCCACAGCCTTGGCTACTGGTACGTACTCCTGCCCTGCGGAGCGGGGGCCATCTGCATGCTGGCCCTGGCCTATGCGGCCAACAATCTCGCCGCCCGCAAGAGGTATCCCCTGTTCTGGTGGTAAAGATCTCACAAAAAACGTGGTGCTGACGATTCATATTTGCAGCACAGAGCCATAACAGTTTGCCTGCCTTCGTGGAGTCTGCCCCGCGCCCCTTCTCACGAAGGCAGGCAAATTTCGCTTCGAGGATGGATGGCTGCAACCGAAACACCCCGCATTGCCTTCTCCATTGCTTCTGCTTGCCTCATGCCAGACGGGAATCAGCCGAACTCCCGCCATCCGCCGTGCTTGGAACCAAGACCCGGCTCCGGCTTGCCAGCCAGGGGCAAAGGGCGTAGCCTCATTGTCTTACTTTTATCGAGGTTATGACATGTCCGGCATATCTTCCGCTTCCCCCCTGGCGGAGGGCCTGCGGCGCGCCCTGCCCATTGTGCTGGGCTACCTGCCCGTAGGCTTCGCTTTTGGGGTTCTTGCCGTCAAGAACAACATCCCGCCCTCTTTGGCTGTCGCCATGTCCGTGCTCATGTTTTCCGGCTCCGGCCAGTTCGTGTTCGCGGGCATGTGGGGCGCTGGCGCAAGCGCGCTCTCCATCATGGCGGCGGTGTTTATCGTAAACCTGCGCTATCTGCTGCAATCCGCCGCCGAATCCCCCTGGCTGGCGGGCCTGCCGCGCGGGCAACGCTTTCTGCTGGGCCTCGGCCTCACGGATGAAACCTTTGCCGTCCACGTCACAGCTTTTCAGAACGGCTGGCAGCGCAGCCTCACCACGCTCTTTGTCTGCAACCAGACCGCGCAGCTGGGCTGGGTTTCCGGCGCGGCCATCGGCGCGTTCTGCGGAGAACTGGTGAGTGATGTCAAGCCGCTGGGTCTTGATTATGCGCTCACCGCCATGTTTCTGGCCCTGCTGGTGCCGCAGTGCGTCAGCCGCCTGCATGTGCTGGTGGCGCTCTTTACCACCACGCTTTCCATCAGCCTCAAGGCTGCGGGCATGACCCAGTGGAATATTGCCGTTGCCACGGTGCTGGGCGCAAGCCTTGGCACATGGCTGCTGGTGCGCAAGGCGCAGCACGAGGGCGCGCCCCTTGACCTTGCCTGCGCAGAGCACACACCCGCCAAAGACTGCGAAGCAGCGAGCCTGAACACACAGCGCACAGAGGAGGCCGAATCATGAACGAAAGCGGATGGTTCAGCACCCATGCGGCCCTGATGCTCTGCCTGCTTGGCAGTGTTCTGGTTACGGTTCTGCCAAAGATCCTGCCTGTCACCTTTTTGAAAGGCGACAGCCTGCCCCCGCTGCTGCGGCACTGGCTGTCCTTTGTGCCCGTTGCCGTCATGGCCGCCCTGGTGGGGCCGGACGTGTTCTTTTACGAAGGGCATTTCAACGCTGGGCCTTCCAACCTGTTTCTGATGGTGGCCCTGCCCTCGCTGCTGGTTGCGTGGTGGTCAAAGAATTATTTTCTCACCATTGCCTTTGGCATCGGGCTGGTGATTCTGGCCCGCTGGGCCGGGTTGTACTGATGCCGCGCGCACGGGGTTCCGCTTCCTGGCCGCCTTCATTGCGCGAAAGGCGCAAACCGGCTCCCGCACTACCGCCGCCAACGCGCAGCGCCAGCCTTTTGGTGCGTATTGCGCCGGAGCATACGGGGCTCTTCCGCTTTTTGCTCGAAGCCTATGAGCACATCGCCTATTTTACCGTACTTGAAAACAAGACCGCCCTGCTGCGGGTTATCTTTTCACCTCACAGAGAGCGAGAGGCGCGCGAGGCTCTGACCCAGATGGCCCAAAGCCTGCCATTTACCGTTGAGGAATGGCCCAAACAGGCGTAATCGCCGTTTCCAGACTGCGCCAGCTGCATCTGCTCAGGGCAGTTCAACCCTGCCGGGACTGCAGATGCAAAAACACTTTGAGCTGCGCGCAAGTTCTGTTACAATTCTTTCGTTTTGGGGCGGGGCCAAAAGCCCAGCCCTTTTCCTGCGTCCGGCGAAAGCCCGCAACACCTCAGCCTTTACCAAGGCGGACTCATGCCCACACTGAAATACAAGCGCGTGCTGCTCAAGCTGAGCGGCGAGGCCCTGGCCGGAGAAAACAAGACCGGCATTGACCCCGAAACCGTAGCCACTATCTGCCGTGAAATCGGCACCGTGCTCGAAATGGGCGTGGAAATGGCCCTTGTGATTGGCGGGGGCAACATTTTTCGCGGGCTTTCCGGCTCGGCCAAGGGCATGGAACGTTCGTCCGCCGACTACATGGGCATGTTGGCCACAGTGCTTAACGCGCTGGCCGTGCAGGACATGCTGGAAAAGCTGGGCTACCCCACGCGCGTGCTTTCGGCCATCACCATGCAGGAAGTGTGCGAGCCTTTTATTCGCCGCCGCGCCCTGCGCCATATGGAAAAGGGCCGCGTGGTCATCTGCGCCGCAGGCACCGGCAACCCCTACTTCACCACTGACACCACCGCCGCCCTGCGTGGCATGGAACTGAAGTGCGACGCCATCATCAAGGCCACCAAGGTTGACGGCATCTACGACAAAGACCCCAACAAATATTCCGATGCCGTCAAGTACGACAGCATCACTTATGACGAAACACTGGCGCGCCATCTGGGCGTCATGGACGCCACGGCCTTTGCCCTTGTGCGCGACAACAACGTGCCCATCATCGTATGCCGCATGTTTGGCGGCGACATCTGCCGCGCCGTCACTGGCGAGTCCGTAGGCACCATCGTTCAGAACTGAGCCCCCCCAAGGAGAATACTGATGGATATAGACAGCATCCTTCTGGACGCCGAAGACCGTATGGAAAAGGCCCTTGCCGCACAGGAACGCGATTTTTCCAAGCTGCGTACGGGCCGCGCCTCCACCGCTCTGGTGGACGGCATCAAGGGCGACTATTACGGCACCCCAACGCCCATCAGCCAGATGGCCTCCGTTGCCGTGCCCGACAGCCGCACGGTGACAATCCAGCCATGGGACAAGGGCGGCATTTCGGTGATTGAAAAGGCCATTCTGAAGTCTGACCTGGGCCTTACGCCCATCAATGACGGCAAGGTCATCCGCATCATGATACCGCCGTTGACAGAAGAACGCCGCAAGGATCTGGTCAAGGTTGCCCGCAAATACACCGAGGACGCCAAGGTGGCGGTACGCAACGTGCGCCGCGATGCCAACGACAGCCTGAAAAAGCTGGAAAAAGACAAGGCCATCAGCGAAGACGAACAGAAGAAGGCTTCTGAAGACGTGCAAAAGCTGACGGACAAGTTTGTGGCTGATGCCGACAAAAAGTGCGCGGCCAAAGAAAAGGAAATCATGGAAATATAGCCCATGGCGGATTTTCCGCCCGGGTTGCGCGCGCCCCGCAAGCACATTGCGGGGCGCGGCTTTGCCGCCGCAGACAAGGCCGCAGACCCGCAGGACTTTTCACCACAGGCTTTTGCATGACGGATCATCCAGACAAACTGCCCACACACCTCGCCATCATCATGGACGGCAATGGCCGCTGGGCTCAGGCGCGCGGGTTGCCCCGCGAAGCAGGCCACCGCGCTGGCGCGGAAACCGTGCGCAACATTGTGACCGATTGCCGGTCGCTGGGCATACGCCACCTCACGCTTTACACCTTTTCCAGCGAAAACTGGAACCGCCCCAAGACAGAAATCAGCGCCCTTTTCAGCCTGCTGATGGAATTTCTGAGCCGCGAGGTGCCGCGCATGGTCGAACAAGGCATTTCCATGCGCGTTCTGGGCGATCTTGACTCCATGCCCCTTGCCCAGCGCACTGCCCTGCGCCATGCCATCAAACGCACCGAGGGCGGTAAGGACATGGTTCTGAATCTCGCCCTCAACTATGGCGGCAGGGGCGAAATTGTACGAGCCATGCAAACCATGCTGCGCGAAGGTCTGCGCCCTGAAGACGTGACCGAACAGACCGTAGCCGATCATCTGTATACTGCCGGGCAACCGGACCCTGACCTGCTTATCCGCACCAGCGGCGAGCAGAGGCTGAGCAATTATCTGCTCTACCAATGCGCCTACAGCGAGCTGTATTTCACGCCCGTGCCATGGCCGGACTTCGACGCCGCGCAGCTCCGCATGGCCCTTGACGCCTATGCCGCCCGTTCGCGCCGCTTCGGCAAAACACAGGAGCAAATTGATGCCCATTGATCCTTCAACGCAATCCATCGATATCCGCCGCATTTTCACAGGTCTTGCCCTTGCTGCGGTCTTGCTGCTGGCACTCTGGTTCAGGGGCCTGCCTTTGTTGTTCGTCATTTTGCTGGTATGCGCCCTCGGCCTGTGGGAGTTCTACTCCCTGTTCTGGGGCTCCAGCCGTGTGCCCAGCCGCATCTGCGCCATCGTGCTTGGCTGGTGCATGATCTGCCTCACGTGGCTGCACAGGCCGCAAGATGCTCTGGTCTGCCTTGGCGCTGGCTTTGTGCTGGCGTCCATGAGTTTTCTTTTCCGGTGGGATGTTGTTGAAGACGACAATGCCTTTGCCTCCAGCGGCATCTTTATGGCGGGGCTGGCCTATGTGCCCCTGCTGCTGCTTCCGGCGACCTATCTTTCCACCACCAAGCTCATCTTTGTTATTGCAGCGGTGGCTATTTCAGACACCACCGCCTACTTTGTGGGCACACGCTTTGGGCACCACAAGCTGTGGCCCCGCGTCAGCCCCAAGAAAAGCTCGGAAGGCGCGGTGGGCAGCCTTGTTGGCTGTGTGATCTTTTGCGCCATTTACGGCGAAATTTACGGCAAGACAGGATGGTTCTCCTTTGCGCTGCTGGGCATTGCGGTCAATGCCTTCGCCCAGTTGGGCGACCTCTTTGAATCCGCCCTCAAGCGCTCGGTAAACATCAAGGATTCCGGCAATCTGTTGCCAGGGCACGGCGGCATCCTCGACAGAGCCGACAGCCTGCTGTTTGCCATGCCCATGGTGGCTGTTGTTGACCAGTGGTTTTTCTTCTTTTAGGGCCTGGTAACGCTATGCCTCTTTTGCCCCCTGCTTGCGGCGGGGGGCGAAGCTTCTCATAGTGTTAATGGCCCTTAGAGCATTTTTATTTTGAAATCCTCGGTTATCCCCCACCGGGGAGCTTGAATTTTTTGCCGCAGTACCAATCTTATGCGCACACGCGCCGCGAGCACCTGCGCGCGCCCATTAAAGGACAACGTCACCATGGCGCAACTCTGGCCCGGCCTGGGCGGCCCTTCCATCAATTACATTTCTGACGCCCCCGGTGAAAGCTGGCAGCAAACATGGCCGCGCAGTCTGGTACTGCTGGGTTCCACAGGCTCCATAGGCCGCAGCACGCTGGAAGTTGCCGCAGTACATCCGCAGGCCTTCCGCATGGTGGGTTTTGCCTGCGCCCGCAACGTGCAGCGCCTTGCGGAACAGGCCCTTACATGGAGACCGCCGCATCTGGCAGTGCTGGATGAAGAGTCCGCAGCCAAACTGCGCGCACTGCTGCCTGCGGACTACCGCCCCCGTATTCTTGTGGGGAGCGACGGCTACGCAGAACTTGCTTCCCTGCCTGAGGCCTCCACCGTGCTTTCCGCACAGGTGGGCGCGGCGGGCCTTGCCGGAACGCTGGCGGCGGCCCTGGCAGGCAAGGTCATCTGCCTTGCCAACAAGGAATCGCTGGTGCTGGCTGGCGAGCTTGTGCGACGCGTTTGCGCCCGCACCGGGGCCGTGGTGCTGCCCGTGGATTCCGAACACAACGCCATTTTTCAGTGTCTGGCCGGGCGTGGGCAAGAAGTGGACAAGCTCATACTTACGGCATCAGGCGGTCCCTTTCGCGGCTGGACGCAAGAAGCACTGCGCGGCGTAACGCCGGAGCAGGCACTCAAGCATCCCAACTGGAGCATGGGTGCCAAGATCACCATTGATTCGGCCACACTTATGAACAAGGGGTTGGAGGTCATTGAGGCTTTTCACCTCTACGGTCTGCCCGTTGAGCGCATCAAAGTGCTGGTGCATCCACAGTCTGTAGTACATTCGCTTGTAGAATTTCACGATGGAAGCCAGCTTGCGCAGCTGGGCACACCCGACATGCGCATGGCAATTTCGGCCTGCCTGCTCTGGCCGCGCTGTGTAACGGCAAATGTGCCACGCCTTGACCTTACGGCAAAGCAGCTTACCTTCCATGATCCAGACGAAACCGCTTTTCCCTGTCTTGGACTGGCCAGACAGGTGCTGGAAAACCGTGGCGGACGTTGCGTTGTACTCAACGCCGCCAACGAGGCCGCAGTGGATCTTTTCCTTACAGGCCGCTGCGCGTTTATGGATATTCCCCGGCTTATAGCCGCCGCACTGGAGGCGCATGACGCTTCCAACCCCGGCAATCAGCCTTTATGCGCGCCTCTTGAAGGTGCAGCTTACGCAACTGATAGCGAAGCCGCACTGACAATCGAGGCGCATACACTGGCGGAGCGCATGCAGCGTCTTGACTGCCAGAGCCGCGAGCTGGTCTACGGACTGGCCCGTGACGGAGGTTCCTTGTGCTGACAACAATTATTGCAGTAGTGGTCGTTCTTGGCGGCCTGATCTTTTTCCACGAACTGGGACACTTTGCCGTGGCTCGTGGTCTTGGCATGGGCGTTTCCACGTTCTCGCTGGGCTTTGGCCCCAAGATTCTCAAATACCGCAAGGGCAAGACAGAATACGCCCTTTCGCTGGTGCCGCTCGGCGGTTATGTGGCCCTGGTGGGTGAAAGCGACCCCAAGGATATCCCCGAAGGCTTTACCGAAAAAGAAAGCTTTGCCCTGCGCCCCGCATGGCAGCGTCTGCTTGTGGTTGCCGCTGGCCCCGCCGCCAATATCCTTCTGGCGTGGCTGCTCTGTTGGACCCTGGCCCTTGGCTGGGGCACCCCCGTGCTGCTGCCGCAGGTTGGCGGCGTTGTGCAGAACGGCCCTGCGGACAAGGCGGGCATTCAGCCCGGCGACACCATTGTGAGCATCAACGGCGCTGCCGTTGCCAACTGGCAGGCCATGGCCGACGCCATTACGCAGAGCAACGGCAAAACACTTGCCGTCACGCTTTCGCGCCCCGATATGGCCCCCCAGGCTGATGATCAAACACGCGCCGATGAAGCCGCGCAGCCCGAGCAGGGCATGATCATCAGCGTGGAACTCACGCCTGAACGTTCCACGCGCAAGACAATCTTTGGCGAAGAAGAAAGCGCCTGGCTTATCGGCATCCGTAATTCCGGCGCAGTGCGGCTTGTGCAGCACGGTTTTGCCGATGCGGCCATTGCCGGAGCGGGCCAGACCGCAGACATGGTTTCACTTACGTGGCAGAGTTTTGTAAAACTGGCCGAGCGCGTGGTGCCTCTGGATCAGGTGGGCGGCCCCATCATGATCATGCAGATGGTGGGCAAGCAGGCCCACGAAGGCCTTGCCGGGCTGCTGGCGCTGGCAGCGCTCATCAGCATCAACCTTGGCATCCTGAATCTGCTGCCCATCCCCGTGCTGGATGGCGGGCAGATTGTGTTTTGCCTGTGGGAAATAATTTTCCGCCGTCCGCTCAACGCACGTTTGCAGGATTACGCCATGCGCGCGGGCATTGCCCTGCTGGTGGCTCTCATGCTGCTTGCCACCTATAACGACCTGTGGCGCATCCTCAAAAATACCGGATGGTTCGGGAGCGGCTCATAATGCAGAACGGCACCGGGCTTGAGCTTATCCTCAATGCCGCAGAGGGCGTGCTCCAGATCATTGTCACCGAAGATGAACGGCTGATCTGCGTGCAGGAATGGCACAAGGCCGACAGGGCTACGGAAATTCTGGCCCCGGCCCTTGCAGAGATTTGCAGCAGCCTTGGCATCAAGCCCGCCGACTTTCGGCGCATTGCCTGCGTGCGCGGGCCGGGTTCCTTTACGGGCATACGGCTGGTGCTGACCACCGCCGCAGCCCTGCGCCGCGTGGGGCAGGCCCGCTTGGCGGGGCTGGACTACATGCAGGCTCTGGCCACCAGCGCCGTGCTCCAGCACAACCTGTTTTACGGTACGCCTGTCTGGGTGCTCACCCACGCCCGCCGCAATCTTGTGCACTGCCAGCCCTTCATGTCGTATGGGCCGCAGATTCCGGCCCTGCCCACGCAGGCTGTTGATCTCTGCGCGCCGCAGGAGGCCTTGCGGCGTGTCGAGAACGCACAGGGAGCGCCCCTGCCGGATGGCACCGACAAACACCGTCGCACACATGTTTGCGGCAGCGGCCTTGCCCGCAATGCAGAGGTTTTTGCGGCTCTGAAAGGCATGCGTATGGTTCCCGTAGAAGAGGAAACCGACTCGCCATTCGCCATGCCCCGGCTGGTCTGCCCTGATACGGCTTCGCTGTGTCTGCTGGCCCGTCACGGCGATTATTTTGACGCAGATGTGGAGCCGCTCTATGTGCGCCCCTGCGATGCGGTTGAAAATCTCCCCCAACTGGCCCCGCGCATGGGCATGACCGGCGAATACGCGGTTGCCGCGCTCGACACCATGCTGGAACGTTCCCCTACAAGCGAAATCTGAACATTCCGCTGCAAAGCGTGCTTGACCATGCGCGTTTGCGAAACTGCAATCTTGCCTGTATTTCATAGCGAACCGCTACTGGTACAAACCCAACCACCACACGGAGAACACCCATGATCCGTACCGTCAGACGCTCACTTTCCCTATTGCTTTCATTGGCGGCTCTTGCCCTTATCCCCGCCGCGCCCACAGCTGTGAACGCCGCGGACAGCACCGCCCGCATGGAACTGCCCGCACCCAATAAAACCGGCGGCATGCCCCTGATGCAGGCCCTGGCCCAGCGTCGCTCCATCAAAACGGGCTTCAGCGGAGCAGCCCTTTCGCCCCAACAGTTGAGCGATCTGCTGTGGGCCACTTGGGGCGTCAACCGCGACGGCGGCCGCAGAACAGCCCCCACGGCCATGAACCGGCAGGATGTACGCCTGTACGTGGCCCTTGAAAGCGGCGTGTGGCTCTATGAGCCTGAGCACGCGCTCGTCAAGGTGATGGATGGCGACTGGCGCGCCCAGATGGGCGGAGGCTCGCTCACCCTGCTCTACGCCATACCGCAGGGCAACGAATGGGGCGGGGCGCATGTGGGCTCCCTGTATCAGAATGCCGGGCTGTTCTGTGCCTCCGCAGGGCTGGGCAACTTTGTACATGTGTCAGGCCTGCATGCGCTGGACGGCAAACTTCCCCTGCCTGAAGGTTGGAAGGTCTTTATCATCCAGACGGTGGGCCTGCTGAAGTAAGACTTTGTCAGACGCAAAAGCGAATCCCCGCTCTTCATGCGAAGAACGGGGATTTTTCATATCTTGCACACGCAGAGATTGTGAGCAAAAAGGGCTAATAGAGCTAGAACGTCAGTTCCCTGCTCTCGCGGGCCACGCAGATGCGGCTGCGCGTAAAACCAAAGGACGCGGCATAGGCCGCCAGTTCCGTAAAATGCGAGCCAGTATCTTCCATATTGTGCGCGTCTGAACCAAAGCTGATGCGCAGGCCCAGATCCGCCGCCAAGCGCATGATGGTCGGGCCGGGATAGGGTTCGTGAAAGGGCTTGCGCAAGCCAGCCGAAGAAACTTCCATGGCTGTATCTGTGGCGCGCATGGCTTCAAGCACGGCTGCTATGCGGTCTGTGCTGCCCGGCTGGGCAAGCCATGCCTGAAAATCATCAAAGCAGCACACCTTGATGAAATCCGGATGGGCCACCACATCCACCATCCCGCTGGCAGCCAGCCACCGCATGGCATCATAATAGGCATTGTAACGCGCAAAGCGCTCTTGGCGCTCCACTTCCGGCCCCCAACTGCGGGGAGAACCCACTGGCACGTCGTCCACAAAGTGCAGCCCGCCGATGATGTAGTCAAAGGCGTAGCGGCTGACCATATCGCGCATCCACGGGGTGTTGACCGGCAGCCAGTCAAGCTCCATGCCCAGCAGTACGCGCGGTTGGGCCTGCGCGCCGGATTTTTGGCTGGAGGTCTGCTCCCTCAAGGCCAGTACTTCTTCGGCATAGGCAGGGAAGGTCACGGTGAGGTCGCCCTTGTACAAAGGGCAGGAATAACCGGGCGGCAAGGGCGAATGCTCTGAAAAACCGTACCAGACCAGCTTGCGCGCCTGTGCGGCAGCAAACATTTCGGCCACTGTGGCAAGGCCGTGCGAGGCAACGGTATGGTTATGAATGTCGGCGCATATCATGGTTTCTCCAGCCGCCCCCGGCCCTCCTAAAAAGCAGCCTGTGCAAGCAGGGAGCGGGCGTCCTTCACATCCTGGGCAATGCGCTGTTTGAGAGCATCCACCGAGGCAAAGCGTTCTTCACCACGCACACGACCCACAAACTCCAGGCGCATCATTTGACCATAAAGGTTTTTGCCGTCTTCCAGCAAAAAAGTTTCAACGCCAAGCTCGTTGTCGCCAAAGGTAGGTTTGCGACCCACACAGGTCACTGCGGGCCAGCTGTGGCCCTCCAGAGTTGCGCGGGTGGCATACACGCCTTCCACAGGAAGCACCACTTCGGGCTTGCGCTGGTTGGCGGTGGGAAAGCCCAGACCAGCCCCGCGCCCATCGCCGTGTATTACTTCGCCGCTGAAACCGTGGAAGCGCCCAAGCAGGCGCGCGGCCCTCGCCACATCACCCTGGCCGATAAGCCCGCGCAGAGATGTGGAGCTGACCACCATGCCTTCTACCAGCACAGGTTCAAGCTGCTCAACGGTGAAGCCTGTCAGTGCGCCAAGCTCGCGCAGCACGGTGACCTGCCCCCCACGGTTGCGGCCCAGCGTAAAATCGTAGCCCACCACAAGGCGGCGCAGATGCATGGGTTCAAGTATGGTCTGCACGAATGTTCCGGCATCCAGCGAGGCCAGCTCGCGCGTAAAGGGCAGCTCAAGCACAAAGGGAACACCCAGCGCTTCAAGCAGGGCGAACCTGTCTTCACGCGTGGTGAGGGGCATGTGCCCGCGCTCGGGAAACAGCACCTGGCGGGGATGCGGCCAGAAGGTCATGACCACCGGGGTCAGGCCTTCCTGCGCCGCAACCTGAAGGGTGCGGCGGATAAGAGCCTGATGCCCAAGATGGACGCCGTCGAAATTACCGATGGTGACGGCTGAACCCGCGAGGGTGCCCAGCGCGTCAACTGAATGGACGATTTTCATTAGATATGCCGATTCCCGAACAAATAGCGCACGCCCGGCGGCTAGATGAGCCGGTCGAAAACGAGTTTGTAAATCTTGCGGATATGCAGCACCAGTTTGAGATTGATGCTCTTGGCCTGACCGGGATCCAGCGTGGAAAAGGAGCACAGGTGGCGAGCAAGCTCGCTGAAGTCACCATCACCACGCGGTTCAAGCATGGCCCAGTATTCATTGGCCCGCTGCACAATATGACTGCTGTGCTTGTCCTTGTGCGCCCGCACGTATTCCTGCTGAAAAAGCTCAAACATGCGCGGAGCATCAACAGGAAAAGACCGCGCCAGCGCCAGTCGCCACAGGGCCATGTAAAGCCCCATGAGTTCCGACTGCATCTGGCGGCGACGCATAAACTGCATGCGCTTTACGCCCAGCAGTTCAAGTTCAAGGGTAAAGTCGGCATCGGCCAGCAATGCCTTGAAATTCTCCAAAGCCGCGCGCGCGGCTTCAGTCGGGGCACCGTCTGTCGATGCCTCCTGCGTGGTGAGATCGTCACTGTTCTGCATGGCTGTCACACTTAACTGTTTGCTCGTAAGATCCCAAAATGCCTAGCCCTCGCCCTCTTGGGACGAACCCTGGCCCTGCCCATCGGCAGATTGCCCTGCAGTACCCTCGGTTGCATTGCCGCCACGGCGTCGCGAGGAACGGCGGCGGCGTTTGCCGGAATGCGAAGATTTGCCATCGTCAGCGCCAGAATCAGAACCGGAATCCGGGGCTGATTCGCCGCTCTGCCCTTCAGGGGCAGCGGGCCTGGCTTCCACGGCGTCCGCACTGCGGCCACCGGACGGCTTTGGCCGGGCACCACGGGAACGCCCCTGCTGGGGCTGGCGCGACGGACGTTGCTGGCCTTCGGAGGCGCGGGGCCGTCCATCGGGAAAGCGTGTTTCGCACAGGCTTTCCTGATGGCAGGCATCCAGCAGCATGGCCAGAAGCAGCACGTTGTCTTCTTCATCGCTCTGCGTGGCCAGATCGCGCGCAAGCTGGGCATAGCGCCCAACGCGCATGCGTTCAAGCCCGGTCAGATTGCGGAACCGCCCTTCAAGAATGGCGGTCAGTCTGGCCCCGGCTACCCGGGCCACGTCTTCGTCAGAAGGCAGAGGCAGGGGGATTATGCCGATCTTGTAGTGCTTGGCGATACGGTCAAGCTCCATGCGCTGCATCACGTCCACCAGCGAGATGACCGTACCGGCTGCACCCGCACGGCCTGTGCGGCCTGCGCGATGGATGTAGCTTTCGTGATCTTCCGGCGGCTCATAAAGAAAAACGTGCGAGAGCTGCGCAATATCAATGCCGCGCGCCGCAACATCTGTAGCCACAAGATATTGCAGCTTGCCCGCCCGGATTTTTTCAAGCACGGCCTCGCGGCGCGACTGCGAAAGATCAGCGGAGAGCTCGTCGGCGCTGTAGCCAAAGCCCTGCAAAACGCCCGTCACATAATGAACGTTGGACTTGGTATTGCAAAAAATAATGGCCGAGGCGGGGTTTTCCGTTTCCAGCAGGCGCACGAGCGCGCGGTCTTTATCCATGGGCTTCACCTCGCAAAAGAGGTGCTGCACTTCGGCCACGTGCACTTCTTTTTGCGAGAGGGAAAGCATGGCCGGTTCCGCCATGAATTCACGCGCCAGCTTGAGCACATGGGGCGGATACGTGGCGGAGAACAGGCAGGTATGGATGCGCTTTTGCGGCAGATAGCTCTGAATTTCCTTCATGTCGGGATAAAACCCGATGGAAAGCATGCGATCGGCCTCGTCAAAAACCAGAACGCGCAGGTCGCGCAGTTCCATGGTGCGGCGCAGCAAATGGTCAAGAACGCGACCAGGCGTGCCCACAATAACCTGCGCGCCGTCGCGCAGGGCATCCATCTGCTTTTTATAGCCCACGCCACCATAAACAGCGGCAGTGCGGATACCAGTTTCTGCAAAAATTACAGCAGCTTCGCGCTCAACCTGAACGGCGAGTTCGCGCGTGGGGGCCAGCACCAGGGCCTGCGGGGCCTTGAGGTCGGCAGAAATATGGGGAAGCATGGGCAAGAGGTAGCAGCCCGTCTTGCCGCTGCCAGTGCGGGACTGCACCATGATGTCGCGCCCGGCCAGCAGATAGGGCAAGGCCAGCGACTGCACGGGCATAAGGCTTTGCCAGCCGGCCCGGCGGCAGGCCGCACTCACGGTTTCGGGCAATTCGTCAAGAGTCACCCTGGGCAGGGCATCATCGGGTTCGCTGATGGAAATGCCGTGCAGCACGGCATCAGAAGCGGAATCCGCACAATCATTCACAGTGGAATCGTAATCGGCCATGTATTTTCCCGGCGGCACACCCGCCATAACTAAGAGTTTTGCTAACGTGCCAGCATGCCACACCCGGCATGGATTCGCAAGTTGCGCTTTTGCGGCAGACCATGCCGTCTCAGGAACGCAGCTCTTGCGTCCTGCGGCTCTTGCAGGTAGATTTAACTGTTTGCGCGGAACAAACCGCACTATTAGACACCGTATTTTGTTGGCACTTCGCAGGCGCGCACAGCCCTGCCAGCCGACACAACAAAGGAGGCCCCATGTCCGCTACCCCTGAAGGCAGCGCGGCTCTGGAAGGCAACCCCGGCTTTCAGCCCGATTTCAGCAAGGGGCTTTTGCCCGCCATCGCCCAGGATTGCGACAGCGGCGAAGTGCTCATGCTGGCCTATATGAACGAAGACGCATGGCGTAAAACCCTTGAAACCGGCGAGGCCCATTACTGGAGCCGCAGCCGCAAGGAGCTTTGGCACAAGGGCGGCACATCGGGCAATGTACAAAAAGTGCGTTCCCTGCGGCTTGATTGTGACAATGACACAATATTGCTGCTTATTGAGCAGATCGGCGGGGCCGCCTGTCATACAGGACGGCGCTCCTGCTTTTACAGGGAATTGAAGCAAGGTTCGGTGCGGGAATGCTCCCCGCAGGTTTTTGACCCCAAAAAAGTCTACGGTCGATAGAAGGAAACTGTCATGAGCGCGGATACCATGCCCATCATCAAGCTTGGCGTGCCCAAGGGCTCGCTGGAAGAAGCCACCATCAACCTTTTTGAACGCGCGGGCTGGAAAATCCGCAAACATACGCGCAACTATTTTCCCGACATCAACGACCCGCAGATCACCGCTTCGCTCTGCCGTGTACAGGAAATCGGCGAATACATTGAAGCTGGCGTGCTGGACGTGGGCATCACCGGCCTCGACTGGCTGACCGAACGCAACCACGAAGACAAAGTAGTACGCGTTTCCGACCTTGTATATTCCAAGACCTCCAACCGCCCCTGCCGCTGGGTGCTGGCCGTGGCGGGCGATTCGCCCTATCAAAAGGCCGCCGACCTCGCGGGCAAGCGCATCGCCACCGAGCTGCAAGGCCTGACGCAGCGCTATTTTGACCGCGAAGGCGTTAAGGTTGACGTATTCTATTCCTGGGGCGCGACCGAAGCCAAGGTGGTGGAAGGCCTGGCTGACGGCATTGTGGAAGTGACCGAAACCGGCACCACCATCCGCGCTCACGGGCTGCGCATTATTGACGAGGTCATGGTTTCCTACCCTGTGCTTATTGCCAATAAGAAAGCCTGGGAAGATCCCGCCAAGCGCGCCAAAATCGAACAGCTCGACCTGCTGCTCCAGGGTGCGCTCAAGGCAGAAAATCTGGTGGCCCTCAAGATGAACGCGCCAGCGAATAATCTGGCCGCCATCCTTGAAATGCTGCCCTCGCTCAATTCGCCCACGGTTTCGCCCCTGCGCGACACCCACTGGCTCTCGGTGGAATCCGTGGTGCAGATTGATGTGGTGCGCGATCTGATTCCCCGCCTGCGCCTCGCTGGCGCGGAAGGTATCATTGAATACGCGCTGAACAAGGTCATTTAGCATTAGCCGTCCACACAGGCGGCAGCACAACATAACGGCAAGGCGGCCTGCGCAAGCGGGCCGCTTTCTGCCCGCGCGGCGGGCATTTATTGTTTCCTCGCCCCGCGCCGCCGCGCCACGGGCACGCAACCAGGAGCGCCCATGTCCTCTGATGCCAGCCGTGAACTTCTCGACAGCCTGCCCGAACTGAAACCTGACGAAACATTCTGCTTTGACTGCAACCCAGATGTCCCCTGTTTCAACCGTTGCTGCGCAGAGCTGACCCTGCCCCTGACCCCTTACGACGTGCTACGCCTGCGGCGTAATCTGGGCCTTGGCAGCGAGGACTTTCTTGGCACCTTTACCACCTTGCGCTCGTTTCCCGACACAGGCTTTCCCCTGCCCATGCTGCGCATGCTTGACGGCCCGGACGAACCCTGCCCCTTTGTGACCCCTGCGGGCTGCTCAGTGTACGAAGACAGGCCCGGCGCATGCCGCTACTACCCCTTGGGGCGCGGCACAAAAATGGCGGCAAACGGCGTTTCAGAACGCTTCTTTGTGGTGCGCGAGCCCCACTGCCTTGGTTTTGACAAAGGCACCGTGCGCACCCCCCATCAGTGGCTGGAAAACGAGGAGCTAAGGCCCTTCAACACTTCCAACGACCGCTATATGCGCCTCATGGCCATGGTACGGGCAACGGGTCAGCCACTTGAACCCCGGCTGGTAACTATGATAGTGCTATGCCTGTTTCAGATCGACAAGTTCCGCGAGCTTATCACAAACATGCGCGTGTTCTCGCATGTGGACATAAGCGACCAGCGCAAGGCGGACATCATGCAAGACAGCCAGCACGGCGATGAGGCCGCGCTTGATTTCGGGCTGGACTGGATGGAGCTTGTCATCTTTGGCCAGAGCCAGGGCCTGACAAAAAAATAGATTGTTTTAAATTTCACAAATATAGCGAAAAAGCGCCCCCCACAGTGATGCGCGGGAGCGCTTTTTCATATCTTGCCGAGGTTATTGAGCATTCCAGCATAGCAAAAAATGGCGAATGCCGGGGCTATTTTTCAGAACTTTACGGTTCGAGAGCCCTTGCTCGTGATAAATTTCTTTTACAAATTCCGGCTAATATGTCAGAGTGACTGGGTACAGGATATTTTGAGCTGGGAATTAATAAAAAACCAAAGAATTCAAGCATATCTACTGACAGAACCCAGCTGTGTGTGACGCGACGCACGGCATTGCCTTAGACGGTTTGTTTGTATTGGGGCCACGACCTCGGCCATTGGCCGGAACAATCGTATTGGAGGAGAGTATGAGTTTTGGCAGACAGGTGTATGAGTTTCTGCTGAGCAGCTCCCAGGCTTATGCCAAATGGGATTTGGAAGTCTCCACTTCCATTCTCAAAAGCAGGAAAAAGCTGCTCATCTTGTTGGCACTTGCAGTTCCCATTCTGGCGGGCTGCTTTGCCGAAGCCTATGAGTATCACGAAATGCTGGGCGGAAAATCCGCCTATGCCCCGGCTTTTTACACCAACACAATCTTTTTGGCATCCATTGCCGTTGGCCTTGCAGCCGGTCTGATCACCGGGTGTATCGGTGCTGGCGGCGGCTTCATCATTACTCCTGCCCTTATGGCGGCGGGCGTGAAAGGCATTTTGGCGGTGGGTACTGACCTGTTCCACATTTTCGCCAAAGCCATCATGGGCACCACGGTGCACAAAAAACTGGGCAACGTTTCCACCAAGCTGGCCATCGCCTTTCTTGTAGGCTCCGGCGCGGGAACAGTTATTGGCGGCGCGATCAACAAAGGGTTGTACAACGCTGACCCGCTGCTTTCCGAACTGTTCATCAGCACCATTTACGCCGTGCTGCTGGGTTTTCTTGGCTTTTATGCCCTGTTTGACTTTTTGAAGAGCTCCCGCGGCGCCGCCGCGGCGAATCAGGACGCGCACGGCGGCAGCGCCGGTATGACAGGCGTTGCCCTGAAGCTTCAGGCTCTGGCCGTGCCGCCCATGATCACCTTTGACGAAGACCTCATTCCCGGCGGCCGCCGGATCTCCGGCTGGATCGTTGCCGCGGGCGGCGTCATCGTGGGCATGCTGGCCGCCATCATGGGCGTGGGTGGCGGTTTCGTCACCTTCCCCATGTTCGTGTACATCTTCGGCGTGTCGTCCATGACCACCGTTGGTACCGACATTCTGCAGATTATCTTTACCGCTGGTTTTGCCTCCATCGGCCAGTACGCCATTTACGGTTACGTGTTCTACACGCTGGCTGTCGGCATGCTGCTTGGTTCGCTGCTGGGCATCCAGGTGGGCGCTCTGACCACCAAGGTAGTCAAAGGCATCCACATTCGCGGTTTTTACGCCATCTCCATCATTGCCGGCTTCATCAACCGTGCGGCCACCCTGCCCAAGAAGCTCGTTGAGCTTGAAGTGCTGAACTGGTCGCCCAGTGTGGTGGGCATTATTGAAGATGTGGGCAACGTAGTTTTCTGGGTTGTCGTTGCTTTCTTCGGCATCTGGGTGTTCAGCAAGTTCTTCTTCAACCTCGGCAAGCTTAGAGGGGAGGCCTGATCATGCTTATTCATGCCAAAGCCCCGTTCTTCCGGGGCAGCTTGATGCTTATTTCGTTTCTGGTTCTGTTTGCCACCCTGCTCATGCCCATCCTGCGTGACGAAAACGGCAAGCACGTTACCGGCCTTGAATACGCCGATAACGTCTTTAACGAACTCTCCAAGGGTTCGTCCTACTTTATCCCCGGCGTTCGTGAGAACCTGAAAAAAGTTGACGGCAAGGTAGTGACGATTACTGTCAAGCTCAAGAAGGCCGCCCTTGCCCCCGTTGCCGCCATGGTCCTGCAAACTGCGGGTGCCACGGATGTGAGCGCTACTGACGGCAAGGTTACCTTTACCGGCGACCTGGGCAAGATTCTCACCTCCGCCACTGACGATTCCGATGCCCTGTATCACAACGATACGGACAAGGTTTCGCAGAAATACGGTGGAGAAAATGCCCTTAAAGTAGCTTCCGCATGGTGGTACCTGCTTTCGCCCAGCATCAAGGAACTGCAAAAGCAGCGCCTGATTGCCGAGTCGCAGGTAGTGGATCATGTGCTGCGCCGCGCCATTGAACCGGGCAACAACTTCTACAGCGTGACCGCCGCCAAGGTGTCCGAGCACGTTCTGTTGATGGTTGGCATGCTGGTTTTCTATGTGCTTTACACCCTGTGGTATGGCTTTGCCATTTTCGAACTGTTCGAAGGTATTGGCCTTGCCATGACCAAGTCCAAAGTCAAAAAAGAAGGCTAAGGCATAAAACCGGAGACGCACACATCCCCATAGCTCGCGTCTGCTAAAAAATGGGGATATGCCGGCTTTGCCTGGTTGGATATTGAAGAAGGCCGTCTTCCTGTGGAAGACGGCCTTCTGAGCGTTGATGCCATCAACGCGGCCAGCAATCTGGAGCAGGTCGCGGCTTGACCGCGCCGTCGCGACAGATTGATGGACTCTTATTCCCGTTGGCAGCCGCCTTCCTGTGGAAGACGGCCTTCTGAGCGTTGATGCCATCAACGCGGCCAGCAATC
>NZ_CABSIF010000006.1 GCF_902477725.1 uncultured Desulfovibrio sp. | reverse complement strand
TTATTCCCGTTGGCAGCCGCCTTCCTGTGGAAGGCGAGCTTCTGAGCGTTGATGGCATCAATGCGGCCAGCAATCTGGAGCAGGCGGCGGCTTGCCCGCGCACACCACCAGACACGACATATGCAATCTGATATATCTCGCAAAAGCCTGTTACAAGTAACAGCTTAGGCACAATCGGACTGTATATTATCCAAGCAAATATCACTAACATATTGACATAATACCAGTATTAATATATTTATACGACTTTACCAACTCATTCAAGGCTGTCCCATGAATTCAGACGCTTCATTCTGCCTCTGGAACTCAAGCTGCCATGAGGCACTGGCCGATGCACAAAACACCGGAGCCAATGTACACCTTGAATGCTGCCTTATCTGGTGCGGCGAAACTGCCTGCATATCTGTGGAGGGTCTGGTACGCGAGGTCAACGGCAGGGAGGCCCAGCTTGTTGTGCGTTCCATGAGCATGCAGCCCCAGAACCCCAAGGCTTTAATAAACCAGGGCAAATTTTACTTCAGCGTCAAGCGGCACATTGCGCAGGATATGACGGCGCGCCTTGGCGTTTACGGTAGCGCGCAGATTCGCGAAACAGCTGTGGGGCCCAGTGGCGAAATGCTGTATTTGGGACTGCGCTTTTCACGCCATGTGACTGTACGGCAGTTGCGCAGCAGCAAACGTATACCCTGGCGCGCTGGATACAGCCGCATGTCGAGCGTGCTGCTCGCGCCGGAGCGCCCCGACACCATCAACGATTTGCGCATCATGCTTGGGGAATACAGTCAGCTGCCCCCGCCAGCCACGCGCATTCTGGATGTTTCAGAAGGCGGGGCATGCGTCTGCATGCCGGAAGAACTGGCGGTACCTTCCTTCACCTCCGACGCAACCTACCTGTTTTTTCTCCAGCCCAGCGTGGTGCCTGTTACTGTGCCTCCCTACGTTTTTCTTGCCAAGCGGGCAGGTTTCGGCAAGGCCCCTGACGCACAGGGTATTGCCGTGCGCCTGCGCTTTCAGGAAGAACTGGACTGGAGCGCCCGCCGCGCCCGACTGCGCTGGCTCAACGTCAAGGGCGGCTCCCCCCGTTTGCGTCAGTGCCTCACCAAATACGCCGATGCGTCAAAGGATCAGCAAGAATCCGCCTAGGCGCAAGTAGCCACAACGTTCCTGCTTTTGCCACGATTACCCTACCGCCCCTTCTCCCAATCCGGGTTTTATGGCCCTAAAATTGCATCTTTTATGGCAGTATTGCCGCCATGCGGAAAATTTGACCCATGCAGGTCATCAACATAAAGGATACCGCCATGAAAATTTCCGGACTCAACCCCACTCCGGCCTTTGCCTTCCCTGCCATGGAAAAAGATGAAAACACCGCTGCCAGCATGCCTTCCCGCGATGTTGTCAGCCTGAGCGCCCCCAATTTGCTGGCAGATGACGAAGTGGATGGCGTGCTTGACGACACCATGAGCATGATCTCGCAAAATCCCATGGACGCGCTTTCCGTTCACAGCGGCCTGAGCGCCAGCCGCGTTGCCTCCCTGCTGAGCCTGTAGGCTGGCTGATTCTCTGCGGCATGGTTTGACACTATCGCCGCCTTGGGGGTATCACTTTCCGTCTACGTCGGCGCATATTCTTTTTTGGTCCGGCGTTTTTTACCGAAGCCAGCACAGAGGTAAGGGTGATGACGGATATTGACCGCCAAATGGCCACCATCAAGCGCGGCATGGCCGAGCTGATTGACGAAAACGAACTGCGCAAAAAGATTGCGCGCGGCAAGCCGCTGCGTATCAAGGTGGGCTTTGACCCCACCGCTCCTGACCTGCACCTTGGGCATACGGTTGTTATGCACAAGATGCGTCATTTTCAGGAACTGGGGCACCATGTCATCTTTCTTATCGGCGACTTTACGGGCCGCATAGGCGACCCCTCTGGCCGCTCGGAAACCCGCCCCCCCCTCACTGAGGAGCAGGTTCTTGCCAACGCGGAAACCTACAAAAAGCAGGTTTTCAAAATTCTTGATCCGCAGAAGACCGAGGTTGCCTTCAACTCGGCCTGGCTGGGCAAGATGGACGCCACGGGCTTTATCAAGCTGGCTTCCAGCTATACCGTTGCCCGCATGATGGAACGCGATGATTTTGAAAAGCGTTTCCGCGAGCAGCGTCCCATATCAATCCACGAATTTCTGTATCCGCTGTGTCAGGGTTATGACTCTGTCGCTCTCAAGAGCGATGTGGAAATGGGCGGCACTGACCAGAAGTTCAACCTGCTGGTGGGCCGCACCCTCCAGGCGCACTACGGCATAGAAAGCCAGTGCATTCTGACCCTGCCCCTGCTCGAAGGCACCGATGGCGTGCGCAAGATGTCAAAATCTTACGGCAACTACATTGGTATTGACGAAGCCCCTTCCCAGATTTTCGGCAAGGTCATGGCTATCTCTGATGAGCTCATGTGGCGCTACTATGAGCTGCTCTCGGCCAAAAGCCTTGAAGACATTGCAGCCCTCAAGGCTTCCGTGGCCAACGGCGAGCTGCACCCCAAGGCCGCCAAGGAAAATCTTGCCCACGAGATGGTGGCCCGCTACCACAGTGAAAAAGATGCCGATGAAGCAAAGCAGGGCTTTAATGCCGTTTTTGCTGGCGGCGGCGTGCCGGACGATATGCCCGAGCACCAGTGCGCCTGCGGCGAAGACAGCACCCCCCCGGTGTTTCTTGAGGCCGCAGGCCTTGTTAAAAGCCGGGGCGAAGCAAAACGCCTGATGAAAGAAGGCGCGCTCTCCATTGACGGGGAACGCTGCGAAGACGCCGTCACCCCGCTTGCAGCCGGTGAATACGTGGTCAAGCTCGGCAAAAAGCGCTTTCTCAAGCTGAAGGTGCGTTAAGGCGCAATCAGCCTGAATACTTGGAGAACGCCCTTGTGCCGCAGATACAGACCTGCCGCGCAAGGGCGTTCTTTTTATGCGCCAAAACCCTGACCCGCCGAATTCTCCACAGCGGGCGGCAACAAATTGTCCGCAAGGCATACGCGATTACGGCCACTGTTCTTGGCCCGGTAGAGGGCAAGGTCTGCCCTCTTCACCATGTCTTCCAGGGGGTTTTTCACATCTGTCTGTAAATCCGCCAGACCAATGCTGACTGTAAAACGAATGTTCTTTTCGTTGTGCCACACGACCATTTCTTCCACGCGCCTGCGCAAGCGCTCTGCAATGGCCTCTGCCTGCTGGGGCACAACGCTGGCCAGCAGAATGCCAAATTCTTCGCCGCCAAGCCGCCCCACATGGTCAGAGGTACGCATGGTGCCATGCAGCAGCGCGCCAAGCCCCTTCAGCACGGCATCACCCGCATCATGCCCGTACGTGTCGTTGATCTTTTTGAAATGGTCGATATCAAGCATAAAGAAGACCATGTTCAGACCATAGCGCTTGGCCCTTTCAATCTCGAACTGAATTTTTTCCAGCAAATTTCTGCGGTTGTTCAAGCCCGTAAGCGCGTCTATGGTGGCCAGCGAGTACAGGTCTTCAATACGTTTTTCCAGGCTCTGCTGTGTTTGCTTGAGTTCTGTAATGTCAGAGGCAATAACAAAAAAACCCCGCACCTCCCGTCCATCCATATCCGGTATGTAGCGGGACAGCACATAGCCTGTTGAGCCGTCGGCCCTGGCCCTTTCCTGCTCAAAATCCTGTGGTTCGCCGCGCAGGGTCGCATCAACGAGGGGGGCGCATTTGGCAAGCAGCTCCCCGCCAAGCAAGGAGTGCAAATCAATGCCGATGATCTCCTCCTCACCTTTGCCAAACCATGCCCTGTACATTCTGTTGGCGTAATGGCACCGCCGCTCCGCGTCCCAGTAGGAGACCATGATGGGCGCGTGGTCCATCAGGATACTGATGAACTTGTCGCGCGAGCGCATGGCGCTTTGCAGTTTTTCTGTGGAAAGTTCAGAACGGCGGCGTCTGCGCGCTTCTATCACCAGGAGTGAAGTTGAGAGCACAGCCGCAGTTAGCCATATCAGCACTTGAACGAGCAGGTCGCTACGCCAGTGGGCATAGCTGTTTTCGCCGCTGATGATTGTTCCCACCACCAGGGGGCCGCCCTCCAGAAAGGGCGCGGCCGCCTGCTGCAAGGTAAGCATGGCTCGAGCCCCATCGGCCCGCAGGGGCTGGGTGTGCAAGGCCGCCGCATCTGGTGCCATGCTTGCAATGCTCTCCGCCAGAAATGCATTTTCAGCGTTGTCCAGATCGGCAAAGGGCAGCAAAGGACGTCCAGAGGCCGTATAGACGGCAACCTTAGCATCTGCGCGACTGAACGCATACGCCAGTTTGTATCCCCAGAATTCTGGTTTCAGGGTAATGCTTACAGATACGGAGGGAAGCCCGTCCTTTGCGGTGGAACGGGAAAAAACGGCTGTGGACGCAGAAGAAATTTCGCCAGTGGAGGCCCAGGGCGCACCGTTGAGTTCGACAGCAATGGCGGCGACAAAGGGATTATCCCGCACCATATCTTGCATCCGGTCGGCAAGCTGGTCTCCGTCCAAGGAGGAAATGGCGGCGCTTTCCACAGTGTCCAGCAGATGGGTGATGCCGCCCACTTCCATTTTGACAATATTGACGGCAATGCTGCTTTCAGAGAGCAGCAGACGCAACTCATTTTCCTGAAGCTGGAAATAACCATCCATCACGTTGGCGCACAGGAGGCCAGCAAGCACGACCAGCCAGACACTGTGGATGGCCCAGTGTGACCGGGAAGACAGCGTTCTGAAAAAAGCCGTGATGCTCATGGCAAAACTCGGCAGGTAAATATGTTTATTGCATAATACTACCGCCATCGCGGGCAGGCAAGGAGCGACCCGCCCCATCCAGCAGAGTTCTTTTATTTTTTTCTCTTTTCTCCTACCATGCGGCAACGGAGGTCGTATGCAGAAACTTTATGTCGCCATGGTCGGTCTGCCCGCAAGGGGAAAATCCACTCTGGCAAAGCGCATCCGCGACGGTCTTGTGACCGAAGGCATTGCCGCAAAGCTGTTCAATAACGGCGACATGCGCCGCGCGCTCATTGGCGCGGAATCCACCGACCCCAATTTTTACGATCCCAACAACAAACTGGGACGAGATGCGCGCGAAATGATCTGCATGCGCAACATGGAGATTGCCCGCGAATGGCTGGCCAAGGACGGCGAGGTGGCCATTCTTGACGCCACCAACGTCAGCCGCGCGCGCAGGCACCTCATAGAAACCACGCTCACCGACTACCCGGTGCTTTTTGTGGAATGCGTCAACGAAGACCAGCTGCTGCTCAATGCCTGCATACGCCGCAAGACCACCCTGCCGGAATACGCCTCGTATACTGAAGAAGAAGCCCTTGCCAGCTTTATGAAGCGCATCAGCTACTATGAAACCATTTACGAGTCATTGCAGGACGAAAAATACTGGTTGCGCGTTGATTCCACAGCCAACCGTATTCTGGACGAGCGCCCCTGCGAAAGTTCACCCTACTACCCCGCTATCCGCGAAATGGTTGTCAGCGTGTGGATCCAGTGCCTGTATCTGGCGCGCCACGGACAGACGGAATTCAACCTGCGGGGCCGCATCGGCGGCGACCCGCCGCTCACAGCCACAGGCCGCGCCCAGGCGCTTGCCCTTGCCGCCCATCTGCGCAACAAACCAATTGAGTGGGTGTTTACCTCCACGCGCATACGCTCGCACGAAACGGCAACCCCATTGCTGACCGAACGGCCCGAGGCGCATGCCATGGCCTTTAAGGAGTTTGACGAAATATGGGCGGGCGATTGCGAGGGCATGCTCTACAGCGAAATCCGCGAGCGCATGCCCGAGGTCACCCAAGGCCGCAACGCCAGCAAATACACCTACACTTACCCCAATGGCGAGAGCTACGCCCTGCTGCGCGAGCGGGTACAACGGGGTTTGCGGCGGGCGCTTTTTCTGGCTGGGGATGCGCCCCTGATCATTGTGGGGCATCAGGCCATCAACCGGGTGCTGCTTTCGCTCTTTCTCCGACAGCGCAACGAAGACGTGCCCTTTATCTATATTCCGCAAAACCAGTACTACCACATCAGCCTGACCCCGCGCCGCAAGGTCTTTGAACGCTTGCCCTATGACGGCGGGCCGGGGGCCAGCCTGCTGGCTGAATAAAAAATGGCTGCACCCCGATCTGCCAGCGCGTCCATCAAACGCAGGCAGATAGGGGCACAGCCCGTGGACAGCCTGTTACGCAGGGCGCGGTGTTATGTTGGTATGCACCGCGCCCTGCTCTTATTCAGCATTCAAGGCAACCAGCCAGACGGTTGAAGACCGTCGGTTCCGCATGCCCCACCTGCACATCCAGCACATCGTGCAGCTTGCGCACCTGCTTGACTATCTGCTCCATGCGCCCGTCGTCCTTGACCACCAGCCACATGCGGCAGGTATCGCCGTCTGCTTCCGGCGTAACAAGCACGCCTTCAAGGTTGTAGGCACGGCCAGCAAAGAGGCCGCACACGTGCGAAAGCACACCAGGATGATTGTTGACGCTCAAGTGCAAAGTTGTAAGCGCGTTCGTGACGGAACCGTTCATGCGTTAACCCCCTCTATCATCTGACTGTTTGCCGCTCCTGGCGGCACCATGGGAAAAACTTTTTCTTCTGCGCTCATGCGCACTTCAAGCAGGCATGGGCCGGGCGTGCCCAGGGCCTTTTCCAGCACGGCCCTGGGGTCGCGCTCGTTGTTAAGACAGATGGCCGGCATGCCAAAGCCTTGGGCAATACGCACAAAGTCCGTGCCTGCCGTGAAAGCCGAGCCGAACAGCCGCCCTCCAAAGAACAGATCCTGCTGTTGCTGCACCAGCCCAAGTCCATCGTTGTTGCACAGGATAATCTTGACGTTGGCCTGATTTTCAACAGCCGTGGCCATTTCCTGAATATTCATGAGCAGGCTGCCATCACCGGAAAAACAGACCACGGTTTCCTCCGGCTTTGCCAGCGCAGCGCCTATGGCGGCAGGCAGGCCAAAGCCCATTGTTCCCAGCCCGCCGGATGTGAGCCACTGCCGGGGCTGCATCATGGGGTAGGCCTGAGCCACGCGCATCTGGTGCTGGCCCACGTCTGTGCTCACAATGCCCTTGCCGTGCAGGGCGTCCGCCACGTGCCTGATGATGCCGTAGGGCGAACAGACCTCATCCGTGCGGTCAAAACGCAGGCCGTGCTCCGCCTTGCATGCGGCCACGCGCTCGAGCCACGGCTCGTGGTCTGTCTTGCGCAACAGGGGCAGCAGGGCCGTGAGAGCCTCTGCCGCATCCGCCGTAATACCCACCTGCGGAATACGCAGCTTGCCCACCTCGCAGGCATCGATATCAATATGGACAAGGCCCGTCTTGGGGCAAAAACCGTCCAGCCTGCCCGTCGCGCGGTCGCCAAGACGAGCGCCCACAACCATGAGCAGATCGCATTCGTCCACCAGCATGTTGGAAGCGCGCGCTCCATGCATGCCAAGCATGCCCACGGCCAGTTCGTGCCCGTGCGGCACCGTGCCCAGCCCGCGCAGGGACATGACGGCAGGGATGCGACGGGCCTCCATAAAGGAAACCACCGCCGCCGAAGCCTCTGGTGAAGACGTGCCACCGCCCAGCAACAACAGGGGGCGCTTTGCGGCGTTCATCATTTCCGCCGCGCGGGCAAGGGCCTGCGGGTCTGGCTGGGGCAAGGGAGCGGGGGTTCCGGCGGCGGGCAGATCCTGCAATTCAGCAACAGCCACCTGCACGTCACGCGGGATGTCCACCAATACAGGGCCGGGGCGGTCGCCAGCGGCAATGGCAAAGGCCTCGGGAATCACGCGCAGCAGTTCGTCAATGGAGCGCACAATGAAGTTGTGCTTGGTGGCTGGAATGGACATGCCGTAGATGTCCACTTCCTGAAAGGCATCGGTGCCGATCATGTTCAGGGGCACCTGCCCGGTAATGCAGACCAGAGGCACGGAATCCATGCGCGCATCGGCGAGCGCCGTGAGCGTATTGGTGGCGCCGGGGCCGGAAGTGGCAAAGATAACGCCGGGGCGGCCCGTGACTCTTGCCATGCCCTGAGCGATGAAGCCTGCGCCCTGTTCATGACGGGCAAGGATGTGCCGGATGGTTCCACTGCGCCCGAGGGCATCGTAGAGAGGAAGATTGAAACCGCCCGGGATGCCGGCAATGTGCGTGACACCCTGGTTTTCCAGCAGGCGGATGGTGAGTTCTGCTCCCGAAAGACGTAACATCGCCGCAAGACTCCTTTTCGATGGTGAGGCTTGTCGGCGGCGGTGCGGAATAAAAAAAACCCCGCCGACTCGCGCCGGCGGGGTTTGCAATACTACCTTGGATCTTCCCTGCTCAGAACGCGCGCAAAGTGTGACACCGTACTACTACGGCGCACATAATGGATAGCAGCGCTACGTGGCGGAAAGAAGATTGTGTGTTCATGCTCATGTTTTGAACTCTACGCCCGCACCCGGCAAGCTGTCAACATGTCAGACCAGTTCGGCCCAACAATTTTATTTCTTGCGTTTCTTGCCATCGGCATGGGGCAGCAGCAGCTTGACCGCCCGCACTTCGTCAATACGGCGGCGATCCATGCGGGTTATCTCCAGATCCCATCCCTGATAGCGCAGGCGCGCGCCTTTTTCAGGTATGCGGCCAAGGCGCTCCATAATGAGCCCCCCGAGGGTGGCGCTGAACAGACGGCGCGGCAGGCTCACCCCAAGCCAGCTTGCAAACAGGTCAACAGCCAGACGCCCGGGCAGAACCCAACTGCCGTCAGGTCTGCGGCAAACCTCCGGCCCGGCGGGCATGTCGCCCATCTGGCCCGCAAGCACGCTCAGCAGTTCCGCAGGGGTGATAATGCCCACAACGCTGCCGTATTCATCCCGCACAAAGGCCAGCGGCGCGGGATTGGTACGAAAATCTTCCAGCAGGGTCGTCAGCGGCGTATGCTCGAATATGGTGGGCGCGGGGCGCACGTAGGTTTTAAGATCCCACTCGCGGTTGCCTATGCCCTGCTGCTCCTGTTGCAGAATTTCACCGGGATGCACCACGCCCAGCACTTCGTCCGTGTCGCACCGCAGCACTGGCAGCCAGGCAAGGCGCGAGGCCGCGGCAAAACGCGTGACCGTGGCGCGGTCGGCGTTACTGTCCAGCCAGTCCACGCGCTGGCGCGGGATCATGATAAAACGTGCCGTGCGCCCGCCAAGGCGGATCACACGGGCCACCATGTCCCGCTCCATGG
This sequence comes from uncultured Desulfovibrio sp., assembly GCF_902477725.1. NCBI lineage: Bacteria > Pseudomonadati > Thermodesulfobacteriota > Desulfovibrionia > Desulfovibrionales > Desulfovibrionaceae > Desulfovibrio > uncultured Desulfovibrio sp. Next base: position 260,703 of record NZ_CABSIF010000006.1, on the reverse strand, counting down.
GGGCAAAGAGCTGGCCCCCGGCATCGCCAGCCAGCGCCGCTGCCTCCAGCTGCGCCTCGCCGCCGCCTGGCACGCCGCCGCCAAGCAGATTCAGAATGACCCGTGCCGTGGATTCACGCATGTCGCGCATGCTGTAGCGCCTGCGCCGACTGCGCAAGGCCCACTGGTTGCAGGCCTCAACCAGCACCGAGAATCCAATGGCCGCGTACATATAGCCTTTGGGGATATGGTAGCCAAGGCCATCGGCCAGCAGGCTCAGACCGATCATCAGCAAAAATCCCAGGCACAGCACGATAACTGTGGGGTGGCGCTCCACAAATTCCAGCAGGGGAGCGGCGGCGAGCACCATGATGACCATGGCAGCCAGCACCGCCAGCATCATGATGAACACATGGTCCACCATGCCCACGGACGTGATGATGGAATCCAGGGAAAATACGGCATCCAGAATGATGATCTGAAAAATCACCTGCCAGTAGCCAGCTTGCGGCCCGCTGGTATCGAACCTGCCCGCGTGTCCTTCAAGCCTATCATGCAGTTCCATGGTGCCCTTGAGCAGTAAAAACACGCCGCCAGCCATAAGGATAAGATCACGGGCAGAATAGCCATGCCCGCCCAGGGTAAACAGGGGATCCGTGAGGGCAACCAGCCGCGCCATGAAGGCCAGCAGTACCATGCGCATGAGCAGGGCAAGCCCAAGGCCGGTCATGAAGGCCTGACGCTTCTTTTCCTGCGGCAGTTTGTTCACAAGAATGGAAATAAAAACCAGGTTGTCTACGCCCAGCACCACTTCCAGCAGCACCAGCGTACCCAGACCAGCCCAGGCTGCGGGGTCAGTTACCCATGCCAGATCCCACATATCTTCTCCGGCGGCCATGCCGCATTTCCGTAATAAAAAAGGGGCCAGTGGCCCCCAGCAGACAGCAATTCCCGCCTGGCGGGATTTGAAGAAACCATTCGCGCCCGACAACACCGCAAGGCGCTGTCGATTCATGATTTCTGGTTGCGTTGACTTTGTCAAACGCAATGGGGGGCCAAAGGCCCCCCATAAAACCGTGCCTGGCCAGAAGGCGTACACTTATGTGCCGTAATCCGGCGCAGCGCTGTGCCTATTCGGCAGCAAGCTGGATGCGTTCGAAACCGGTAACCGTGATTTCGTCGCCGATGGTCTTGCCCGTTTCGCGCACGATGTCGGAAATAATCTTCTTGTCGTCGCGGATATAGGGCTGTTCCATGAGGCATACTTCCTTCTGGAACTTCTTCACCGCGCCGTCGGCAATCTTGTCCACGATCTGGGCGGGCTTGCCTTCTTCAATGGCCTTCTGGCGGTAAACTTCGCGTTCACGTTCCACAGCGGCCTGATCAAGGCTGGCAGCGTCAAGAGCCAGGGGGCTGGCGGCGGCAACCTGCATGGAAAGATTCTTGGCCAGTTCCAGCACTTCGGGCTTGGCGGCGCTTTCGGCCTTGCCGCAGGTCAGGTACACAAGAACGCCGATCTTGCCGTTGGCGTGGATGTACTGACCCACCACGTCGTTGGCGCTCTTTTTGCTGAAGCGGGCAAACTTGCCAAGCTGCATGTTTTCGCCCACGGAGGCGATGAGCTGGGTCACTTCTTCGCCCAAGAGGGCTTCAAGAGCTGCGGCATCGGCAGGAGCCTTTTCAAGGATGACCTGGGTCACGCGGGCAGCCATGGTCTGGAACTGTTCGCCGCGAGCCACGAAGTCGGTTTCGCAAAGCAGCGAACCCATGGCGACGTGCATGTTGTCGGCAGTGGCGGCCACGGTCACGAGGCCTTCGCTGGTGGCGCGGCCAGACTTTTTGGCAGCCTTGGCCATGCCCTTCTGGCGCAGCCAGTCAACGGCCTTTTCCAGGTCGCCTTCCACTTCCACCAGGGCTTTCTTGCAATCCATCATGCCTGCGGCGGTCATGTCGCGCAGTTCTTTAACCAATTGTGCAGTGATAGCCATAGTATACTCCACACGCTGTCCGGCCCCAAGCCGGAGTTTTGTAAATGCCTGATCGGTTGCGCGGCCTCCGCGAAGCGCGGCGCGCAATCTTTCATCCAGACGGGGGCAGCGCAGCCTTTACAGGTTGCGCCGCCCCCAGGATACGGAATATGGAAAGGCCAGCTATTCGGCGGGAGCGGCTTCCGGAGCGGAAGCGGCGGCTTCGGCCTTCTGCATGGCTTCTTCAGCGTTGACGACTTCGCCCTTGTGATCCTTGTTCATGGCTTCGCCTTCCATGCAGGCTTCGGCGAAAGCAGCCACAAACAACTTGATGGCGCGGATGGCGTCGTCGTTGCCGGGGATGATGTAGTCAATAACATCGGGGTCGCAGTTGGTGTCGGTCACGGCCACGATCGGGATGCCGAGCTTGCGGCATTCCTTTACGGCGATGTCTTCACGGTGCGGGTCGATGATAAAGGCAAGCTGGGGAGTGCGGTCCATGTTCTTGATACCGCCCAAGGTTTCCTCGAGCTTTTTCATTTCGCGTTCCAGAAGCAGAATTTCCTTCTTCTGGTAGCGATTGATGGTGCCGTCGCCAAACATGGCTTCCAGCTTCTTCAGACGATCCACGCTCTTCTGGATGGTGACAAAGTTGGTGAGCGTGCCGCCCATCCAACGGTTGGTCACGTGGAACTGACCGGCGCGGCCAGCTTCAGCGGCCACGGCTTCCTGAGCCTGGCGCTTGGTACCGATGAACAGCACCTTGCCGCCCTTGGCAACAGTGTCGACCACTTTGTCGTAGGCAACGCGGAACAGCTTGACGGTCTGCTGCAGGTCGATGATATGGATGCCGTTGCGGGCGCCAAAGATGTAAGGACGCATCTTGGGGTTCCAGCGGCGGGTCTGGTGACCGAAATGCACGCCGGTTTCCAGCATTTGCTTCATGCTGACATAAGCCATTGGGATTCCTCCAAAGGGTTAACTTCTTCCACCCATGCCCTGACCCTGCAACCCGATGTCCACACCCAGGAGGGGCAAACCGTCCTTGGGCGCAAAAAATGGACGACACCACACGCGCCGTCCCACCGGGCACCCCGGGCCGCTGCCTTTGGGTGTGCTTGATGGAAAGGGAGTCAATACACTACCATCTTGCGAATAGCAAGCACTGATGCGGAGATTTCCGCGCAAACCGCACATCAGCTACCGACTCAGCCCCTGCACAAGCTCAGGCTGGGTTTCGCGAAGACTCTTTCCTGCATAAATTACCAGAACATCGCTGCTCTTTACGCGGACAAGATCGGGATGCGCGTCAAAAAACGCCTCCGCCCGCTCAAATTCCCCGCGCGACACCCCGCCCCCGCCGCCCGCAAGGTAGGCCGTGCCCGCATAGGGTGAAATCATCACCACGCTGTCGTTCAGCGGGCCGTCCATGTGCGATATGTCGGCGGTATAGCGCTGATAGGGATAAAATACGTGCGGCCCAAGGCCGGACTGCGCCCACACTCGCACAGTCGGGGGAAAATCCGGCAACTGCCCCAGAGCTTCGCGCAGGCGCGCATACGACTGGGTATCGGGATGTTGCAGCAGCCGCGCCACAGTCACAGCCGGATTATACCAGCCTGTCTGCGTAGAGAGCATTATGACGGCCATCACCACACCGGCGGCGGGCAGAAGCTTTTTCCACAACGCGGGGCGCAGCTTGCCCTGCACCCACATGCAGGCGTGGCAGATGGACAGCATCAGGAACACGCCGGGCAAATCCTCATACTGCCCGGCCATGGCCCACATATGACCGTAGCCGGAGACAGCCACCATGGCGAGATAGGGCAAGGTACACAGCAGGCAGAGCAAGGCCTTGCGCCCAAGCAGGGGCAAAAACCACGAGTAAGCCAGCAGATGCAGATAGTAGCGCAGCTTGAAATTCCACTGTCCGCCCACATCTACAAAGTTGCTGAAGGCATAGCCCGTCCCCGCGCCCGCAAGCTGGCGCATGTAGGGCAGCCATACCTTTGTAGCCGTGGCAAACCACAGCCCGGAACACAGGCATAAAATCGCGCCGACACGCCGCTGGCCCAGCAGCAAAAAGGCATACATGCCCAGACAGAAAATACTGGGCGCGGCGCGTTCCTGCGCCAGAAAGACCACAAGGCAGCATCCGGCAAGCGCCCACCAGCGGCGCTTGTGCAGCATGAGCACGGCCAGCATGAGCATGGGCGTAACAAGAGTTGTGTAGTGAACCTGCCGCGACCACGGCGTGAGCACCGGGCGGAAAAAAAAGAAAAGAAGCAGCGCAAAACCTGCCGTCCACACCCAGTTGCCGGAAGGCGTATCGCCGTCTGCTTCTTCATGCAGGGCGCGCACCAGCCGGGGCAGAATAAAGGCCATTGCCCCCACCGCCACGCCTTGCAGAACGCTGAGGGGGTACGGGCTCTTCCACGGCCCCACAAGGGGAGCCAGCAGGGCCGTCAGGGGGGTGCAATGGTGGGCGTAAAAGGGTTTGCCCTCATAGACGTTGGAAAAAGGAGCCTGCCAGTCCCAGCCGTTCCAGACCCGCCAAATCTGCGTGATAAAGTAGCCAAAATCCGCATCATTGATGACAAAGCTGCGCATCTGCAACACGCTGCCCCATATGAACAAGGCGGCAAAAGCCAGAGGAATGTACCAGAGCACCAGCTTTTCTGCCAGCGCAGACCCACCTGTACAGGACTTGCAGTTCATGTTCATATCATCTCGTTCAATCAAAAATTTGCGGCCCGGCGCAAAACACGGGCAGATTTCAGTATCACGCCGGAGGCCGTGTCACAAGCTTGGGATGGCGTGCCACAGACTGCGCCCCTTTTCAAACGGCGCATCTACACTTATAGTTAGAGTTCACGCTGTGCCTCAAACGGCACTGCACATCAACACTCCAGGATTCATCATGAACAAGCACGGATTCACTCTTCTTACAGAACAGCATCTGCACGAAGTGGACGGCACCGCCCGTTTGTGGCGGCACGAGGCCACGGGAGCGCAACTGCTTTCCATTAATAACTCTGACGAAAACAAGTGCTTTGGCGTCAACTTTCGCACGCCGCCAGCCGACTCCACAGGTGTTGCCCACATTCTGGAGCACTCCGTTCTTTGCGGGTCGGACAAATATCCCGTCAAGGAACCCTTTGTTGAACTGATGAAGGGATCGCTGCAAACCTTTCTCAACGCATTCACCTTCCCCGACAAGACCTGCTACCCCATCGCAAGCTGCAATCTGCGCGATTTTTACAATCTCATTGACGTCTACATAGACGCAGTGTTCCACCCGCGCATCGATGAGGATATCTTCCGGCAGGAAGGCTGGCACGTGGAGGCCGAAACGTCCGATGGCCCGTGGTCGTACAAGGGCGTGGTCTACAATGAAATGAAGGGCGTTTACTCCTCGCCCGATTCCGTCCTCGCGGAGCAGAGCCAGCAGGCGCTCTTCCCCGATACGCTCTACAGCCTTGATTCCGGCGGCAATCCGGAAAATATCCCCGACCTCACCTACGAGGCCTTTTACGATTTTCATAGCCGCTACTACCACCCCAGCAACGCCCGCTTTTTCTTCTGGGGCGACGACCCGGAAGACGAACGCCTGCGCCTGACGGCAGCCGCGCTTGAAGGCTACACGGCCCGCCCGGTCAATTCCGATGTGCCTTTGCAGCCGCGCCTGGAAACCCCACGCCAGATTGAAGTGGCCTATGCCGCCTCCAAGGGCGAAAAACGCGCGCTGTTTACGGTCAACTGGCTTTTGGGCGAGCGTGGGGACGTGCATCAGGCCCTGCTGATGGAAATGCTCGAGCATATCCTTGAAGGCCTGCCCGGCTCCCCCCTGCGCAAGGCGCTCATCGCCTCCGGCCTTGGTGAAGACACTACGGGCTGCGGGCTGGAGACTGACCTGCGCCAGATGTACTACTCCACCGGTCTCAAGGGCGTGGCCCCGCGCGATGTGCAGCAGGCCGAACTGCTCATTTTTGACACCCTGGCCCAACTGGCGGAAGAAGGCATCCCCCGCTCGGCAGTAGAGGCCGCCGTCAACAGCGTGGAATTCGCCTACCGTGAAAACAATTCGGGGCGCTTCCCCCGTGGGCTTTCGGCCATGGTGCAGTCCCTGACCACATGGCTGTATGATGGAGATCCGCTGGCTCCGCTGGCATGGGAAGCCCCGCTCAACGCCCTCAAGGCCCGCATCGAGGCTGGCGAACCCGTATTTGAACAGGCCATCAAGGACTGGTTCCTGAACAACGAGCACCGCGCCACCGTGGTGCTGCTGCCTGACACCAAGCTGGGCAAAGCCCGCGAAGATGCGGAAAAGGCCCGCGTGGATGCCGTACAGGCCGCAGCCGATGCCGAGGCCCGCGCCAAGATGGTGGAAGAAACCGCCCGCCTCATGGAAGCCCAGAGCGCGCCCGACAGCCCGGAGGCTCTTGCGACCATCCCGGCCTTGGGGATTGAAGACCTGCCGCGTGAAAACGCCTTGCTGCCCCGCGCAGTGGCAGAACTGCCCGAGACATTTCTGACGCACGAACTGCCCACCCAGGGTATTGCCTACGCGACCCTGCTGCTGCCCCTTGCCAATGTGCCGGACAGGCTCGTGCCCCTGCTGCCGCTCTTTGCCCGTTCCCTCACCGAAACAGGCACCGCCAAACGCGATTTTACGGAGCTTGGCGCACTCATGGCCGCCAAAACGGGCGGCCTCGGCGCTGAAACGCTTGTGGGCCTTGTGCGCGGCAGTCGCAAGACTTTTGGCTACCTTGGCGTGTCGGGCAAGGCCGTGTACGACAAGCTGCCCGATCTCTTTGCCCTGACCCGCGAAATCCTGCTGGAACCCCTGACGGACGCCGATGTGTTGCGCGAACGCCTGGGCCAGATGCTGCTTGAAGGCAAGGCCCGGCTGGAGCATGGCTTGCAGTCCGCCGGTCATGCGGCGGTCAGCGCCCGCCTGCGGGCGCGCTTCAACGGCGCAAGCGCCATTGCCGAACGCACGTCGGGCCTGAGCTACCTTGAAAGCGTGCGCGGCCTGCTGGAGCGTATGGACACTGACCCGCAGTCTGTTTTGAATGATCTGGAAGAACTGCGCTCGCGCATCATCGCCCGTCCCGGCGCTGTTGTGGACTGCACCGCAGAGGCGCAGGGTCTTGCGCTGGTAGAAACGGAAGCCCGCCAGCTGCTGCGCTCGCTTTTGCCCGCGCGGGCAGGGGCGTCAACGGACTTTGGCAGCGCCCCTCTGGAACTGCCCAAGGGCGAAGCCTTCATTGCCCCGGCCCAGATCAACTATGTGGGTAAGGCCGCCAACATCTATGACCAGGGCTATGTGTACCATGGCTCCGCCAGCGTTATCCTGCGCAGCCTGCGCATGGGCTACCTGTGGGAGCGGGTGCGTGTACGCGGCGGCGCGTACGGCGCGTTCTGCAATCTCGACCGCCTGGGCGGCACCCTTGTGTGCGCCTCATACCGCGACCCCAACGTGGACGACACCCTGGCGGCCTTTGACGGCATGGCCGAATACCTGCGCACCTTCAGCCCGGACAAAGCCCAGCTCACCCAGGCCATAGTGGGCGCGGTGGGCGATCTGGACAGCTACCTGCTGCCCGACGCCAAGGGCGCGCAGTCCCTCTCGCGCTGGCTCACGGACGACACAGATGCCGCCCGCGCCCTCATGCGCGAAGAAATCCTTTCCACCACCGAAAAACACTTCCGCGAATTTGCCGAGGTGCTGGCCGAGGTTGCGCGCAACGGAGCCACCTGCGTGCTGGGCGGCCCCAAGACCGAAGCAACAGCAAAAGAACACAGCTGGAGCAGCACCAAACTGGTGTAGCATCCCGCAATGATAGAATGATAAAGGGGGAGATTTTCCAGAAATCTCCCCCTTTTGCGCATAGTGGCGGAAGGCCGACACTGTATACCGCGCACAAGGAACACCCGATGTCCCAAGATTCAGGCGACCAGCCGCTCCAGCCAGACACGCCGCATCTGCGGCCCGCACGCTTTGCAGGCCGTCTGGCCGCGCCGTCCTTTGTGCTGCCCGCCGGAGTGGCGGAAAATGCGCGTTTTCTGGCTGGCAAGGTGGACGAGGTTGGACTGTGCTTTTTTGAAGCTCAGTCCTGCCTGGATTACGGGCCGCAGGACTTGCCGCCCGATCTGGCAACCCTGCCCCTGCGCTGGCATGTGCATCTGCCCGTTGACCTGCCCTGGCCCTCCAGCAAGAGTTCTGCCGCGCATCCTGCCCGCCGGGCAGCGCAATTGGCATTGTCTGTACTTGGCAAGGCGGCATTTCTTCAGCCGCGCTGTGCCGTGCTGCACCCGCCCCAAGGCTCGCCGATGATGCAGCGCAGCCGTCTGGCAGGGTTTGCCTCTCACTGGAAAAGCTGCTGTCATATTCCGCTGTTGTTGGAAAACGTTGCCCACAGCGATATTGCCTGCCTTGGACAGGGATTTCTTCAGGATCACGGACTGGGGCTGTGTCTGGACGTAGGGCACCTCCTGGGCTATGGTCAAAAAAACCTGTTGGTTTCGACCCTGCCAGAGCAGGCGACCATGACGCACTGGAGCGCCCCCGGCGACGGCGACCGGCATCTGCCCCTCACGGCTTTTACGCCCGGGCAGGCGCAGACCGCAGCCGCCCTCATGCAGCGCATACCCGATTCGGCAGTACATATGGTCGAGATATTCAACTGGGATCGTTTGGCCGCATCCCTGCCGGTGCTGGAGGCGCTTGCGCAACCGCATTCCGGCGAATGAAAATTGGCAAACGCACTTTCGCAAGCGGGCTTTCGCAGAAGAACTTTTAAGGAGAATCATGGCTGGCGCCACAGACCACATCGCCCTGCTGCAAAAATGGCGGGCAGGTCTCAGCAAGGACGACCGCTGGTGCATCCTCATCAATGCCGACCCCGATGCCCTGGCATCGGCGCTGGCGCTCAAGCGTATTATGATCCACAAGGTGCACAACGTGGACATTGCGCGCATCAATGAGGTGACCCGGCCCGACAACCTGGCCATGATCCGCTACCTGAACATCCCGGTGCGCCCCTGGCAGCCTGAAAATGCCGACCAGTACACCCACTTTGCCATGGTGGATTCCCAGCCGCACCACAGCAAGGCTTTTCAGGGCCTGCACTTTGACTGCATTATCGACCATCATCCCCTGCCCCGCGTTGCCAACAACATTGCGGCATGCTCGCTGGCTGGCCCGGCCTTGCTGCGTGATATCCGCCCCAATATGGGCGCCACCAGCACCATGATGGCCCGCTATCTCAAGGCCTTGCGCATGCGCCCAGGGCCAAGGCTTGCCACAGCCCTGCTGTACGGCATACGCACAGACACGGCGGCTTTTGAGCGCTCCGGCGGCGAAGACGATTTTCGCGCGTATCAGTGGCTTTCGCGCCATGCGGACAACGGCCTGCTGCGCCGTATTCTGCGTAGCGAATACCTGCGGGAATGGCTGCCGCTGTTTTCACGCGCATTCCGTTCCCTTGCCGACTGCCGAGGCGGCGGAGCCTTTGCCTCGCTCAACGAGGTCAACAGCGCAGACCTTTTGGTGGCAGTGGCGGACTTTTTCACACGGGTGCACGGCCTGCGGTGGATAGCCGTGAGCGGCGTGGTGGACAAAACCGTTATCGTGATCTTTCGCGGCGATGGCGGACGGGACATTGGCCGTCTGGCGGACGCCTGTTTTTACGACGTGGGCCAGGCTGGCGGGCACCGCAATCTGGCCCGCGCGGAATTTCCCCTGTCGGCAGTGCCGGAAGGCGTCAAGCCCGGCGATTTTGTGCTCAAAAGGCTTGAAACGCGCAAGCTGCGGCGCAAAACAACAGCTCCGGATGCCCCCTCCGACCCCGCAGAACGTGGCACCGCCTGACTTTGCGAACAATTTGCATGCAAACTTCAATTTTTTATTGACAGGCTTTTGCATGCCGCGTAGCTTTTTACCTAGAAAATTTAAGGATACTTTCATGCAGCGCATTTCTTCCAACCACACCTCCTCCTACGCCGCCGGCATCTTTAGCTGGTATTATTTTGCGTACTTTACCGGAGCCTGTGGTCGGGAGCTTTGCTGACGCGTAAAAGTTAGAAAGTTCAACGGGCCGCAGGCAACAAGCCAGCGGCCCTTTTTTTGTATGGGCCGCCGGGAAAAATGCGGCAAACCCCGCTCCACGCGGGTCACCTTAAAGCAGCAGACTGAAAGGAGCGAGCCCATGTACCTTGGAAAAAAAATCCGCCTGGAACGCATCATCAACCGCACAAATGGCCGTACCATCATTGTTCCCATGGATCACGGCGTGACCATTGGTGCTGTTGAAGGTCTGGTGGACATGCGAGACACCGTCAACGACATGGCCACGGGCGGCGCGGACGCAGTGCTCATGCACAAGGGCCTTGTGCGTTGCGGCCACCGCAACGCGGGCAGCGACATCGGTCTTATCATCCACCTCTCCGCCTCCACCACGCTTTCGCCCCTCGGCAACACCAAAACCCTTGTGGGCACGGTTGAAGAAGCCATCAAGCACGGCGCAGATTGCGTTTCTGTCCACGTGAACCTGGGAGACCCCAACGAACGCCTCATGCTGGCCGATCTGGGCCGTGTGGCCGAATCGTGCGACAACTGGGGCATCCCGCTGCTGGCCATGATGTACGCCCGCGGCCCCCAGATCCAGAACGGCTACGCCAAGGACGTGGTGGCCCACTGCGCCCGCGTGGGCGTTGAGCTGGGCGCGGATATCGTCAAGGTGCCCTACACCGGCGATGCGGAAAGCTTCTCTGAAGTCGTGGCCGCCTGCTGTGTGCCTGTGGTTATCGCTGGTGGCGAGCGCATGGATTCCACCCGCCAGATCCTCCAGATGGTTCAGGATTCGCTGAGCGCAGGCGGCGCGGGCATTTCCGTGGGCCGCAACGTCTTCCAGCATCCCAACCGCGTTGCTCTGGTCAAGGCCCTGCGCGCCATCGTACACGACAACGTTTCCGTGGATCAGGCCATGGAAATTGTAGGAGAGTAAGCCGCATGTCCCGCATCTATTTCAACTGCGTTCCCTTTGACAAGGGCGATGTGACCCTGGCGCTGGAATCCGGCGTGGACGGAGTTATTGTGCCGCGCAAGCATGTGGAAGAAGTTTCCGGTCTTTCGCGCTGCCCAGTGTGGGCCGCCGAAGATACCGCCATGATGACGCTCACCGTCAAGGCTGACGAAGAAGCCGTGCTCGAACGGCTGCATAAGGGCGAGCGTGTGGTTCTGGCTCGCGGCTGGGAGGTAATACCTGTGGAAAACCTTCTGGCCCAGAGCGACAGCGTTCTGGCTGAGGCCGCTACGCTGGACGAGGCCCGCCTTGCCGCAGGAATTTTGGAACGCGGTGTGGCGGGCATTGTTGTATCCAGAGAGGCCGTGGCCGATCTCAAGACCATTGTCAGCCAGTGCAAGCTTTCGCAGGGGCATGAAGAACTGCTGCCCGCCGTGATCACCCGTGTGGAATCCGTGGGCCTCGGACACCGAGTCTGCGCTGATACGCTCTCCATCCTGCGCAAGGGCCAGGGCATGCTGGTGGGCAATTCCAGCGCCTTTACCTTTCTTGTGCATGCGGAAACCGAGCGCAACGAGTATGTTGCCGCCCGCCCCTTCAGGGTCAATGCGGGGGCTGTGCATGCCTACGTGCGCCTGCCCGGCGACAAAACCACCTATCTTGGCGAATTCAAGGCGGGGCAGGAAGTGCTGATCGTGGACGCCAACGGCGAAACCAGCCTTGCCACCCTTGGCAGGGTCAAGATTGAAGTGCGCCCCATGCTGCTGGTTGAAGCCCAGGTTACCACCGAAGACGGCGTTAAAACCGGCGCGGTATTTTTGCAGAATGCCGAAACCATCCGCCTGACGACCCCCGGCGGCGAGCCGGTAAGCGTGGTGAGCCTGAAACCAGGCGATACCGTGCTGTGCCGTCTGGACGAAGCTGGTCGCCATTTTGGCATGCGCATCCGCGAAGACATCCGGGAGATATAAGCATGGACGACAGCAACAGCCACTGGCCCAAGGACCACCCCGCAGCCGCAGCAGACCGTCAGGCAGCCTCTCCAGATGAGGCGGGCGCGCGCCTTGCCGCCATCCGGCACGAGATTGACGCCGTGGATCAGGATCTGCTCGCGCTCTTTAACCAGCGGGCGGCCCTGAGCCTCGAAGTGGGACGCATCAAGGCCGATGTGCCGGGCATTATATTCAAGCCCCTGCGGGAAAAGGAAGTGCTGGACAGTCTGGCAACGCGCAACCCCGGTCCCCTGCCGGAGGATCATCTGCGGGCCATCTGGCGCGAGATATTTTCTTCCTCCCGCTCCTTGCAGCGGCCCCAGAATGTGGCCTATCTCGGCCCGGAAGGCACGTTTTCCTACTTTGCGGGCGTGGAATATCTGGGCCATGCCGCCCAGTTCCGCCCCTGCAACGATATTACGCAGGTCTTTCAGGAAGTGGCTTCCGGCCAGTGCGAGCTCGGCGTGGTGCCGCTGGAAAATTCCCTTCAGGGAACCGTGGGCGTGAGCTTTGACTTGTTCCTCAAGTACGACGTGCATATTCAGGCCGAACTGTTTTCGCGCATTTCGCACTGTCTGCTGAGCAACGCGCCCTCGCTGGCCGCCGTGCGCACCGTGTATTCCCACCCCCAGCCCCTGGCCCAGTGCGGCGCATGGCTGCGCGCCCATCTGCCCGGCGCTGGCCTTGTGCCGGTGGAATCCACCGCTGCCGCCGCCCAGTACGCCGCTGGCAAGGAAGACGCTGCCGCCATTGGTCACGGTAAGCTGGCCGACCTCATGGGCATTGCCGTTCTGGCCCGCCGCATTGAGGACGAGCCCGGCAACTGGACGCGCTTTGTGATCATCGGCCCCGGCGATGCGCGCTCGGGCAGCCGCACGGGCGGCCCGCAGCCCGGCCATACCGGCGCGGACAAGACCTCGCTGCTGTTCACCACGGCAGACAAGGCGGGCGCGCTCTCAAGCGTACTTGACCTGCTGGCAAGCAACGGCATCAACATGCGCAAGCTGGAATCGCGCCCCCTGCGTGGGCAGCGCTGGAAATATGTATTTTTTGCCGATGTGGAAAGCGATCTCGAAGATCCCCGCTACGCCCCCCTGCTGGAAAAACTGCACGAAGTCTGTACCAGCTTCCGCATACTGGGCAGCTACCCCACAGGGCCGCAACTGGACCGTCTTGACCTCCACTCGGAAACACCGGAGCAGCCAGCCTCATGAGCCAGAGCACCATTATCATCACCGAGGGCGAAAAGCAGGCCACGGCTAGCGTTACCGCACCCGCTTCCAAATCTGTTTCGCACCGCTATCTTATTGGCGCGGCGCTGGCGCAGGGAGTTTCCACAGTGCGGCACACCCTTGAAAGCCGCGACCTCGAACGCACCCGCGCCATCCTGTGCGGGGCCGGGGCGAACATGGAAACCCTGCCCGAAAGCACTCAGGCCTCCGGCGTGTGGCGCGTGACGGGCATGGGCGGCAAGCCCCGCGGCGGCGCAACGGGTGATCCTCTTTCCTGTGATGTGGAAGAATCCGGCACCACATGTCGGCTGCTCACCGCCGTGCTGGCCGCTGGCGAGGGTGAATTTCGCGTGCACGGCGCGCCGCGCATGCACGAACGCCCCATTGAAGAACTGACCGACGCCCTCAAAAAACTGGGCCTTGCCGTCACATTTGAGGGCAAGGCCGACTGTCCGCCTCTGGTGCTGCACGCCAAGGGCCTCAACCCTGCCCTGTGCGGGGGAGAGGTGACGCTGGGCATGGATATTTCGAGCCAGTATTTTTCGGGTCTGTTGCTGGCGGCCCCAATGGGGCCTGCGCCCTTGTCCGTAACGCTTGGCGGGCAAAAAGCCGTGTCCTGGCCCTATGTGGGGCTGACCCTGCAATGCCTGACAGACTACGGCATCCACTTTGACGTGGAAACCCGCAACGCGGCCGATGCTCCCTGGGGAATGCTGTCCCCTGGCGCATGGCGCGAACTCAGGGCCGCGCATCCCGGCTGCCTGCGCGTGACAGTCCATCCCGGCGCGTACCGCGCGGGCAACTACACCGTTGAAGGCGACTGGTCTGGCGCGTCCTATCTGCTGGCCGCTGGCGCACTGGGCCTTAAGCCCGTGAGGGTTGAAGGTTTGCGCACGGATTCCCTGCAGGGCGACCGCGCCATGCTGGGCATTTTGGAGCGCATGGGCGCGCGCATGACCATGACGGAAAATTCCGTCACCGTGTACCCCTCCGCCCTTCATGGCGTGGAGCTGGACATGGGCGACTGCCCCGACCTCGTGCCCACTGTAGCTGTGCTGGCCGCCTTTGCGCAGGGTTCCACACGCATCAGCAATGTGGCCCATCTGCGTTATAAAGAATCGGATCGCATCAACGCCCCGGCGCAGGAGCTTGCCAAGGCTGGCGTGGTCATTGACCAGCTTTCCGACGGCATGCTCATTCACGGTCTGGCCGGACGCGGCAACGGCAAGCCGGACTGTCCGCGCTTGCCCGAGGGCGTTTCCCTCTCGGCCCACAACGACCACCGCATTGCCATGTCTCTGGCCCTGCTGGGGCTGCGCCAGCCTGAAACAAATGTGCGCGACCTGCTGGACGACCCGCTGGTGGTGCGCAAATCCTTTCCGCAATTCTGGAATATCTGGGAGCAACTGGCATGAACGGCAATCAAGGCAGCAACGGCGTCCCTGCCGCCCATAACGGCGGGGAATCCGCTGCGGAGGATGGATTTGACGGCTTTACCGGCTTCTGCCCGCGCAATCCCGTAAAAACCGTCATTGTTGGCTCCACTGGCCGCATGGGTGCCATGCTGCTGGCTCGCGCCGAGTCAGCAGGGCTGAACGTGGCGGGCGTGGACGTGCCCCTGACGCCCGAAGTTCTGGCTCCCGCCTGCGCGGGGGCCGAGCTGGCCATCATTTGCGTTCCTGCCGCTGTTTTCAGCGAGGTTATCGCTGCGGTCTGCCCGCATCTGCTCCCTGGGGCGGTGCTGGCGGACATAACCTCCGTCAAGGAAATCCCGCTGCAACAGATGGAAAAGGTCTGGGCCGGGCCAGTAGTGGGCACGCACCCCCTCTTTGGCCCCAAGCCGGATCCGCAGGCAGACCAGCCCGTGGCCATTGTGCCGGGGGGCCATGCGGGGCAAGATCATGTGGAACTGGCCTCGGGCTTTTTTACAGCCCTTGGCTGCCGTGTTTTCTGCACCACTGCCGAAAAACACGACAAGGCCATGGCCAGCATCCAGAACATGAACTTCATCACCAGCCTGGCGTACTTTGCCCTGCTGGCGGAGCATGAGGACCTGCTGCCCTTTCTTACGCCTTCATTCCGCCGCCGCCAGAACGCTGCCCGCAAAATGCTGACAGAAGACGCGCGCATGTTCGCTGGCCTGTTTGAGGCCAATCCCTACAGCTACGAAGCTGTGCGCCAATACCGGCAGATGCTCAACCTCGCCGCCGCTGGCGATATTGACCTGCTCTGCCAGCGCGCCCGCTGGTGGTGGCAGGAAGAAGCGGATCAGCAAACTCCCTGATTTCAAACAGCCCGCAACAGATGACGCACATGCGGAGGAAACTCCATGCGCCCAATGACCGTTGCGCCCTGATCTGATATGCCCGCCAGTTCTCTGACGGGCATATTTTTTGCTATTGCCTGGGCAAAGCGCTTAACAGCGCCAACCAACCCAGGGCGGTAAGAGCATGTTCGGTTCGCAGCAAGATCCAAGCAGAACAGAAAGAGCCACTCCAAAACGCGTCAGTAAGCAGCGTGAGGAGGGCAATGTTCCCAAAGCGCCAGAACTGGGCAAGGCAGTGAGCCTGCTGGGGGGCTTGTGTGTTCTTTATGCCTGGATCGGCCCCATGGCCGACAACATCAAGCGCCTGTTCCGCCACTTTCTCAGCCACTCGTGGGAGTTCGATCCCAACCCTGAAAACGTCTACAGCCTCAGCATTGACGTCACGCTTGAAATTGCCCGCATGATCATGCCCATTCTGCTGACCTTGGGCTTTCTGGCATTTCTGGCGCAGCGCTTACAGGTGGGAAAACTCTGGACAACCAAGGCCATGCGCCCCACCTTGAAGCGCTTCAACATAGTCCAGGGGCTCAAGCAGATGCTGGCATCGCCGCAAACAGCCCTGCGCACCATCAAGAGCCTGCTGTTTTCTCTTGTTCTTGGCATCATCCCTGGCTGGATCATCTTCAAGGAACATCAGAATTTTCTGCCCATGTACTACGCCAGCACCGAAGGCGTGGCGACCTACATGCTGCAAATGGCTTTCAAGCTGACCTGCTACGCGCTGCTGCCCATCATTGCCATTGCCATTTTTGACGTATGGCAGTCGCACTATGCCTATAACGAGGGCATGAAGATGACCAAGTCAGAAGTGAAGGACGAGCAGAAACAGGCTGAAGGCGACCCCGTGATCAAGGGGCAGCAGCGCAGAAAAATGATGGAAATGATGAGCAAGCGTATGTTGGCCGACGTGCCCAAGGCGGATGTGGTGGTCACAAACCCCACGCACATAGCCGTGGCCCTGAGCTATAATACCTCGGAAGCTCCCGCGCCCATCGTGCTTGCCAAGGGTGCAGACAATCTGGCCGAAAAAATCAAGGAAATAGCCCGCGAAAACCGGATTCCCATTCGCGAAAACGTGCCTCTGGCACGGGCTTTGTATAAGTCCACAGAGGTGGGCGACATGATTCCCGAAGAGCTTTACAAAGCAGTGGCTGCTGTGCTGGCCAGCATCTGGAAGCTCAAGCCCAAGGCGGCAAGGCCCTAGAAAGGCAAGGAATTTTTCCATCTTGTCCATACGTACCAGGGTAAACCCGCTTTCGGGAACCAACGCAGAGAGGTGTCATAAAAATGGCTGCCGTAGTAATCCCCCAGCTTGATTACGCTCGATTTTCAAAAAACGGCGAAATATTTCTTGCAGCCGGTGTGGTCATCATCCTGTTTGTCATGCTGGTGCCTCTGCCCACGTTTTTTCTCGATTTCATGCTCTGCATCAGTATTTCCATTTCCCTGCTGGTGCTTATAACCACAATGTTCATGACCTCGCCGCTGGAATTTACCATCTTTCCTTCGTTGCTGCTGGTCACAACCCTTCTGAGGCTGGCGCTCAACGTGGCGTCCACCCGCCTTATTCTGCTCAACGGCAATATGGGCGCAAACGCTGCGGGCGAAGTAATCCGCGCATTCGGCCAGTTTGTTGTGGGCGGCAGTTACGTTGTGGGCGCCGTTATCTTTATGATCCTGTTCATTCTGAACAAGACCGTTATCACCGCTGGTACCTCGCGTATCGCAGAAGTGGCGGCCCGCTTCACCCTGGACGCCATGCCCGGCAAGCAGATGGCCATTGAAGCTGACCTCAATGCTGGTTTGCTGGATGAAGAACAGGCCAATGCCCGCCGCGCAGGACTGCGCAAGGAAGCAGATTTTTACGGCGCCATGGACGGTGCCTGCAAATTTGTTTCGGGCGACGTGAACGCAGGCATGTTCATCACCCTGGTGAACCTTGTGGGCGGTATCATCATTGGTATGGTCCAGAAGGATATGGACTGGAACACAGCCCTCACCACCTATTCTCTGCTGACCATCGGTGACGGCCTGGTTTCCACCATACCTTCCATCATTGTTTCCACCGGCACTGGCTTGCTGGTTTCGCGCGCCGCCTCCGAAGCCAAGATGGGCGAAGAATTTCTGGCCCAGCTTACCTTCAACAGCCGTGCGCTCAAGATGGTCTCGGGCGTGTTACTGCTGTTTGCGCTGGTTCCCGGCCTGCCGACCATCCCCTTCCTCTGCATATCCATCCTTATCTTTGTGGTGAGCCGCCTCACGGAAAACAAGGATCAGGAGGCCGCCGACAAGGCCAAGGCAGACAAGAAAAAGAAAAGCGGTTCCGGCACCGCCGACACGCCGGAAGAGGTACAGGCGCTGTTGCCCCTTGATACACTTGAACTTGAAGTGGGCTACGGCCTCATCCCCCTGGTGGACGAAGAACAGAGCGGCAACCTGCTGGCCCGCATCCGCTCCATACGCCGACAGTTTGCTCTGGACATGGGCGTGGTCATTCCCTCGTTGCACCTGCGCGATAACCTTCAGCTCAAGCCCGGCCAGTACGCCCTGCTTATCAAGGGCAATCAGGTGGCTTCGGCAGAAATTCTGGTCGATCACTTTCTGGCCATGGATCCCGGCAACGTGACCACCAAGATCAGCGGCATTGAAACGCGCGAGCCTGCCTTTAACCTGCCTGCCCTGTGGATTCCCGACAGTCAGCGCGAGGAGGCCATGCTTGCGGGCTACACTGTGGTTGACCCGGCAACGGTTATCGCTACGCATCTGACGGAAGTGTTCAAGCGTCAGCTGGCCGACTTTCTTGACCGCCAGGGCGTGCAAGGGCTGCTGGACACGGTCGCCAAGCATTCGCCCAAGGCAGTGGAAGACCTGGTGCCCAACGTGCTGCCCCTTGGCGTGGTGCAGAAAGTGCTGCAACTGCTGGTGCGCGAAAGCGTCAGCATACGCGACATGCTCACCATTGTGGAAACTCTGGGCGATTTTGGCTCAAACGTCAAAAATCCCGACACGCTGGCAGAATATGTGCGCGAAAAACTCTCCCGCGCCATTGTACGACCCTATCTGGACAGCCAGGGAACGCTTTCAGTGCTGACCCTTGCGCCCAATGCCGAGCGTCTGGTGCAGGAAGGCATTCGCCATGCCGACAACGGCGTGACCTTCCTCTCCATGAATCCGGCTGTGGCCCAGCGGCTGGTGAACAACATCAGCACTGCTGCCGACAATGCGGTGAATACCGATGCCCAGCCCGTGCTGCTGGTGACGCCGATTATCCGTCCGCATCTGGCCCAGATTGTCACGCGCTTTCTGCCCACGGTGCCGGTCATCTCGCAGGCGGAGATTCCGCCCGACATCCGGCTGCAATCGGTGGGCGTGGTAAGCGCCGAATAATCCGGCCTGCCCCAACGTTACGCGGCGCTCCGACCTTTGTGTCAGAGCGCCGCTTTATTTTTATATTCCTCTCCAGCTATCAGGATTCGTTGCCTTTTACTTTTCCACCAGCTAGTATTGTCTATGGCAAAAGCTGTGTTCCCGTGGTTGTAATCGCATGGGCCAATACTGCCCAAAAAGTTGGCCCCGAATTTGCAAATACAGGTTTGTCGTCAAACAAACGGCACTGATGCGCCGTTGGGCGATATTGAACCGTAAGGCAAAGGAATGGGCCATGCAGGTAAAGACGTTCACAGGGGCCACATCACAGGAAATTTTGGCCAGAATCAAGGCCGAGATGGGGCCTGACGCCGTTATCCTGGGCAACCGCACCTATCGCAAGAACGGTGCCGTCTGCCATGAAATAACTGCCGGGATCGAGCGCCCCAAGACCGAAGGAACGCAAGCCGCAGGCGCGCCTGCTGGCTGGGGTGAATGGCACAAGGAATGGATGCATCTCAAGGATCAGATATTTGCCTTGATGAAGCCAGCCATTCAGCTTGAACGCCTCACGCCCCGCCAGCGAGTTGCTCTGGAATATTTGCAGCGCGAAGGTGTTTCTGACTCTGTGGCGGTTGACCTCTACCAGCGTTTGCTGGCAGAACCCGGAGCCTCTGTACTTGAATGCCTCTGCGGCATGGTGCCGGTTAAGGCCTGGGGTGCGGAACAGTGGCGGCAGCGTATCCACCTGATGGCCGGGCCTTTCGGTTTTGGTAAAACCACAACTGCCCTGCGCTTTGCACTGCACCTGCGCAAGCACGAGCCAGAAGCGCGCATTGCCTTTATCAACGCCGACTGCCTGCGCGGCAACGGCAGGCTGATTTTGCGCCACTGGGCGGAACTTTCCAATTTTACGTATATGGAAGCGCCCGACAAGGCCGCCATGGAACTTGCCCTGGCCGCCACCCGCGAGGCCCGCGCCGTATTCATTGATGTTCCCGGCCTTGACCGCAACGGCAATCTTGCCCACTGGCGGGCCGACATGGGTCTGGACACTGTGGAAACCGCTACACACCTTACGCTTTCGCCATTTTTTGACGCTCTGCAAACACAGGCGTTTTTACAAAGATACAAATTTGAAGGGCCTGGCTCCCTTGTATGGACCAAGCTGGACGAAGCCGTAAGCTTCGGCAATATTGTGAATGTGGCCTGCGCTGCCGGATTGCCGGTTTCAGCACTGTCGTTCGGCGCGGAACTCAAGGAAAGCCTTGCCCCGGCCACCGAGCCGCTGGTCTGGCGTCTTATTTTCAAAAGGCAACTTCCCGGCCAGGCCGCCTAGCGCGGCATGAGCCATAACATGTGGAGCAGACAGATGAGCGGCACTTTCCCTCTGGTTTTTTCCGTCACCTCAGGCAAGGGCGGCGTAGGCAAGACCAATATCTCGGTTAATCTTGCCATTTGCCTTGCGCAACTGGGCAAGCAGGTGGTGCTTATTGACGCCGACCTCGGCCTGGCCAATGTAGACGTGGTGCTTGGTCTGACCCCGCAGAAGAATATTTTTCATCTGTTCCACGAAGGGGCCACCATTTCGGACATCCTCTTTCCCACGCCTTACGGTTTTTCCATCTTGCCTGCTTCTTCCGGCATGAGCGAAATGCTCACCCTTTCCACGGGGCAGAAGCTTGAACTGCTTGAAGCCGTAGACGAAATGGAAGACGGGCTTGACTACCTCATCGTGGACACAGGTGCAGGCATCAGCGACAATGTGCTCTATTTCAACATGGCCGCGCAAGAACGCCTGGTAGTGCTTACACCGGAACCGACCTCGCTCACTGACGCCTATGCTCTTATCAAGGTGCTGAAAAACAATCACGGCGTTGAACGCTTCAAGGTGTGCGTCAACATGGCCCCGGACCTCAAGACGGCCAAGGACATGTTTGTGCGTCTGCATCAGGCCTGCGACCATTTTCTCAGTGGCGTCTCCCTGGAACTCGTGGGCGTTATCCCGCGCGATACAGGCGTACGCAAGGCCGTGGTGCAGCAGTTGCCCTATTGCATAAGCGAACCGCAAAGCCCGGCGGCAAAGGCCACCATGTCGCTGGCCAAGAACATCAGCGCATGGGAAGCCCCCGAAAACCTCGACGGCAACATCAAGTTTTTCTGGAAAAAACTGCTGTTCCGCTAGAATTGCGGGTGGGATTCCTGACCTGACAGGCCTTTTGCGACAGAAACAACGCTCCATAACCTCAACGTGTCAAAAACGCAGCGCAACCAGCCTTGGCGGGCAGGTGGAGCGAGGCATAACAGGCATCCAGATGCCACGGGGTAGAAGAGGCAAATCCGAAGGAAACCAACATGAAGACCGGCACAGCGCAAGCGCAAGCTCCCTGCCCCTGGGAAGCGCTAGAAACCGGGGCAACCCCTTGGGAGAGCTTTTCACCGGCAGAGCAGGAATCCGTGGTGCGTCACTATGCGCCCAAGATACGCTTTCTCGCTTTGCGGCTCAAAGCCAAGTTGCCACGCAGCATAGAACTTGGGGAGCTGATCAGCTCCGGCACCCTGGGCCTCATGGAAGCCTTGGGCAAGTTCAGGCCGCAGCTCGGCATCCGCTTTGAAACGTATGCCGAAAGCCGCATCAAGGGAGCCATGCTCGATGAATTGCGCCGGCTTGACTGGTTTCCCCGGTCCTTGCGTCAGCGGGTGCGGGTGCTTGATGAAGCCATGCGCAAGGTTGAGCACGAGCAAGGCCGACAGGCCACCGAGGACGAGCTGCAAAAGATCACCGGCCTCGACATGCGCGATGTGCGGCAGGGTCTTGAAGCCCTGCAAAACCAGCTCTGGATTTCACTTGACGCCATTCAGGACACGCTCTCGGGCGAAGGCCCCGAAGGCGGAGAACCCTTCCGCAGCACTGCCCTGCAAGAGCTTGTGGAGCGCGTGGCGCCGCTGATCGACCGCTTGACGCCAAGAGAAAAGTTGGTACTCTCGCTGTATTATACTGATGAGCTGAATATGCGTGAAACTGCCGAAGTCATGGGCATCACCGAAGGCAGGGTTTCACAATTGCATTCACAGGCACTGAGCCGCCTTCGCAAGGAATTCCATAATCTCTACGGCGAAGGCACTGAAATATAAGCTTACAACAGACAGTGACGCACGGCTGCAACGTCTGTTGCAAACCGATATTGACGGCGCTTCAAGGAGTTTTTCTCATGCCTTACAATCCGAATATGCGAGTTCTTGTGGTTGACGATTTTTCCACCATGCGCCGTATTGTGCGCAACATTCTGCGCCAGCTTGGTTTTCAGAACGTGGTGGAAGCCGATGACGGCACCTCGGCATGGGATGTTCTGAACCGCGAAAAGATCGACTTTATCGTTTCGGACTGGAACATGCCCCAGATGACAGGCATTGATCTGCTCCGCAAGGTTCGCTCAAGCGAACAGTTTGCCAACATCCCCTTTCTGATGGTCACTGCTGAAGCCCAGCAGGAAAACATAATTGAAGCTGTGCAGGCCAAGGTTTCCAACTACATCGTCAAGCCTTTTACTGCGGACACGATGAAGCAGAAAATCGACAAGATTTTTCCCTAGGGCATTCCACATTGAAATACTTGCCAGTGGCGATGTGCATTCGCCCGGCACGTATGCGTGGCGCGGATATCCACCAATATCCACGCAGGGCAGCCAGCTTTTTCGCAGGCAACCTGCCCTTGGCCACAGCGCCAAAGTTTCCCTGGCTTTGACGGCCCGCTTCTGGCCGGGGTCAGCGCTGCATGCGCTCACCTGGTTCGGGGCGGGTTTTTTGTTCTTAGTGGTTGCGGTCGTGTAATGCTGGTCACGGCATGGAACAGATGAACAGGCCGTGTTTGTCAGGAGAGGCGCGTGGCTGAAAAGCAGGATTTGAAAGACGCCCCCGTCAAGGATGAACTTCAGGTTGCGGTCAGCCAGGATACAAGCCTGCGCAAGGTCGAACTTGATCTTGACGATGCCCCGTTCCTTGTGGAACAGGCGCCTCCTCCCCCGGCCAAAACCGAGGAAGCCCCACTTCAGGTAGCCGAAGATGGGGCCGAACCACTCAAGAAGAAAAAAAAGCTTCTGATCATTGCTGCCGCTGCTGGCCTGCTCGTGCTGCTTGTGGCAGGCGCTGCAATCTGGTGGTTTGTACTGCGCACTCCCCCGCCGCTGCCTCCGGAGCCAATCAAGCCAGAGGTCATCGTGGTGCCTTCTGCAAAAACGCCCACTGCCCAGCCTGACAGCGTCAAGGAACTGGCGCCATTTGTTATCCCCCGGCAAACACCCACTGGCGCGCGCTTTTTGATCTGCAAATTTTCAACAGTCAGTCAAAGCCCCAGGGTCGGCATGGAGATTGACCACAAGCTCATTCCTCTGCGTGATGCCCTGTATTATTACCTGAGCAGCAAGTCGGACGAATTTTTGCTGAATCCGGCCAATACGGCTACCATAAAAAAAGACCTCAGCGGGGTGCTGAACGATTACCTGACGCAGGGGCGCATTGATGACATTTTGTTTGAGAGTTATCTGAACGAATAGCCACAGCAGCAGCTGTCGGGCAGTGAAGCCCGCAAACGCCAGCGCCCGTTGCGCGGCGCAAGCATAACCCGCTGCTGCACACGCGACCCTCTGAATGGTCGTACAGGCCCCCGGAACCGGCAACAGGAGGCCTCCATGAGCGTTGACGCCACCATGGCCGTGCTGTATGCCCAGACCAGCCTGGGCACATCCATAAGCAATGCCGCTGCTGTCGCCCCGCAGGCATCGGCTGCAATGTCGCGCGTTATTGCTGCCGCCATGGCAAAGCAGGAGCAGCAACAGGTAGCACGCACAGAACCTGGGAGCCAGACGGCGCTGACCCCGGATGCCGATCACCAGGGCGCACCCCATTTTGGCAGCCGCAGAAGGCGGCGGCCCCCCCCTGAACCGGAAGCCCCATCGGGTGAAACTTCATCCCCGCTTGTGGGCAACCTTTTGAACATAAAAGTATGAACGACACCCTGCTTTACGCACTTATCATGCTCTTTTCCCTCTTCGAGCTTGCCATACTTGGCGGTGTGCTTGTTTTCTACCTGCGCTTGCGCCGGTCGGAAGCCCTGCTCAACGCCTTGCAGGGCAATCAGGACAGCCTGCTGGCGCGCATAGAAATGAACGCTCGGCTGGAAAAGGAAATTGTGGCTACGTTTGCCCAACGACAGGCAGAATTGCGGAATCTGGATGAAAAGCTCGAAGCGCGGACGCATGAACTGCGCCGTCTGCTGGAACAGGCCGAGGGCATCAGCCGCTCGCCCCAGTTTTTGCGGGAACTGATTTTGAATGGCCACCGCAAAGGCTTGAACAATAGGCAGATCGCCAAAAACGCTGGCCTCAGCGTGGATGAAGTGGATCTTATCCTTGCGCAGAACGTTCAGTAACGCTCATACAGCGTTGCAGTTGCTGTGCGGCTATTCCTGATGCAAGCCTACCTTCCCAGACAAACAATCGCTTACTCAGGGCGACCAGGCTAGAAGTCAAGCTTGAACTGCATGCCCAGCCCCAGTGCTGATTCCGGCTGCTTGTTGGCATTGGTCCGCTCGCGCTGCTCATCCTTGAGGATCAGCTCAGGCCCGACCCTGATGCTCAGGTCATCGCCCGCGTCTACGTCCGCATAGGCCCGTACAACATGGCGGCTCTGCATAGGGATGTTTTCGTCAGCCTCTATTTCATGCTGCCCCTTCTTCCGCCACGCGGAGTCTTCCTGCCCCACGCTCACTGCCATGCCGCTTTTGTGTTCTTCTTTTGCCAGTGGCCCCTTGAGGGCGGAATTGATGCTGGCCGTGGTATTTACTGATTTTTCCTTGGGCGCGTCATCCCCCACGGCCCGCTTTTGCAAATCGTTGGAGCTTGTGCCTTCCCGCCATGCATCTCGGCTCTGCGCCTCGCCGCCAAACGCCCACGCTGGCGCGTGAATACCTTTGGAGTTCTTTTCCTTCTGCTTGCTTTCGCGCCGGTTTGCCTTGGCAGAGACCCCCTTTTTTTCACCAGAACGCTTGGCTCTGGAGCCTTTTGGGGCAATCTGGGGGGCACTTATGTCGGTCTGCTCTGGCGAAGCCGGATTTTCCTTGGCGCATGCCAAATCAGGCGCAGAGCAGCACAAGCCCAGCGCAACGCAAAGAGAAAGGAAAATCAGGGGCAACTTCTTATCCATGTTTTTCCCTTTACGACAGGCCTGCCCCTTCTGTAAAGCCCCGCGAGCGGGCAGGACTGACTTCAATTCCCAGATACGGGCCGAATATGCACGCAAACGCACAGTGGGGGAAACGCCGTCAGACGCCTCCCCCACTGTTTATCGGTCAGCGGCAGCATGCCGCTTGGGTTCGTGTGTTATTCGGATTTAGCCGCAGGCGCGCTTGCCCGCCCGCCAGCCTGCTCCTGCAACAGCTTTTCTGTGTTCACCACGGGGAAGCTGGGGCTTGTGCCGGGGTCCTGCCAGCCGCCGCCAAGGGCCATGCACACGCTGACCACGCTATCAAGCCTGTCGCGCAGCGCTGTCGCCAACCGCAGTTCGGCAGCAAAAAGCTGACGCTCTGCGTCCAGCACCGTCAGGTAGTCCGTATAGCCGTTGTCGTATTGCAGGCCAGCAATCTGGGCGGCACGCCGCAGGCTTTCAACCTGCACCTGCATGCTGCGCACGATGTGGTCAGCCTCGCGCTGCGAGGTAAGCGCCGTACGGATGTCCTCAAAGGCAGTCTGCACGGTTTTGCGGTACACGGCGATGGCTGCCTTTTTCTGGGCTTCGGCATCCTTGAGGTTATACCAGTTGCTGCCAAAATCCAGCAATGGCACGGTGCCGCTTGCGCCATAGCTCCATGTACCAGCGGGACCGGTAAAGAGGTTGCCCATGGAAGCGCTCAGGGAACCCAGCATGCCCGTAAGGGAAATGGAGGGGAAGAACTGCGCGCGGGCAACGCCGATATTGGCATTGTAGGCCATGATGCTGAATTCTGCTGCGCGCACGTCAGGCCGACGCTCCAGAAGATCAGAAGGCAGACCAGCGGGCAGCACAGGCGGCGCGGGCAACATGTGGATGCCCTGTCCGCGCTTCATGGCCCGATCCATTATGTCGCGGGGCGAACGGCCAAGCAGTACGGCCAGGCCAGCCTCAGCCTTGTCCACATCCACGGTGCTGGTGTGCACCTGGGCGCGGGCGGTTTCCACCTCTGCACGGGCGCGCTGCCAGTCAAGCTCGGTTATATCTCCCTGCTTGTAGCGGGCGGTATAAATCTGGAATGATTGCTCACGCGATTTCAGGGTGCGCCGGGCCGTATCAAGCTGCATGTCCTGCGCCAGCAGGGCAAAGTACCCCTGGGCCGTCTGCCCAGCCACCGAGAGGCGGAGAGCTTCGTGCCCAATGACCGTGTTCATCAGGATATCGCTGAGCATGGTGTACTGGTTGCGGATCTTGCCCCAGAAATCCAGCTCCCAGGAGGCGCTCAGCGCACCCTGGTAGGCGGTGGTAGAACGGGACATCTTGCTCTGGTCAAAAGGCACCGTATTGGCGGCTTTTTCTGATGCGCCCTGAGCGGCGGCGGAACCGGTGCCGTTGATGACGGGCATCAACGCGGCTGTGCCTACACCCACCTTCGCGGCGGCAGATTCGATCTTGGCCATGGATTCGGCCAGATCCTGGTTGTTCTTCAGCGCTTCTTCAACCAGTTCTGACAGCACAGGATCGTTAAACCTGTTCCACCAGTCGGTATGCAGGGGCGCTGAACCCATATCCACTGCCCGCCACTGCTTGGGCATTTCCTGCTCCGGCCTGTCATAGCGCGGAGCAAGAGAGCATGCCGAAAGCAGCATGGCCAGCATCAGCACCAATGCAGGTGTCTTGAGCATTATGCCCGGGGCCTTGCCGGAAGCGCTCATATGTCGTCCTCCTGGTCTTCCGCAAGGTGGTCCCTGCCCGCATTGGGATCAGTTTTGCCCTGCAGTTTCAGTGAGAGTTGCATGATGGCCTTAAAGAAGAACGGCACAAACAGCGTGGCGATGCACGTTGCCGCCAGCATGCCGCCGATGACCGCCGTGCCGATGGCGTGGCGGCTGTTTGCGCCCGCGCCCGTGCTGATGGCCAACGGCACGCAGCCGAGGATAAAGGCAAGCGAGGTCATCACGATGGGCCGGAAACGCAGCTTGGATGCGTGGATGGCCGCCGCATCAAGGCTTCGCCCGGCGCGCCAGGCCTCAACAGCGAATTCCACGATAAGGATGGCGTTTTTAGCCGCCAGACCAACCAGGGTCACTAGTGCCACCTGGAAGTAGATGTCGTTGGAAAGCCCGCGACCCCAGGTCGCCACCAAAGCACCGAACACACCAAAAGGCACTGCCGTGAGCACTGAAAGCGGCAACGACCACGATTCATATTGTGCTGCAAGAATCAGGAAGACCATGACCAGCGCCAGCACAAAAATGACAGTGGTGTCGGCGCTTGCCAGCTTTTCCTGAAGGGCGGTACCAACCCAGCCCAGCTGATAATCGGAGGACAAGACCACAGAAGCGGCTTTTTCCATTTCGCTGAGGGCCTGGCCCGAAGAATACCCAGGCGAGGGCGCACCCATGATGTGGGCCGCCGGGAACACGTTGTAGCGTTCCACAACCTGCGGAGCTGTGCGGCGTTCAAGGGTCATTACCGCAGTCAGGGGCACCATCTCGCCATTTTTATTGGGCACGTATATGTCGTTGAGGCTTTCAGGCAGCACACGAGTATCCGCCTCAGCCTGCAAGCGTACCTGGAAGGTGCGGCCCATGAGGTTGAAGTCGTTGACGTATGAACTGCCGAAGGTGGCGCTCATGGCCGAATACACATCGGCGATGCTGATGCCCATATCCTTGCAGCGTTCGCGGTCAAGGTTGGCGTAGAGCTGGGGCGAACCAGTAGTGAAGAGGTTGCGCACCATGCCCACTGCCGGGTATTTGGGCTTGCCGTCGGCATTTTTGGAGGTCACTTCAAGCACCAGCTTGTTGGCAGCTTCTTCCATGTCCTTGAGGCTGCCGCTGCCGCGCATCTGCACATAGCCTTCAAAACCACCGGTATTACTCATGCCGCTGATGGGCGGCGGCGTAAAGCCCAAGATAAAGGCCTCGGGCTGCATCACGGTTACAGCGCCCACGGTGTTCACGATGACGCTGGCTGCATCCTTGGGATCCTTGCGTTCTCCCCAGGGCTTGAGCAGGGCAAAGAAGGTGCCGTAGTTACTCTTGGCAGCCATGGAGGTGATGTCCAGACCGGAGAGCGTACCCACGCTCAAAACCGCAGGGTTTTTAAGCATGAAGTCGGTAAGCACCTTGTTGACCGCGCGGGTGCGGGGCTGGGCCGCGCCATCGTCCAGAATGGCCAGACCAAGCAGGTAGCCCTGGTCTTCATCCGGCACAAGGCCGCCGGGCACTACGCGGAACAGCCCCACGATGCACAGAACCATGACTACGCAGAGCGCCAGCGCACGCCAGGCGGAGGCTTTGACAAAACGCACGGCGTTTACATAGCGGCGGGTAATGCGACCAAACACATAGTTGAACCACACAAAGCCCTTGGCAGGCGTGTGGTCATGGGCATGCGGCTTGAGCAGCAGGGCGCAGAGCGCCGGAGTGAGCGTCAGCGCCACAATGCCCGAAAGCACCACCGATACCGAGATCGTAATGGCAAACTGCTTGTACATCTGCCCCGCAAGGCCGCCCATGAACGAAACAGGGATAAACACGGCGCACAGCACAAGCACAATGGCGATAACCGGGGCCGTGACTTCGTTCATGGCCTTTGCTGTCGCCTCCCTGGGCGGCAGATGCTCCGAGCTCATGATACGTTCAACGTTTTCAAGCACAACGATGGCGTCGTCCACCACGATACCGATGGCAAGCACCAGAGCGAACAGCGTAAGCGTGTTGATGGTGTAGCCAAAGGCGTACAGACCCGCGAACGTGCCGATAATGGATACAGGTACGGCAATGCAGGGAATGAGCGTGGCGCGCCAGTTTTGCAGAAAGACGTAAACAACGATGAACACCAGGATCATGGCTTCGACCAGGGTGCTCACCACTTCCTTGATGGATTCGATAACGAAGTCGTTGTTGTCCACCAGCAGGGTGTAAGCCAGACCATCGGGCATGCGCGAGGCAATGTCCTCCAGCTTGGCCTTTACCATATCGCCGGTGGCGATGGCGTTGGCGCCCGGCAACAGATACACGGCGCCCATGCGGGCACCCATGCCGTTGTAGCTGGAAAGAACGCTGTAGTCCTTGCCGCCCAGTTCTATACGCGCCACATCCTTGAGCCGCAGCATGGCGCTGTCATCGCCGGAGCGGATGATGATTTCACCAAATTCTTCAGGCGTTACAAGGCGGCCCTGGGTATCGATCTGCCAGGTAAGCTGGGTGGAGTCGGCCGTGGGCATGTCGCCCAAACGGCCAGGGGCATACTGCGAGTTCTGCTCCTGAATGGCCGAGGTTACCTGCTTTGTGGTAATGCCGTACTTGGCAAGCTTGTCCGGCTGCAGCCAGATACGCATGGAGTAGTCCATGCTGCCAAAAAGCGAGCAGTCGCCCACGCCGTTGATGCGTTTGAGTTCGTCAACAACGTTGACCTGGGCCCAGTTGTGGATGAACACGTCGCTATAGCGCCCGTCGGGCGAATAGAAACAGAACACCTGCAACATGGCGGGTGAACGCTTGACGACCGTGACGCCCTGCCTGCGCACATCTTCCGGCAAGGTGGCCTGGGCCAGGTTAACCTTGTTGTTAACGTTGACCAGGGCCATGTTGGCATCACTGCCCAGCTTGAAGTACACGTTGATGTTGCCCGAGCCGGAACCCGAAGCGGCAATGGAAGTCATGTAGAGCATGTTTTCCACACCGTTGATATTCACTTCGAGGGGAGCCAGAACCGTGGAGGCAATGGTTTCCGCAGAAGCGCCGGGGTATGACACGCTCACGTTGACCGTGGGCGGCACAAGGTCGGGGTATTGTGCGATGGGCAGGGCCTTCATGGCCAGCGCGCCCACCAGGGTTATGACAATGGAGATAACGGCCGACAGAACCGGCCTGCGCAAAAAGAAATTCGGCTTTGTAGAAACAGCCATATGCTACCTACTTCTTCGGCGCGGCATCCTGGGGCTGCTGCCCACCGGCTTGCTGCACGCGCACTTGAGTCCCGGGACGGGCTTTGATGATACCTTCACTGATGATGCGCTCCCCACCCTTGAGGCCGGAACCCACCAGATATTGATCTCCCACAGCCACAGTCACAGTGATGGGAATGGCGTAGACTTTGTCGTCCTTGTCCAGCCCCATGACCACGGTACCCTTCTGGGTCACGATAACGCACTTTTGCGGAATAAGAATGGCGTTCTTGAGGATGTCGCCTTCCACAAACAGGCGCACATACTGCCCGGGCATAATCTGCCCGTCGGCATTGGGAAACACCGCGCGGGCCTTGATAACGCCCGTGGTGGGCTGCACCTGGCTATCGATAAAGGTCACTTCGCCTTCCGTGCCGTACATGGTGCCGTCCAGCAGGCGCAACCTGGCCTTGTAGCGGTTGTCCTTCGGGAACACCAGGATGCCCGAGGCTGCAAGCTGCTGGCGCAGCATGCGGTCAGGGGCGGCAATGGAAAAGTCAATGTACATGGGGTCTGTCTGGTTCACATAGGTAAGCAGCGAGTTGTTGCTCACCAGGTTACCGGGGGTGTAGTTTTCCTTGCTGCTGTAGCCGGAAACAGGAGCCACCACCTGGCAGTAATCCAGATTGATCTTGGCCTGACGCAGGGATGCCTTGGCGCTGTCATACGCGGCCAAGGCAGAATCGCGGTCTTTCTGCGAAACGGCGTTCTTTTCGTACAGAGGGCGAATGCGCTTCCATTCACGTTCCGCGTTCACGTACTGGGCCTGCGCCTGCTGTACCTGGGCTTCGTACTGGTCGCGTTCAAGCTGGAACATCTGCTGTCCGGCCTTTACGAAATCGCCTTCGTTATACAGACGCTTTTCAATAATACCCTGAACGCGGGCGCGCACTTCAACAGCGCGTGAACCTGAGGCCTGCGCCTGGAACTGGCTGGGCCAGGAGGCATCGGCAACGGTTACTTCAACAGCCGACACCGGCAAGCGCATGTCGGGCTGTCCTTTTTTGTCGCTCTCGCAGGCGACAAGGGCAAGGCAAAGCCCCAATACAACTGAAATTTTTGCAATAGATCTGATACTCATGAATAACTCCATATGGCGTGGCGCACGGCGCTCAAAACACGCACGGCGTAACGGCGGTGGCTTAATTTTCCACCGAGACGGGTCATCGCTAAACGTCGTTCCTGGGGGGGATCAGCATGAAAGATTTGGCGCGAACAAGCGCCTCATGACGCGTTGGGGGCGTCATACGGCCCCAGCCTGATAAACTCATCGACAATTGCAGTAAACCACCCCTTTAAAAAGCACAGTTCACGCCAAAAAGCAATGTATCGGGCGGGTGGGCAGCCAAATGTTGATGGTGATTATTCTTTGTAATTTCAAGTAGTTACGATATCGGGGTATTTTTTTATAACATACTGAAATTACTAGCTATTTTTTTAGAAAAATTCTCCATCAGAATCAGGGGTTTCACTCTTCTCAAAGTACTCCCTGATGTGTCTGGCATTGGCGCTTGCGCTGTCCAGAAAGACCACCCACCATACGGTATCCTTGAACAGCTCCATGCGCTTGAACTTGTGACGCTCGTCAGTCATGCGCAGCACTGTTATCTCAAGCTGCTTCTCTGCGCCATTTTCGCCCATAAAGACAATCCGCAGGCCAGCACGCAGCATGACGCGCAGGTCTGCCGGGGAATACTGGGTAAGTATTCTGCCTGCCACGTCGGTGGCCTTGAGGAAACTGGTGGCCTGGGCGGATGAAATACCCACCTTGCGCACATCGCCGTTGATCAACAGTTCCACACGCTTGATGTTGGCCAGATTGATACGGCTGCGGTTGATGACCTTGCCGTCGCGCAGCACACGGTAATAACACGCCCCGATTTCCTCAGAAACGCCCATAACAACGGTGGCGCTTACATCAGGATAAAAAACGCCAATGCTGGCCGTCATGCCGGAGGCCCTGGCAATATCGCCCTTCTCCTCTGCGATGCAGCGCAGATGGCGCGCAGTACGCATCCTGGCATTTATATAAATGCCTACAAGCAGGAGGAACAGCAGGGCGACAATTGTAAGGGTCATGCAAAGCGCCTTGGAGGGTAAGGGATGAAGTATCTGCGCACTCGGCAATCCGGCAGCAGGCAACTGCGCGGTGGAGCGGCGCACATTCGCCTTTCAGGGCCAGTTAGCACCTGAAAGACGCCAACAGAAGGCAAAAGCCTGCCTGCCCGCATTTCGCGGCAAGAATTTTCAAAAAAATTCTTGCCAAGCAGCTAACTCATTTCATTGTCAGCTGCTCTAGTCGTCAAACCGCAGGCGCATCAGGGTTCCGGCACGGGCGGCCAGCAGTTCGGCCACGATGGAAACTGCAATCTGCTGCGGGGTTTCCGCCTCTATAGAAAGGCCAATGGGGCAGCATACGGCAGCCAGTTCCGCATCCGGCACACCCTGCTTGCGCAAAGCGGCATAGACCTGTTCGCGCTTGGTTCTGCTGCCGATCATCCCCACATACTGGGCATGACTTGTCAGGGCCTGAGCCAAGGCCTCACGGTCAAAACTGTGCCCGCGCGTGATAATGGCCACAAAATGTCTGCGCCCGATGTCGCAGGTCTGCACAAGATTTTCGTAGCCCGGCAAAACCCGGCAATGGCGGGCCATGGGGAAGCGCCCCGCATTGGAAAACTCTTCGCGGTCATCGACCACATCCACCACAAAGCCGCAAGAATGGGCCAGCCGCGCAACTTCCAGCGACACGTGCCCGCCGCCGCACAGCAGGAGCACAGGTGGCGCATCCAGAGGTTCCACGTAAAAGATGCGTCCGTCCACGTCTACCAGGCCAGGGCGGCCCTTGCGCGTCTCAAGCTGGGAGTTTACCGCGTCCAGCCCCAGGGTCACGCCTTCGGGCTGAACGGCATGCTCCGGCAAGGCGTCCACAAACAGCCGCCGCTGCGGGGTTTCCGCCTCGCCATGCAGCGAAACGCCGTCCTGGCGCAGTTCAACCAGCCATGCGCCCCGACCGCCCAGCCGCAGCACCTCTGCCGCAAGGGCGAACATTTCAGCCTGACGTGGTGCGAGCACCTCGCACAGTACTTCCATACCGCCGCCGCAGATCATGTCGCTGTTGGGCGTAAAGCCGCTCATGTCGCACGAAACACGCGCAGAAAGGCCGCTTGCAAGGCTGTTGCGGGCCGCTTCCATGGCGCGGGCTTCAAGCAGGCCGCCGCCCACTGTTCCTTCAAATCCGTTGCGCGTCTGAAGGGCGCGGGTTCCGGCTTCGCGCGGGGCAGAGCCTGTGCGGCTCACCACAGTCACAAGCACCAGAGGTTCGCCCCCCGTCAGCAGGGCCGCGGCGCGGGCTTCAAGCGTGTCTTCCCACGGGGTTGTCACCAGAGATTCCGGCGTGCCCTTGGGGCCTTCGCCGTTTGAAGGCAACAGAGAGGCCTCGTTTTTCTTACCCATCTCCATCCTCCTTCACATAGCCGCACCCTTTGACAGGGCAGATGACCTTTGCGCCATCGCGGCTTTTCTTTTCAATCAGATAGGGCGAATTGCACCGTGGGCAGGGGCCGGGCACGGGTTTGTCCCACAGGGCAAAATCACACTGCGGGTACTGGTCGCATGAATAGAATATCTTGCCGCGCTTGGTGCTTTTTTCAACCAGCGAGCCCTTGCCGCAACGCGGGCAAGGCACCCCGGTGGAAAGCGGAGCCGCGTACTTGCAATCGGGATAGCCCGTGCAGGCAATGAAGCTGCTGCCCGTGCGGGACTTCTTGATCACCAGGTCTTTGCCGCACTGCGGGCAGTCCCCCACCTTTTCATACTGGGGTTTTTCCTGGGCCACGGCTTCCACGGTGCCGTCTTCCGTGCGTTCAAAATTGCTGGTGTAGCGGCATTCCGGATAGCCCGAACAGGCCAGAAAAGCCCCGGCCTTGCCAAACTTGATGAGCAGATCCTTGCCGCACTCCGGGCAGGGCAGGTTCGCGGGCATGCCCCCCTTGAGGCTCTTCATATTTTTGGACGCAGCCGCCAGCGTGGGATTGAAATCTTCCGAAAAACGCCGCAGCAGTTCGACCCACTGTTCCTGACCTTCGGCCACCTTGTCCAGGTTTTCTTCCATCTGAGCGGTGAAACCCACGTCCATGAGCTTGCCGAAATGCTCCACAAGCTGGGTGCATACCACGCGCCCAAGGTCGGTGGGCACAAAATGGCGTTCCTTCAGGCTCACGTATTCCCTGTCCTGAAGGGTGGAAATAATGGCCGCATAGGTTGAAGGACGCCCGATGCCCAGTTCTTCCAGCTCGCGCACAAGGCTTGCTTCGCTGAAGCGGGCCGGGGGCTGGGTGAACTTCTGTTCCTTGTCGAGCTTTTCGAGCGTGAGCGTCTGCCCAGCGGTCAGGGGCGGCAGCTCAGCGTCCGCCTCATCCTTGCCGCGCGGCATGGCCGCCAGAAAACCGGGGAACAACAGGCGCTCGCCCTTGGCTTTCCACTGCGTATGCGCGCAGGCAATACTGGCCGTGGTGTCGTGAAAGCGCGCCCCGGCCATCTGCGAGGCCACAAAGCGCGACCAGATGAGCCGATAAAGATTGTACTGCTCCGGCGGCAGGTGAGTTTTCACCTCATCTGGCGTGATGGCCACGTCAACAGGGCGGATGGCTTCATGCGCGTCCTGCGCGCCGCCCTTGGCCTTGTAGACCCTGGCCCGCTTGGGCAGATATTCCTTGCCAAAACTGCCTTCAATAAAGGCCTTGGCCGCATCGCGGGCTTCATCGGCAATGCGTGTGGAGTCGGTACGCATGTAAGTGATGAGGGCCGTAAGCCCCCTGTCGCCCAGTTCAACGCCTTCGTACAGACGCTGGGCAATATTCATGGTGCGCTTGGCCGTGTACGAGAGGCGCTGGTTGGCAGCCTGCTGCAAGGTTGAGGTAATGAAAGGCGGCTGCGGAGCGCGTTCGCGCTCTTTTTCTTCCACGCTTTCCACCACAAAGGGCTTGCCCGCCATGGCGTCTTCAATATCCTTGGCCTGGGCCGCATTGCTGACCACAGCCTTTTTGCCGCCCACCTTGGCAAGCTCGGCCTTGAAGGGCGGCGGAACGTCCGCAGCCAGCAGAGCCTTGAACAGCCAGTATTCTTCGGGCTTGAAGACCTCGCGGGCCTCCTCGCGCTCAACGATGAGGCGCAGGGCCACTGACTGCACACGCCCGGCAGAAATACCGCGCTTGATGGACTTCCACAGCAGGGGCGAAATTTTGTAGCCCACCAGACGGTCCAGCACACGGCGGGCCTGCTGGGCGTCAAAAAGATGCCCGTTGAGCTCGCGCGGATGCGCCAGGGCTTCTTTCACCGCCTTGGCCGTGATCTCGTTGAACTGGATACGTTTGATGTCCTTGGCTTTGTCGCGGATAAGCTCCGCTACATGCCAGGCAATGGCCTCTCCCTCACGGTCGGGGTCGGGCGCAAGATATACGGTATCGGCTTTGGAAGCGGCAGCGCGGAGTTCGCTGACCACATTCTTTTTATTGTCTATAACCTCGTAGTGCGGCGCAAAGTCGTTGGCTTCGTCCACACCAAGCGAGCTGGACGGCAGGTCGCGCACATGGCCAACACTGGCCTGCACCATGTACTGCGGCCCCAGAAACTTCTTGATGGTCTTCACCTTGGCGGGTGATTCCACAATGATAAGCTGTTTGCCCATGCTGCCCCTCGGTTATCTCGTGCTTGCCGGCAAAAGACGCGCGGCCCTGTTAACGCTCACGCCATCGCGTGGCTGCCGCCCGCACCCTGCACCGTCACTTATATGGTTGCCAGCGCGGCGTTTTCGCGCAATTTTTCTTACGTGCAATCGCAACGCAACACGCCCTCGCAACGATTATTTTTCGTTGCCAAAATCCATTGCAGCGCCATAACGCCCCGTTGGCGGCCATGCGCGACACAACCAATAGCGTCAAGTACGAAGCATTTGTCAAGTCCCGACCTGTCTCAGTGCCATGCGCCAACACCGCTTACCCTGGGGCCAACCGTGCCAAACTGGACAGCAAGGCCAATCTGCGCTATTTATGATAGTGTCGTTCAAAATTGCAAGGAAGCATATGCCAATCTGTTTTCTGCCACGTAACTTTGCCGCTGTTCTGTGCCTGCTGACCCTGCTTGCTTTTGGCGCGGGTTGCGCCACGCATCAGGAGCAGCCGGGCACCCCACCTGCCGCAGATTCCGAAGCGCAGCCAAGCAGAGATGCAGACGTTTCTGATGCGCCGCTGCAAAGTGTGCAGGTGCGCAAAGGGCAGACCGTGCACGTGACAGTGAGCGGCGGCGACGCCTCGTTTAACGCCGACTTTGAATCCATGCTCACGAGTTATTTACAGAGCGAAAAAGATCTGACCCCCGCCGATTCGGCGCAAAAGGCAGACCTGCTCATACGCGTGAAGGTGGAGGACATCTACCCTCTGGGTTCGCGCAACGCGCCTGTGAGCGCAGGACATGCCCTGGGTTCAACCGCCACCGGAGCCATGCTGGGCGTGCTGCTTGGCGGCACAACCGGCGGCAGAAGCGGGGCAGCCTGGGGGGCAGGTGCCGGAGCGGCCCTTGGCCTGGGCGTGGCCCTGCTGGACAGTTCCGGCAAAAGCAAAATATGGGGAATGAAAGCTCTTGTAGGCGTGGGCCGCAACGGACGGGAACCGTCAGATGCGGACATGCACCGCACCACGGTGCGCGCTGAAGGAGCCAACATGGGCAAGGAGGAAATCCTGCCCGCCCTAGAGGACACATTAAGCCGAAAAATTCTCGAGTCGCTGCGCTCCTGATTTCGCGCCAACGCTATCCGCATTCCGGCCCTCGCCCGGCGAGGCTGGTCGCAAATACTATCTCCCCCCCCCGAATACAACTCAGATCCGCGCCTTTTTGGCGGCGGCATCTCAAAGGAGCCGTATGTCCTTTATCCGTTATATTCTGATGCTGTGCCTGGCATTTGCCTCCCTGTGCGGGTGCGTGCGCCAACCGGCGGACGCCGCACGTGTGGAAGTGCTGCGCCAGGGCCAGATTGAGGAGCCGGAAGCCGATGTGAACATCCATCCGGCGGTTTATGTCAACGTGCGCGACAATACCAACAAGATTTTCGGCCTGCGCACCCAGGTGGAAACATGGCTGCAACGCAAGGGCTACACGGTAGTGCCAAACCCCAGCGAGGCTGGCTACATTCTTCAGATTGTAGTGCTCGCTGCCGGAACAACCGCACCGGAAACCGCCCGTCAGGTGGTGACTGCCGGGTATGACGCCCCCTCGCAACTGAGCGGCAAGGGCGGCACCGCCATGGTGGCGGATGTATTGCTGGTGCAGCGCCATGTCCCCAGCACTCAGGGTTCCCGCCGCACAAACCTCAAAAACATTGGCAAACGCAATGCCGTTGGCAGCAGCCAGATGCGCATTGCCCTGCTCGTCCATCAGGAATTCAAGACGGGCGCGGGCATGCCCCCGGTCTTTGCCGAAACCCTTGCCAAGGAACTGGCGACTTCCGTTCACCGCGCCAACACCGAAGAAGCACCAACCCAACCCGCCAAGCAGTAGCTGCTTCCGCGCGGAAGGCCCGGCCTGACTCCCACCCCATTGTCTTTCCCAAGGGCAACCGACAGAGTCGGTTGCCCTTGTTATTGACGGCGGCCCGGACTGGTTCCTGCGCCAGCGTCAGCATTCCGGCGCAGGCCCGATCCGCAAAATATAACCTGTCGTTTTACCCGCGCATATCCAGAGTTGGCACTGTACTTGCTTTTTCCTCAACGCGGAGCCTCAGCCCCGCAGGAGGAACACATGGCACTTTCCAATTTTCTGATCCGCCCCCCATCTGATGCACAAAAGGCCCAGGCGGGAGCTCCACGCCGCACTGCGCCTGCGCAGGCCGGAAACCCCGCGTCCTTTGCCAACATCATGAGCGGCCAGACCACCAATGCGGAAAACGCCAGCACTGCCGAAACGCAGCGCACAGGCATGGCCCTGGCCGGGAACATGGGGCAGCAGGGCATGGTACTGGCAGGGCGCTCGCCAAGCGATCTTGCCCGCACGCAGGTATTCAGCAAGGCAGAAACCGACATGCGGCAGACCAAGGCCATTGACAGCCTCATGCAAACAGTATCCGGCGGCAACTCCACCCTTGATCTTGCCCGCAGCATGGGTACTGCCCGGCATCTGCGCTCCATGACCAGCGCCATGGACAACCGCGTCAAGGGGCTCAGCATGGGCGATTTTGTCCATTCGCGCACCCAGCCCCAGGCTCAGGCCCGCACCAAGGCCTCGCATAAGGTCGAGGACATGGAGCTCGGTCAGCTTTCAGCCCGCTTTGAGTCTGGCAGCGACGGCATTGCCGCCGTGGGCTATGACCGCAACGGCGGCACCTCCTACGGTAAGTATCAGGTATCGTCACGCGCGGGCAGCCTGAAGGATTTTCTGGATTTTCTGGATACAGAAGCGCCTGATCTTTCCAAGCGCCTGCGTTCCTCCGGCCCCGGCAATACCGGCAGCCGCAAGGGCGCCATGCCCGACACCTGGCGCGCCATCGCCAGCGAACAGCCGCAGCGTTTTGAGGATCTTCAGGAGGCCTTTGTGCGTCAGAGCCATTACAAACCCGCACTGGATTCCATTGCGCAACGCATCGGGCTGAACCCCGACAAGGTTTCCACAGCCATGCGCGAGGTTATCTGGAGCACATCCGTGCAGCACGGCCCTGCGGGCGCGGCCCGCATTTTCGAGCGGGCGCACGCCATGAGCGGCAAACCGACCGATGCGGCCTATGAACGCAACCTCATCAACAACGTGTACAACATACGCGTGGGGCAGTTTGGATCTTCCGACAGCAATATTCAGGCAGCCGTGGCCAACCGCTTCAAGCAGGAAAAGGCCCTGGCCCTGAACCTTCTGAACGGCGGCAAAACCTCGGCGCTGGCATAAGGCGGCCAAGCAATGGAGACCACCAGCTCTGCGGCTGACCGCTCAGGCACCACACTGGTCATCAACCTGACGCGATTTGGCGACCTTCTGCAATGCCAGCCCCTCATTGAGGATCTGCATCGTCAGGGCCAGACTGTACATCTGGTGTGTCTGGACAATTTCTCCAGCGCCCAGCCCCTGCTGCGCCATGTGGAGCGCACCTGGCCCCTGCCCGGCGCGCGGCTCATGGCCGACATGGACAAGGATTGGCGCATTGCAACGGCCCTTCTGCTGGAATTTGCCCGCGCCGTCAGGAGCGAAGCCAGGCCCGGCTGCGTTGTCAACCTGACTACCACCCTGCCTGCGCGGCTGCTCACAGGCCTGCTGGCTGGCGGGCAGGCGGACGGGCAGGCCGAAATTCGCGGTTTCTGCCTTGACGCGCACGGTTTTGGGCAGAACAGGGGCATCTGGTCCACATTCCTGAACAGCGGCGCTACAAACCGTCTAAGCGCTCCCTTCAATATTGCGGATATGTTCCGCATGGTTGGCGCGCCGCACACACCAGCAGCCGCAGCCGTGCAGACTCGCCAAGGGCTGGCCGATCCGCCGCAGGATGCCCAGGATGCGGCGGATGCCCTGCTTGCCGGGGCTCCGCCAGAGACATGCGGTTTTGTGGCCATGCAGTTGGGCGCAAGTGAAGCACGGCGGCAGTGGCCCGCACATTTTTTTGCCGAGGTGGGCGACCGGCTGTGGCGCGAGCGTAAGCTCTGCCCGGTGCTGCTTGGCTCACCTGCCGAACGCCCGCTGGCCGAGGCCTATGCACAGGCTGCCCAAAGCCATTGGGTGGATGCCGTGGGCAAGACCAATCTTACCCAACTGGCGGCTTTGCTGCGCCGGTCAAAATTGTTGTTTACCAACGATACCGGCACCATGCATCTAGCTGCTGGCCTTGGGGTGCCCTGCCTGGCCATATTCCTTGCCACGGCCCAGCCCTGCGACACCGGCCCCTATCTGCCCGGATGCTGCTGCCTGGAACCTGCCCTGCCCTGCCATCCCTGCCCCTTTGGCCGCCCCTGCCCCAATAATCTGGCGTGTGTGACGCATGTCAGCCCCCGGAGCGTGGAATCCCTCGCCCTGTCGTGGCTTGACGCTGGCCGCTGGGATGCCGCCCCACTCGACCTTGTGGGGCACGAGGCCCGCGTATGGCTGACGGAGCAGGACGACAAGGGATTTATGACCGTGCGCTGCCTTACGAGGCACGCCGCCGAAGATCGCAGCCTATGGCTTGCGCAGCAGCGGATTTTCTGGCGTCAGATACTTGACGAACTGGACGATGCCGCCCGGCCCGCAGCTGTGGAGCAACAGAGCGCAGACACCTGTCTGTCTGAAGAAAATGCCCCTTCAGCATCTGCGCACGGCACAGCACATGTGGACGGCCCGGCTGCCGCGTTTTCTGCCGGATTTGCGCAACGCATGGCGGCATCGCTGGAGCAGGCCGCACAACTTTTTGAAATGCTTACGCAACAAGGGCAACTGCTGGGCAGGAGCCCCAAGGCAGGGCAATTGTTTTTGCGTAATTGCGAACGCCTGCAAACGGTTCTTGATGCCTGCCCCGAGCTGCGCTCATTGGGAGCCTTCTGGCGTGAACTGCGCCAGGAACGCGGCGACCGGCTGGACGACCTGCTGGAGCTTACTGCCCAGCTTGGCGCGCATTTCGTTATCTGGCGCCATAAATTTACCGATGGCACGTCATTTGCTTAAATATACTCAGAACACATTACGGTAAAATCTTCCCTGTGGGGAGAGGAGGGAACTGGAATGATAATCATAGACGGCTCACAAAGCGAAAAAAGTATTTCTACCTTTGCCAACCTTGAAGAACTGCTCAAGGATGTCATGCAGGAAGACCAGATGGTCAACCGCGTGGTAACGGACGTTCTGGTAAACAACGAAGCGTTTTCCGAGATCTATCCGCATCAGGCCGAAGACATCGCCTGCTCCGAAATTTCTTCCATTGAGGTGCGCTCCGTGCCCATGGCTGAAATGGCTGTGGATATGTCCGCCGAATTGGGCAAGGTTGCCCAGATGATGGCCCACGGCTCGCGCGAAGTGGCCCGGTTATTCCGCGCCGCCTCTGACACGGACGCCCTGGAACTTTTTCAGGATCTGCTGGACGTGACCCGCGACTTCATGGGCATGCTGGGCGAACTGCGCACCAACTACACGGATGGCGCTCTGCCCGATTTTGCCGAAAAAACCGAAAAATTTTCCAGCTTGCTTTCTGAAATGGGCGACGTGCTGGAAAACGAAGACTGGATTCTTCTGGCAGACCTGCTTGAATATGAATTCATCCCGCTGTGCGACGATTGGCGCGCCACCAGCGAGATTCTGCACAAGCAGGTTGCCGAACACATGGCCCAATAGGCCTCAGGAGCTTGCATGAATCAGGGAGTATGCCTTCTTGATGAAGCGCTGAACCTTGCCCGCCTGGAAATGGCGGCACTGGAGGACGGCGCATACGACAGGGCGGTCGAGCTTGCCGAAAGGCGGGGCGAAGTGACCAGCATGGCTTGGCACATGCTGGAAGACAGCCAGGCCGACCAGTACAAAACTCACCTGATTGAACTGGCCCGTGTGCAGGATCAACTGACGGAACTTGCCACCAGGGCGCACAGCGAAATCAGGTCGCAGCTGCAACGCTCACGCCTCGAAAGTCGCCGCATGCGCGGCTACCACAGGGCAGTGGGCCAGGCGCTGCAATAGCACACCATGCGTTCTGAATCATAGATGGCGGCATACGCAACAGCGTGTGCCGCCACTTTTTTTGGGGCTGGCCCGCTCCAGGTGTAGAGTGTCAACACGTTGCTCACCCTTCCCTTCACTCGGTTTGTTGTTGTCTGGTAACTCCAGCTTTACCGATTTAGGGAGGGTGAACAACGTGTTGGAACATTACATCTAGGGGCTGTTTCTAAATAAAAGATTTTGCGCCGAGGACAAGGAAAACAGTGTTTTTTACGACAGGAGTGGACTCGCTTTAGCCGTTGCGACGCAGGAAGCTACGGATAAAGACAGCAGCGCTTTTTGTCCATGACTGGAGTAAAAAATGCTGGATGACGCAGTGATCGGCCAAAAGAATTATTTAGAAACAGGCCCTACCCCACCATGCCTTCACGCATGGCCTTGCGCACATCTTCCACTCTGGTGCGTATGTCGGGCGCGCCGACCAGTTCGCTCACAAGCGAGCAGCAGCGCGCACCGTGTCGCGCGACTTCCGCAATGTTATGCCGCTTGATGCCGCCAATGGCCACAAAGGGCAAATCCCCATTGCGGGCAACCCAGTCCAGATACTCGTACCCAACGGGATCAACCACGTCTTCCTTGGTGTTGGTGGCAAAGATCGGCCCCACGCCGATGTAGTCCGCGCCAAGGCTGCGGGCTTCCCGGGCCTGTTCCGGCAGATGGGTGGAAAGGCCGACGATCATTTCCGGCCCCACAAGGCTGCGCACGTCGGGGACAGGCAAATCCTCCTGCCCCACATGCACGCCGTCGGCCTGCACCAGCATGGCGATATCCACGTGGTCGTTGACGATAAAGCAGGCTCCGGCCTCCTTGGTCAGCCGCCGCAACAGGCGGCATTCCTCCAGCATGGCACCGGATTTCAGCTTTTTTTCGCGATATTGCAAAATGCGCACACCCGCCCCCATAAGGGCGGAAACAACTTCTTCAAGCGGCCTTCCCAGTGAAAGACCGGCATCCGTGATGGCATAAATATCCGTTTCTCCAGGCAGGATTCTGGGCATATGAGGCTCCTTGGCGGCTATTTTCTGAACGCCGCAACAATGCGGCGAAAACAACTGTGTACAAAGCGGGCAGGATGAAAGGACGTGTGCGAAAGCTCCGCTGGCAACTGAAATCCTTCGGATGAAAAATCCCCGGGACTTCGCAGGGGAAAGACAGCCCGAATGCCGTCATGCCCTTCTGCCGGGGCGCTGCCCCAGGCCTGGCGGCGGCACAAGGCCGCACCCAGAGGCACATCCTGCGGCGCAAGGCCCAATACGGCATACAGCGCTTCGTCCAGCGCCACGGCTGAGGCGCTGGCCCCGACCACGCCCAGTGCATAAGGGCTGCCGTTGCTCGGCCCTGTAACGTGCATGGCCGTAACGCCGTCCGCAACTGCGGCAACAGGGGGCAAGGCCGCCCATAGCGCGGCAAGGCAGTCGGCAAAAAACAGGGGGTCGCGCCCCTCGCGGGCGTGGGCAAAAGCCTTGTGCAGGCCGCGCACGCAACCAAAACAGTTTTTGACGGAGAGCGTCACCAGCATCTGCGCATGGGCCTTGACCCGGGGAACCGACACAATAAAATCGCTCTCAAGCGCCAGACGCGCCACATGAAAGCGCGATCCGCCCGCCTGCAAACCAGCCTTTTGCGCCGCTTCTCCCTCGAGGGGCAGAGGCACCGGCTCCGCAGGGCCGATCTCTTCAACTTCAAGGCCCAGAGGGCGCAAAGCCGCCTCAAGCCCCACAGCCCGGGCCACGGAGGCCGCACGCCCAAAACCCGGCGAATCCGCCACACGCACTCGCGCCCCGTGATCCATAAGCCAGGCGCAT
This sequence comes from uncultured Desulfovibrio sp., assembly GCF_902477725.1. Classification (NCBI taxonomy): domain Bacteria; kingdom Pseudomonadati; phylum Thermodesulfobacteriota; class Desulfovibrionia; order Desulfovibrionales; family Desulfovibrionaceae; genus Desulfovibrio; species uncultured Desulfovibrio sp. The sequence continues at coordinate 217,137 of NZ_CABSIF010000006.1, read as the reverse complement.
ACGGCGGCCACAACCTGCGGCGAAGCGCAAGCCAGGGGTTTTGCCAGCAAAAGGTTGGGCTTTACCAGTACGCGCGCACCGGGGCGCAAGGGGCAAAGCTCCGTCAGGCGGGCAGCGTCCATGACGCCGCCCACAGCCCTGCCCAAGCCGGGATCATGGTAATCCTCTTGCTGCAACAAGGCCACGGGCAATGAAGCCGGGGCGGCGACAGGGCTGTTTTCCAGCCCGGCAGGCGGGATATTGATGCCGTTTTCCATGCCCGGACTATGCCGCCCGTCCGGCACCTTGTAAAGACCGCGGCCTTTTCAAACGGCCTTTCTTGACGTATGGAAGGGCATCCACCTTCAGGGACAACCGACTGTAATCTGAGGATTCCATGCACGCACCCAAATTGCTGATAACCGCCCTTTTATTGACCCTGTGCTGTGCCCTGGCCTCTCCCGCCGTATTTGCGGCGGAACCGACCCCCGCCGCCAAACAGGATTCCCCCAAGGCAGACACTGCCAAGCCTGATACTGCCAAACCCGATGCCGCCAAACAGGACGCCCCCAAGGGCGACAAGGCTGACAAAGCAGACAAAGCAGACAAAGCAGACAAACCTGACAAGGCCGACAAGCCCGCCGCCAAGACTGACGCCAAAACCGATGCAAAAGCTGATGCAAAAGCAGACGCCAAGGCTGACGCAAAAGCCGATGCCAAGGCCGACGCAAAAGCCGACCCAAAGGCTGGCGACAAGGCTGAGGGCAAGGTTGACACCAACGAAGAACCCGCCATCGCCACCCTGCCCCTGCGCGATCCCTGGGAAATGGTCTGGAGCGGGCAAAAGGCCATGCTCGATGAAATCACCCAGAAGGCCACGGCCATGGGTGATACCTTTGCCCAGCGGTCAACCAATCTGAGCCAGAAGGTTCAGCCCTTTATGGAAGAAGCGCGGCGCCTGCTGGTGCTGCTCAATACGTATAAAAACTGGCCCAACCCTGTTGAAGCTGTCAGCCGTCGCATCACGGCCACGGTGCTTGATCTGCGCAAGGTGCTTGACCCTGTGCTGGCTGCGCGCACCGAAGCCCAGGCCCTGCTGGAACGCGTGGGCTATCTGGCCGACAGCATGCCTGAAGACCTGCACGATGGCAGTCTTAGCCCTGAAATGCAGGAATACGGCAAAACGTTGGCGCTCACCCGGCTGCGCCTTACAGCCGTGCTGGCGCAGTACGACTCGGCCCTTGCCCCTGCTCTGGCGCTTATCAAACGGCTGGAAAAAATGCAGGAAGAGATCAACGCCCAGATCCCCCTGCTATGGAAGAACTATTATCTGCAAAGCCCGGTGCCCTGGCTCAGCCCCGATGCATGGGCCGCCTTTGGGCGGCAGATGCACTATTCCGTTCAGGGCATGATCCTGCGTCTGCCTGTGGAAGTTCCTGTCACGCTTGAGCGCTGGGGCACGGCGGTGCTGCGCTTTATCCTCGGCCTGCTGCTTACCGGCGTGCTCACCGTGTTGCTGTACCGCCGCTGGGCCGCGCAGGACAAGGACGAAAACAGCACCCTGCGGCATGTTTTCCGCGTCAGTCTGCCCTGGCTGTGCGTGGGGCTGGCATTTCTTGGCAGTTCCATGTCCGCATCCGGCGAGTTCTTCCGACTGTTTCTGGCCCTGGGCAACTTGTGCCTCATTGTGGCCCAGATACATCTGGCATGGGACCTGCGCCTGCTGAAATACCCCGAGGTGCCGCGCCAAAAGCCGCCCTTCTGGATACTTATCCAGCCAACGCTGTGTTCATACGTACTGCTTTATCTGCCGCTGACCAAGCCTCTGGTGCTGGTTATCTGGCTGTGCATCGTCATCATTTCCATCGTGCGGCAGCACCTCAGGCCCAAGCTTGATCTTGGCCCCATGCATGTGGAAACCAGCGTGCTTGAATGCGAACCCATTGTGCTGTGGATATGCCTTGTGCTGACCCTGGCCGGGCTGCACATCTACAGCATGGTGCTGTACCTGCTCTTTGTTTCCTGCTCGCTGGCCCTGCAACTCTGCATGGGCGGCATGTCTCTTGTCAGCAGCCTCAACGACAAGCTGCCTCAGGAAGGCGTACGCGCAGCCCTTGCTCACCTTGCCGTGGCGCTCTCCGCCCCTGTGGTGCTGGTTGCGGCCTTTGTGGGGGTTTCGCAGTGGGTTGGCACATTGCCCGGCGGCATGTACCTGCTCCAGCATTATGTTCTGCGCGGCGTCAATGTGGGCGCAACGCAGTTCAATGTTGTGCACCTGTTGCTTATCATCACCATGTTCTACCTCACGCGCACGGCCGTTGCCATGGGTTCGCGCTTTCTGGCGCGACTGCCCAAACAGGGGCTGGCTATCGACGCCACGCTCATTCCTCCCATGCAGACGGCCTTTACCTATGCGCTGTGGTGCTGCTTCGGCCTGTTCGCCCTGCGCGCCGTAGGCATGGAACTGAGCAACCTTGCCATGGTAGCCGGTGGTCTTTCTGTCGGTATCGGTTTCGGCATGCAGACCATCGTCAATAACTTCCTGTCGGGTCTGATACTGATCTTCAGCCGCACCCTCCAGGCGGGCGATGTGGTGGAAGTGGGCGGCACTCAGGGCCGCGTGCGCAAAATCAGCGTGCGCGCTACCATGGTGGAAACCTTTGACAATGCCCTGATCATTGTCCCCAACTCGGAATTTGTGGCCAGCCGCCTTATCAACTGGACGCGCAACAGCCGCACCGTGCGCAGGGAAATCAAGGTCGGCGTGGCCTATGGCTCCGATGCCAATGCGGTGATGAAAATCCTGCTGGCCACGGCCAACGCCAACAGCAACGTGCTCAAATATCCCCCGCCGAGCGTGGCCTTTGCGGATTTTGGGGCCAGCACACTTGATTTCAGCCTGAAGTTCTGGGTGCGGGATTATGACGTATCTGTTTCCACAGCTTCGGACATCCGCGTGGAAATCGAACGCGAATTCCGCGAACAGAGCATTGAAATCGCCTTCCCGCAGCTTGATGTGAACATCAAGGAACTGCCGCCGCGCACAAGGGCGCTTCAACCGCCGACAAAGACGCGCGCAAGCAAAAGACGCGCGCCGCGCCGTCCGCGCAAGGTGCTACCTGCCGGTGCCAAGGGCAAGCCGGACGCCAAAAATGCGCCAGCCGCAGCCCCCGATGACGGGGACGATGACGAGAACACCAACTAAGCGCCTACCGCGCGAATGATCGCCGCAGCAATGCCCGGTTATCACGCGGGCATTGCGGGCGGACCTTGCAAAACAAGGAAACACGCTCTTGCAGCCCAGTTTTAACCGGCGCATCCGCGCCCGAACCACAGGAGAACACCATGATCAACCGCGCTGATGCTCTGGAATGCTTTGAAAAGGAACTTTTTGGCGGGCCGGGCGCCATCCACTTTACCAAGATAGTCAATGAGAACGGGCTGGCTGGCAAAGGCCGCCTCTTCAACATCGGCACTCTCAAGCCCGGCTGTGCCGTGGGCAACCACAAGCACAACGGCGAAATCGAGATATACTATATCCTTGAAGGCGAAGGCATGTACAACGACAACGGCGTTGAAGCCCCCGTCAAAGCCGGCGACGTGACCGTGTGCAACGATGGTGAAAGCCACGCCCTGCTCAATACCGGCTCCACGGATCTCAAGATGGTGGCGCTGATTCTGTTTACCAAGTAAGCAAGCCGCCCCTGATATGAAATAGACGAGGCCCCTCACTGAGGGGCCTCGTCTGTTTTAGCATGTCTGCAATTACCCGCTAATATTGAATATAGGCCACATGGGTCTGGAGGTATTCCATGAGGCCGTGCTTGCCGTCCGCGCCGCCAATGCCCGACTTGCGCCAGCCGGCGTGGAAGCCCTGCATGGCCTCGAAGTTTTCGCGGTTCACGTAGGTCTCGCCAAACTTCAGGCGGTTCACCGCTTCCATGGCCGTGGATACGTTGGTGGTGTAGATGGAGGACGTCAGGCCGTAGTCGCAGTCGTTGGCAAGGGCCAGGGCTTCATCCAGATCATGGAAGGTCATCATGGGCAGCACAGGGCCAAACACTTCGTTACGCACGATTTCCATGTCCTGGCGGCAGTTGCGCAGCAAGGTGGGCGTATAGAAGTAGCCGGAATCGCGGTCTGCGGGCGCGCCGCCGACAACGGCTTCCGCGCCGTCCGCTTCCGCGCGCTTGACCATGCCGCTGATCTTTTCAAGATGCTCGGCGCTGATCTGGCTGCACATGTCAGGTGCCGGATCGTCAAAAGGATTGCCCAGCCGCACGGCGGCAAAGGCAGCCGCCAGTTTTTCGGCGAACATGTCGGCCACGCTTTCGTGCACATAGAGGCGTTCCGCGCAGTTGCACACCTGCCCGCTGAAGACCGTGCGCGAGGCCGTAACGGCCTTGACCGCCAGATCCATATCCGCATCGGCGCAGACAATGGCCGGGGCTTTGCCGCCCAGTTCCAGCGAAACCTTGATGATGTTCTGCGCGCCAGCGGCAATGATGCGCTGTCCGGCCTCCACGCTGCCTGTCAGGCTGACCATGTCGGTCATGGAGCTGGAAGAAAGGGCCTCACCCAGGGTGCTGCCGCCGCCCGTGACAAAGTTTACCACGCCAGCGGGCAGATCCAGTTCCGTAAGCAGGCTGGCAAAATGCATGACCGTGGCCGGGGCGATACTGCTGGGTTTGATAACCGTGGTGCAGCCCACCAGCAGCGAGGGGGCGACCTTGCGCGCCATGACAAAGAAGGGGAAGTTCCACGGGCAGATGCCCACCACAACGCCAATGGGCTTGCGGTACAGTAGTATGTTTTCGCGCGGGCGGTCGCTCTGGATGATCTCGCCCTCGTAGATGCGCGCCCATCCGGCATAGTAGTCAAAATACTCGGCGGTGAGGTCGATTTCTACTTGGGCCAGGGGGTGGGTTTTGGCCTGTTCCTCGGCGAGGATGCGGCCAAGTTCCAGCCGGTGCTTGCGGATAAGATCCGCCATTTTTTTAAGGTATCCGGCGCGGGCCACCGCCGGAAGCGCCGCCCAGGCATCCTGTGCCCTGTGCGCGGCTGCAAGCGCCGCCAGCCCGTCCTCACGCCCGCCGTTGGGCGTCTGGGCCATTATTTTGCCTGTGGAGGGGTTCTCCACTTCAATCATTGCAAAGCCTGTAGGGGAAACCAATTTGCCGTTGATGAATTGTTGGTATGTACGCATGGTTGCTCCTTGGTTTGGGCAAGCATAGGCACACATGGCAGCAAAGGTAAAGATACTCCCTTTTTTACGTATTCAGCAAAGGCGCATGGCCGCAAGGCGGGGCCAGCCGTGCAACGGCTCCCTCACCCTGCGGCCATACGCAACAGACGCCACACAGGCGCTACGCTGTACGCGATCCTACATATGTGAAATCACGGCCAATGCACCGTCCATAAAGTGCTGGTCGACATCCTCGATGGCGCCCTTGTCACAGGCTTGCGCTAGGGCAGGGTCAATGGGCAGGCGGGCAAGCACCTTCAGGCCGTAACGCTGGGCCACGGCGTCAATGTGACTCTCGCCAAATATTTTGTATTCCTTGTTGTTATCCGGGCACTTGAAATACGAGTAGTTCTCCACCAGCCCAAGGATGGGAATATCCATCTGGCGCGCCATATCAATGGCTTTCTGCACGATCATGCTCACCAGTTCCTGCGGCGAGGTCACAACCACAATACCGTCCACCGGCAGGGACTGGAACACGGTCAGCGGCACATCGCCTGTTCCTGGAGGCATGTCCACAAACATGTAGTCCACATCGCGCCAGACCACGTCCGACCAGAACTGCTTGACCGCGCCGGCAATGATGGGTCCCCGCCAGAGCACGGCATCGGAATCGCCGGGCAGCAGCAGGTTCATGGACATGATGTCCACCCCACCCTTGCTGCGCTCGGGCACAAGGCCGTCGCCCTCAACATGGGCCTTGCCCGTCAGTCCAAACACGCGGGGGATGGAGGGGCCGGTGATGTCCGCATCCAGAATGGCGCAGTGTTTGCCCTGCCGGGTAAGGGCTACCGCCAGCAGGGATGTGACCAGCGACTTGCCCACGCCGCCCTTGCCGCTGACAATGCCTATAACCTTGCCAACACGGCTTTTGGGGTGCGTTTTGACGCGAAAATCCACCTGCGCCTCCTGCCCCTCGCTACGCTCGTTGCACTGCTCACCGCAGGAACCGCACTGATGATTGCAATCACTCATGGTTCATTGTCCTCTCGGAATGGTTTGCTTTCAGAAGCATTTTTTCAGGCAAATTAGCTTTGTCTGATTTTTTATTATTGACATATGTCAAAAACACACATACTTCTATTTATGACATATGTCAATAACGGCAACATTAGGAGGGTAACATGCCTCGTTTCGATCACACAGGGCCGGAGGGCAATGATTCGCGCACAGGGCGCGGTATGGGCAGATGCGGCGGCAAGGCTGCCAACGCGGCAGGTCGCGGCATGGGCGCAGTGCCTGACGCAGGTCAGACCGCAGATCAGGGAATGGATGCAAGCCAGAATATGGGCATGGGCCAAGGCCGCTGCTGCTGCCGCCACGGGCAACGACATGGCAACCGGGGCGGCAACTGCGCCGCAAACAGTCAGGAAGCTGGCCAGAGCATGGGCCGTGGCGAAGGGTGCGGTATGGGTCGCGGTAGGCAACAGGGCAACGGCCCCGCAGCAGGCCCTGCGGCAGGCAGTGACGCAGCGGGCAATAACGGCTAAAGTGCCCGCATATGAATGAGCACGACCGCCCGGCCAGTGTGCGCATCCTGTGCGCGCCATTGCCGGACGGCCCCCAAGAGGATTACATGCCAAGACCAAAAAAATGGCGCAAAGTCTGCTGCCTGCCGGAAAACCGCAACTTTGGGCCGCTGCCGGGTTTTGGGCAGAGCGCCCCGCAGGTGCAGCAGGAAGTCATCATGACCGTGGACGAATATGAGGCCGTGCGCCTCATTGATCTTGAGGGCATGAATCAGGAGGCTTGCGCTGAAAAAATGCGCATTGCCCGCACCACCGTGCAGAGCATCTATGCGGAAGCGCGCAAAAAACTGGCCGACTCGCTGGTGAACGGCAAGCTGCTGCGCATAGAAGGCGGAGATTATGAACTGTGCGACGGGCACGGCACACGCTGCGGCGTGGGCGGCTGCCACAGACGGCGCGGCGGTTTTGGGCAGTAGGGCAAAAAACCAGCTCACCGGGGCCGCTCTGACGCAACAATCCGCAGATGAACGCCCCGCCCGCAGGTACGTCAAAAATACAGCGCCCGCAGGATCACGCACGGCACCTGCCGCAACGCAGTATTATCCTACGGGCGTATCAGCAAAAAAAATCATGATTCTTCGTTCTTGCACACGTCCACCCACACGCCGCCCGTGACCCGCTCCAGTTCCGCCAGAGTGAGCCTGGCGGCATTGTTGGGCGCGCCCGCAGCCGGGTACACAGGATCGTAGCGCCTGAGGCTTTCGTCCAGATACACGGCAACGCCCTCGGGCAGGGCAAAGGGGCAGACGCCGCCCATGGGATGCCCCACCTGGGCCTCCAGATCTTCAGGCTTGATAAAACGGGCCTTGGCGTGAAAAGCGTCCTTGAACTTGCGGTTGTCCAGACGGGCCGTGCCCATGACCACCAGCACCATCGGCGCATCGTTGACGCTGATGGAAAGGCTCTTGGCAATGCGCCCCGGCTCGCAGCCGATGGCTTGAGCCGCCAGATCAACTGTGGCGCTTGAAACTTCAAACTCCCGGTATGCCTCTTCAAGACCGTGACGGGCCAAAAACTCCCGCACTGCATCAACGCGCATTTCTTTCCCTTATTTTTGCTGCAACGCCAGCCTTTTGCCGCGCGCCGCAGGCATTATCAGCGGCGCACCACAAGGGCAATGCCCGCCAGCACCAACACCAGCCCAAGCATTCTGCGCCAGTCAAAAGGAATTGTATTGAGGCCGAACCAGCCGTTGTGGTCAATAATGGCCGCCATAACAAGGTTGCCAAAAATCATGGCGACCAGCGTAGCCAGCACGCCAATACGCGGCGCGGCCATGGTTGTGCTCACAACCATGAACGCGCCCAGCACCCCTCCAGCCCACTGCCAGACAGGAGTTTCAATTACGCGGAACACATTGCCCCGCCCCATCAGCAGCACGGGGACAGCCAGAAAAACCGCGCCTATGGCAAAGGAAATAAGCCCGCTTTCCAGCAGCCCCACCGTACGGCTCAAGGCTGCGTTAATGGGCGGTTGCAGGGCCACAATGCAGCCCGCAAATACCACCAGCGCAATGTAGTACATGCCGCCTCCCTGCTCAGGCCGTTTCCTCCGCCGAAGCCGCCTCGCGCAAAAAAGGCGTGTGCGTAACAGCCATGAGTATACCCTCTGGGCTGAGGAATCTGGTGACGGTCTGCCCCCAGGGTTCTTCCTTCAGCCGGAGGAGCAGCTCATAGCCGTTCTGCTCAAGAATGCGCGTGGCAGAAACAATATCTTCCACATCAAGCTCAAGCCAGGATTGCGGCACAGGCAGGCGCTCCGGCCAGACCTCCTCGCCAAAGCAGGAGAGCGCGGCCTTTTCCAGCGGCCAGAGGGCGAAATGTTTTACGCCCTCCAGACACTGGGAATGCCAATAGCCTTCGTAACCTTCTTCATGGCGCAGGGGCAGGCCCAGCACCTTTCTGTACAGCTTGCCGCTTGCGTCAGGGTCGGCCACCACCGGGCCAAAACCAGCCACAAACAGAACCCGTATACCCTCTGGAAGCTTGTTCTGCATGGTTTACCCCCGGGGTACAGCCCGTTTAAATTGTCTGCCGCAAGGGCCGGCCTGCCGCTTAAGCCAGAATGCCTGCGGGCAGTGGGCCAAACACGGATTCATACCGCTGCCGGAAGACTTCCGGTGAATACTCGTGTTCCTGCGTGCCCATTTTTTCAAGGCAGAAGCTGGCGCTCACCGAGCCGATCTTGGCGGCTTCAGGCATGGAAAGCCCGTGCAGCAGGCCCTTGAGCAGGCCCGCGCGGTGCGCGTCGCCCGCGCCGGTGGGGTCGAGAATCTGACGGGGAGGTACAGCGGGAATGCGCGTTTCCGTGCCGTCCGCGCCGCGCACAAGCGCGCCGTCGGCGCCGAGCGTGGTCACAAGCCACAGGGTGCGGCCTACCAGTTCGTCCTCGCTCTTGCCCGTGGCCTTGCAGATCATGTTCAGTTCGTAGTCGTTGGTGATGCAGGCAAAGGAGCCTTCAATGGCCGCCAGCAGATCGTTGCCGGTAAGCACGGGCAACTGCTGGCCGGGGTCGAAAATATAGGGAACGCCCTTTTCGCGGTAAAATCCCGGCAGGCGGCGCATGTCCTCCACATTGCCGGGGGAGATAATGGCAATGTCCTTATCACCATCAATGGCGGGGAAGCTGTAATCGGCAGGGAGGCTCATGGCGCCGGGGTAAAAACCGGTGATCTGGTTGCTGTTGAGGTCGGTGGTGATGTAGCACAGGGCGGTAAAGATTTCTTCCGCCCGGCGGATACCTTCCAGAGGCAGCCCCATATTTTCCAGCACAATGGCGTAAGGGCCAAAGTCGCGCCCAGCGGCGGCAACGATGGTGGGCTTTTCGCCAAGCAGGGCCAGAGAATAGGCAATATTGCCCGCGCAACCGCCGCGCCGTTCATCCATGCCGTCCACCATGAAGCTCACGTTGATCATGTGCAGTTTGTCCATCAGGATGTGATCCTGAAAACTGCCGGGGAAGGTCATGATGCGGTCAAAAGCCAGTGATCCTGAAACATAGATGGACATAGTTTCCTCTTGATGACGTGACGGATGAAAGTTGGTCAGGCCGTGGGCGGCAGACTGTTTTCTGTAATCCAGCGCAAAAAAGGCTGATGGCCGTCTGCAATGGGCATGGCGACCACACAGGGGACTTCATAGCTGTGCAGGGCGCGCGCCTTTGCCATAAAATCCGGCAATGCGGCCTCGCTCACCTGGGCTACAAGCAGGCATTCCCCGGCTTCGTGTACCTCGCCCTTCCAGCGGTAAACCGACTGCGCGCCGGGCACCATGTTGACCCCGGCGGCCAGACGCAGACGCACCAGCTCGCGCGCGAGCGTCAGCGCCTCCTCCTGGGTGGGCGTGGTCATATAGACCAGAAAAACCTTGCTGTTTTCCTCGTGTTCCATATAGGCATGCTACACGTAGCCGAAAAAAAAACAAACCCTAGCCACGGGTGCAATATGCATCCAAACGGGGCAAGGGATTGCATCACGACGGATTGCGCCACGCACCAGTGCCCTTGCTTGCGGGCATGCGCTCCCTGTGGCATAAAGAGACATGAGCGTAAAATCATCCCCACAGGCAACGGCCCGGAACGTTCTTGCCGCCCTGCAAAAACGCTATCCACACCCGCGCACCCATCTGGACGCCCAAAATGCATGGGAACTGCTGGTAGCCACAGTGCTGGCCGCACAGTGCACAGATGCCAGGGTGAATACCGTTACGCCGGAGCTGTTCCGCCGCTGGCCCACCCCTGCCGCCCTGGCCGAGGCCCAGCTGGAAGAACTGGAAAGCGTCATCCGGCCCACAGGATTTTTTCACAGCAAGGCCAAAAACCTGCTGGGGGCAGCGCGGCGTGTGCGTGATGTTTTTGACGGGCAAATCCCCAAAAGCATTGAAGACCTCGTCACCATCCCCGGCGTTGCCCGCAAAACAGCCAATGTGGTGCTGTTTGGCGCATACGGCATCAACGAGGGGCTTGCTGTTGATACGCATGTAAAACGCATTGCCTACCGCCTGGGGCTGACGGACGAAACCGATCCCATACCTATTGAGCGCGACCTCATGAAACTTTTTCCGCGCGAGGAATGGGGCGATGTGAACCACCGCATGGTCTGGTTTGGGCGCGAAGTGTGCGATGCGCGCAAACCCCTGTGCGACACATGCGAAATGCTGAGCTTCTGCCCCCGGCGCGAACCGCCCAAGGCCGCCAAGCCCGCGAAGGGGCGCAAATAGGTTTTTGAACATAGGCCTTAAGGGAATACATATCCTGCCGATACATCTCAACAGCGGTTCCCGTAAACGGAGCACACGATATCGGTGGAAAGCCACGCCTTCCGCAGCACAGGATGGAAAGCCATGTCGCAAAACAGCTTGCTGAACGTTAGCAATAACGAACTTGAAATTATTGAATTTATCATTGATGAAAAGCAGCCGGACGGCAAGGTCTACAGCGGGCATTACGGCATCAACGTTGCCAAGGTGCTTGAAATCATCCGCCTGCCCAATATCACCAGTGTGCCCAGCAAGTGCGACCCTTCAGTACTTGGCACGTTCAATCTGCGCGGCAGGGTGCTGCCCATATTGAACCTTGCCGCATGGCTGGGCAAAGAAATGGCCACGGAAGAAAACACCAAGGTCATTGTCACCGAATTCAGCGGCGTGCAGGCGGCGTTTATGGTCTCCTCCGTCACCAGCATCCACCGCATGACCTGGGATCGCATTGAGCCGCCGAACCAGTACGTGCAGACATATTCGCGCGAAAGCATCACGGGCGTTCTGCGTATTCAGGATCGCGTACTTTTTATTCTGGACATGGAAAAAATCCTCGCCAGCCTCGACAGCACCCTGGACATGTCGCAGGTTGAGGTGGACACCTCTCCCGTGGAAGGTGCCGGTCAGTTCCACCTGCTGGTGGCTGACGATTCAAGCTCGCTGCGCAACGTCATGCAGTCATCGCTGGAAAAATCCGGTTTTCAGGTCACGGCTGTGGGCAGCGGGCGCGCCGCTTGGGATTTTTTGATGCACACCCGTGAGGAAGCCCAGGCCAAGGGCAAGGAACTTACGGATGTGGTGCATCTGGTTATTTCCGACATTGAAATGCCGGAAATGGACGGGCACATGCTCACGGCAAAAATCCGTGAAACCCCCGGCCTCAGCACACTGCCCATCATCCTGTTCTCCTCGCTCATCACCGATGCGCTGTATGAAAAGGGCGTAAAGGTTGGGGCAGACAGGCAGGTTTCCAAGCCTGACCTCCCCGGCTTGAACAAGATCATACGCGAAGTTATTTCCGAAAAACTGAACAAATAAAGGGCCGGAGCAACCTTGCTCCAATCAGCTCACGGTCAGATTTGCCAGCGCCGCAGAAACATATCCTGCGGCGCTTTTTATATAAATGATGTCTATGCCCTGTGCACCGAGGCAAAACTCCGTTCAATACCCTTGCTATAGTGGATGCTCGGATATCCAAACAGCACGACCACGCCCTCGCGGCTTTTGCAGCGGATGCCATGCCGTTTGCGAAAACGCGCAGCGCTGCCGCCCCACTGCAACAAAGGGTGGATGGAACCTATCATGCAGGTGCCAAGGCCCAGAGCCTCGCCCGCCAGCATGGCAAGGGATGCGGCCACCAGCGGATCCGCGGGGTCTGCCCAGGGCGAACCGTAAAAATACATGGTCAGGGGCGCGTCATAGGTGACGATATTTTTCCCCGCATCCATTGAAGACGTGAACGCCGCCAGCGCAGGCCGCACAAAATTGCGGAACAGCCCGTCATTGGCCTTGCCCCAGAATGGGCGCATGAGCGCAAGAAACCATGGGGCAGTGAGCCAGCCAAGGGTTTTGAGGTGTGCGCAAAAATCACTGGTGAAGGCGCGGTTTTTCTCCCTGCTGTCCAGCACAAGCACATTGACGTCTGAAGGTGGTACGCCCATGGGCGCGGTGCGAGCTGCGTCAAGGATGCGGTCAACCAGCCCGGGCTCCACCTCGGCGGGCATAAATTCGCGCACACTTCTACGCCGCCGCAACAGGGCGTAATACGCATCAAAACTCGCGGCGCTGCTCCTGGGCGGCAAGGGAAACACATCGTCCGGCCCCAACGCCCGACCCCGCACGGTTATGGCCCCGACGGGGCAAACAGCCATGCAATGACCGCAACCCACGCAGCCAAAAAGAGGTTGGGGGGCACGACTGGCCTTGCCGCCTTCAAGCCGCAGGCCAAAATCCTTGCACACGGCAACGCACTGGCCACAGCCAGTGCAGAGTGCGGTTTCAATGCAGACAGTGGCCGCGCTTTGCGTGCGCGATGTGGGAATGGCCATAATATCCCCTTGCAGCAGTGATAGTAGGTGCGTCACAGTAGTACCCAGGACAGAACGCATCAAGCAAACCATACCGGGAACCGTTCGATGCTGGTATCGTGTGACACCCATTTCAGGCTTGCCGCTCCAATCAATTCGCTCTCCTGTCCTTGGGCGTCACAAGCGTGACGAAATACTTGGCAACCTTTTTGCAAAACTTAATATATGGATGTTTATAATTACGATCCGGCCAGTGTGCTCAGCCTGCTGCTCACCATGATGCGCGTAAGTATCGTCATGTTCATGCTGCCCGTATTTTCCACCAACAACATCCCCACGCAGGTCAAGGCGGCCATAACCATTGTTTTTTGCCTGGGCGTATGGCCGCACCTCACGCTCCCAGCCGCCGCATTGCCTGCGCATCCCTTTGACGTGGCACTCATGATGCTGGGAGAGATGGTGCTGGGTCTGGTGCTTGGCATGGCCGTCAATTTTCTGTTTATGGGCATTCAGGCGGGCGGTGAGCTGCTGGGCTTTCAGATGGGCTTTACCATGATCAACTTTGCCGATCCGCTCACCGGCAACCAGACAGGCGTCACGGCATTTTTTCTGTGGATGGTGTCCCTGCTCGTTTTTCTTAGTCTTGACGGGCATCTGTATATGATCAAGGGATTTGCGGCCTCATTTGACCTGGTGCCGCCGGGAGGTTTGTTTATCGGGCCCGTGGTGCTGCGTCAGGTCCTGTATCTGGCGTCGCAGATGTTTGTGCTGGCCTTGCAGATCGCAGCCCCGGTCATGGTGGCCCTGTTCATGGTTGAAGTGTCGCTGGGCCTCATGGCCCGCACCTCGCCGCAGATACCCATTATGGAATTTGGTTTCCCCATCAAGGTGATGGTGGGCTTTTTCTTTCTGGGGCTGCTCATGGTCATCATGTCTGACCGCATCGCATCCTTTGTGCAGGGGCTGGACGGCCTGTTCATCAACCTGCTGCGGTCCATGAGTCCCTTGTACCAGTAAGTCCCTGACAAAATCCAAAACAAGTCGCCCGGCTTCTCCTGTCGCTCCTATCCCAAAACACTGCCAGTGCAGAAGGCCCCATTGACGCAGCCATCCCCCTCCAGCAGTTCAGGCGGCATGCAGGCTACTTCTGTTTTCTGAAAAGAAAGCAACCGCAGCCGTACTTCTGTTGCTGCGCTTCCGCTTCTGAGGCATGCGCAATGAATTCTCCCCTGTCGGTGACAAGGGCAAATTCCTCAAGACACAGGGAGCCAAAGGCCTCTAACACCGCGCTGTATGTGTAGATACGGTGGGCGTTGTAGTGAATTTTTGCCACCCCGCCTATGGGAACAACAAAGAGCAGACGCCCCCCCTTGCCAAGAACACGCACCAGTTCGCGCATGGCTGTAATATCCCCCTGCGGGGAAAAAGGATCGCCGTAGCGCTCAAGGCCAATATGCTCCACAACGTGCATGCACGACAGTGAATCCACACTTTCGTCAGCAAAGGGGAGGCTGGTAAGGTCGGCCCGCTTGCAGCGCAGGTTGCCAAGAGTAAGGGGGGCGGGACGATAGTCGTAAAACGTGATGGGCACAAAGGCCGACGCGATAGACACAAAATAGAGGCTCGAAGAAATGTCTATATGGCTTGCAGGCCGCGTGCGTGCAAGAACGCGTGCCGCCCATGCCGTATGGTAGATATAATGGGCGTCAAAGGGGGTTGTGCCCTGCGCATCATTCAGACAGGGGTGCAGATCTTCCTTGCGGCAGAGGAAACGCCCGTCATCTTGCAGCTGCTCCGCCACTTCCAGAAACCGCAGAAGAAACCGTTCTTTCAGCGCCATTTCTTCACTTTTCACATATCCCCCAGTATCGCTGATCGTTGCCGCAAAAAATGCAAAAAACAGGGTGCGCGCCCGTTATTCTACCGGGCACATATGCCAGCCTTCCACTCGCATGCATTCTCCCGGGATGGGGCTTTTACCGCCACGCCACTTGCTGGGCATGATGACGGTTTTATTCTCCGCCCGCTGCGAAAGCCAGGCCCCCCACCAGCTCAGCGAAGAATTTGAGATGATGAAGTGTTTACACTGCGTCATCAAAAAGAGATCCCCGGCGACATTGTCGTTGTCGTTGGCATCCACGTAAACAAAATCGTAGGGAAGACCGGCGAAGGCTTTTTTTGTCCACTCCATGCCGTTGGAGAAAACAAAAAACGTTGGCTTTGGCTGCACCGCCGCTGCCAAAATTTTGAAGGCGCGTTCAAAATACCGTGTGGTAAGCACCTCATGCATTGAGCCAATGTAGTCGCCGCGGCGTACGTGCACGGCTACCGGCATCGGCGCGGCATGTATGGTTTGCAGCATGGCCTGGTTGCTCTCTTCCACTGCCGGCGCAAACACGTAGGCCTCGCGGATTTCTTTTTCCGCACTGGTTACATACTGCGCATTGACATAATAGCCGCCGAGGTAGGTGGGCTGTTTTAAGGCAAGGATATCAGGATCAAAATTGCAAATGCTGTCGGGATAGTGATTGAGAGCTATATGAAAGAACAGGCGTTCGTTTTCAGAAGGAAAGCGCAGATTGATATTGGTAAAAACCCGGTTAAGGATAAAAAACCTGTTTTCGACCCCGCGTATATCTTTGCCGTAATGGCGAAACCAGGACAAATCGTGTTTTACCGTAAAGGAACTGTGTTTCCCCACAGCCAACGAAAGGGCGTATTGCCACATTTGACTGCCCAGGCCGCCATCCACCTTCACAAGCGCCGTACGCTGGATAGCGGCTACATCGATCGAAAAAGACATTGCGGCTCCTTTATGCGCAATCACCGTGAGTTGCAGGGATGGGCATGGATGCGGTCAAAAAAAGAGCTATTGGGCCTGCCATACCGACAGGTCGCCTTCCTCAAACGGTGCCGGTCTGCAAGCGGTTCTGCACAGGCCTACCGGTTGTCAAACTGATGCCGCTGCACGCATAGAGCCACTTCTGCAAAGGATACTGGCGTCTTGCGCTCCAGAATGACGGCGGTATCGGCCTGCTCAACCACGTCAAAATACTCAAGCAGCACATGATAATACTCACGGGGCGTAAAATCGTGCACCATGATCAGCGGTGTTTTCTCCCCGGTGCGCAGCAGTAGCTGCAAGGCGCAGGCAACCCTGAACCTTCCGTCCACAAGCACAAAATCCAGACTTGAGGCGTCAACGGCATCCCATATGACCTGATGGTAGTTAAGCCACGCCACGTCAGGCTCATGCGACAGAGGAAATCCCCATTCGCCCGTAGCCCCTATCTCTACATGAAAGGGGCACCAGCGCCGCGCCTTGGCCCATTCCCGCAGAGTGCTGTTGCCCAGCAGCATGCGGTTTATCCACTCTCTGTCAGATTCAACGCTGATCAGCTGGCGTACGCCTTTTTCTGCAAAAAAGGCCGAGCTTCCGCCGGCCCCAAATTCGAGAATGCAGCCATCCGGCGTATATTTGTCCATGAGGGCCACTTCGGCTTCGCTCATCTGGGGCTGCAAGCTTTCCTGGGGAGGAAGAGTGGTATCCATCATTACCTCATTGCGCACGGTTGCGGCAGGCGTCATGCCTTGTTCTGGCCCGTGAGGTCCATCGGTGCGGCCCTGTCATTGCTGACAATTCCACTTTTGCAGCCGCCACAGGTGGGGCTGCGCCAGATGCGGACTGCGCTGCATGGCGGCTGCAAGCCGGTCATACAACAGGGCATTGAACATATCAGGCGAAAAAAGTTTTCTGGTTGCGTTGGCCATGCGCAGGGTGACAGCCCAATCCACAAGCCCAGACATATCTTCAGCGGTTTCAACGGGGACACCGCCATGCAGATGGCGGTGATGCATCATCAGGCGGTTGCCAGGCGCAACACCCAGCGCCTGGAATACCTGCATCTGCGCCCTGAAGGCATACTGCGCCTGCTCGGTACTGCGGGCCGTGGAAATCTGCGCGTCATGCCTGCGATAAAACCCGAGCACATCATCCACATTGGCAAAAGCCATCTGCGGATGACGCAGAAATATCCTGAGGTAAAGCTCGTAATCAAGAGCGCAGACCATTTTTTCAGAATACTGTATGCCGAGGCGGGAAAAAAGATCCCCGTCAAAGGTCACAAAAGGATGCGCCATCGGCGCTTTGAAGAGCAAGTTGGCCTTGATGCTTTCTGAATCAAGAGGCAGCCTGAAAAGCCCGCCCTCACCGGATGGCAGAAAGGCCACAAAATGGCACCCACAGATACCAATATCGGGGTTTGCCTGCATGAGCTGAAGCTGCTTTTCCAGGCGCTGCGGAGCGCAGATGTCGTCCGCGTCCATGTGCGCCCAGTACCGCCCCCGGCACTGGGACATAAGCCGGTTGAGACTGCGCGCGATGCCCTGCCCCTCTGTATTGCGCAAAACCCGCACTCGCGGGTCCTGCACGCCCATCATGACGTCGTAGGTTTTGTCGGTGGAGCCGTCATCCAGCATGAGCAATTCAAAATCATCAACTGTCTGGTCGAGCATGGAGCGCATGGCCTGCTCCACATACTCCTGCACATTGCGGCCTGCCGCAAAAAAAGACACCAGCGGTCTGCTGCTATGGCTCGGGCATGGCGCGCCCGCGACATCCTCGCCCTGTAGATCCGGCATTATCCCCCCCTGAAAAGACGCAAGGCCGCAAAGGCACTCTTTTCCACCTTCCCTTGCGTGCAATCTCAATACCAGCGCGGATGCGCAAGCTTGCTGCTTCAGAAGAAGCGCACGCTTCAGGCAACCCCGGGCTCAGACGCGTCAGTGCACGGGGCGGGAAGGCAGCCTGGGGGTAACATACGCCTATTCTGCGCCACGAGGGTATCCGGCAGTAAAAATCCGGATACCCTCGCCGCTCAAATCAACTCAGGCACTCGTGGCAAAACTGCCCGTTGCGCGAGGTTTTGACTATAAAACGCCTGTTACCCCATAGCCCGTTGCAGTCGGGCAAGGGTTTCCTGCTTGCCCACAAGTATGATGCGAGGGGCGAGCCGCACATAATGCCGGGTCCCTGCGGGCAAAAAGGCTGCCCAATTCATTGGCTTGCCTTGCTCGCAAGTCATACCGCACGCGGGCGAAGTTTTTCCCGCGGCTACGAATCGCACCCTATTCCTTGATCTGCACGTGTTCTTCCCCGATGGGGCTGAACCGTTCCTTGTCATACTCCCCGGCGTAGGGGCCCTGCTTCACTTCCACGATTTCGGACTCTTCCAGCATCACAAAGCCATGTCCGCCGTGAGCCAGCAGCACTATGTCGCCGGGTAGGAGCACGTGGCTTTCAAGGTATTCTCTGGTGCTGGGTTCATACAGATCGAGCCGAACCTTGCCCGTCCTGATGATGAGCACTTCCTGCGTCCATTCAATGGTGCGCGGCACTGCGTTGTGATCGTGCGGCGGGATGACATAGCCCTTGGGCCGGTTCATGTACCCAAGCTGCTGGGAGAAGGTATCCGGCGTAAAAAAACGGATGCCCTCGTCCTTAAAGTCGGCCCGCAGGATCATGGCAAGAAGCTGCCCATTGCGCGAGATTTCGATCATGCAATTTTCCTTTGCGCGCTGTACCAGCTAACCCATAGCCCGTTGCAGTCGGGCAAGGGTTTCCTGCTTGCCCAGAAAGGCCATGATTTCATTGAGGTGCGAGCCGCCCATAAAGCCCATGAGAGCCGTGCGCAGAGGCGGGGCCACTTCCTTGAACTTCAGCCCGTTGTCGGCAACATAGGCGTTGAGCGCGGCCTCGAGAGCTCCAGCGGTAAAAGGTTCGCACGCGGCAAAAACAGCCGAGAGGGCCTGCAAGTGCGCCTTGCCCGCATCGGTAAAATGCTTGGCCTTGTCCTTTTCCACATAGCTGAGTTCTGCGGCAGGCACCACCAGCGGACGGAAGGCCTCGCCCAGCGCCTTGAGGTTGTTGGCCCGCTCGCGGAACATGACGCACAATGGCTCAAGCTTTTCTTGCGGCAATGTGCCGAGCCCGGCCTCTTCCACAAAAGGTGCAACCAGCGCCGCCAGTTCTGGCAGGGGCAGCTCACGCATGAAATGGGCGTTGCACCATTCCAGCTTGGCCGGGTCAAAGGCCGCAGCGGCAGGGTTCAGGTTGGTGCCGTCAAAATATTCGATCAACTCTTCCTTGGTGAACAGCTCCTGATTGCCGTGCGACCAGCCAAGCCGCACCAGATAGTTCACCAGAGCCTGAGGCAAGAGGCCGTCCTGCTGATACTCAATGACAGCCCGCGCGCCGTGGCGCTTGGAGAGCTTTTGCCGATCCGGGCCAAGGATCATGGGCACATGCCCAAAGCGGGGCACGGGCAGACCCAGAGCTTCATAAATAAGAATCTGGCGCGGCGTGTTGGAAACGTGGTCGTCGCCGCGAACAACATGGGTGATGCCCATTTCGTAGTCGTCCACCACCACGGCCATATTGTAGGTGGGCATGCCGTCTGCGCGGCGGATAACCATGTCGTCCAGTTCGGTGACATCCACGGCTATCTTGCCCTTCACCAGATCGTCAAAAACCACCTTGCCCGCCACAGGCGCCTTGAGGCGCACGCAGTGCCCCTCGCCGGGGCCGATGTTCCGTTCGCGGCAGCGTCCGTTATAGCGCGGCTTCAGGCCGTTCTGACGGGCTTCTTCGCGCATGGCTTCCACTTCTTCCGGCGTGCAGGAGCACCAGTAGGCGTGGCCTGTTTCCAGCAGCTTGTCCACATAGCGGTTGTACACGTCGGCCCGCTGGGTCTGGTAGGTCAGCTCGCCGTCCCAGTCCAGCCCAAGCCAGCGCATGGAGGCTAAGATGGAATCGGTATATTCCTGCTTGGAGCGCAGCAAATCAGTGTCTTCAATGCGCAGATGAAAACGTCCGCCGGAGTGGCGGGCCAGAAGCCAGCAAAAAATGGCGGTACGTGCACCGCCTATGTGCAGATGCCCTGTCGGGCTGGGTGCAAATCGGGTTACCACTTGAGTCATGTTGCTTTCCTTGAAACTGGCGTTGGGGGGAAGGTCGCGCATGGGCGGCTGAGTGTCAAGGGCCGCTGCGCAAGTGAAGGCGGCTTTGCCGCGTCCGGCAAGCCTGCTGCCGTCCGCAGAGCATCAGACATTTCTACTCTGCCGGGTTGCGGCTGAAAAGTTTGAGCGTGCGCCGAAGATCGGCAAGGTTAACGGGCTTGGTCAGGTGCGCGTCCATGCCTTCCTGCATGCTGCGTTCCGCATCGCCTCGCATGGCATAGGCCGTCATGGCGATAATGGGCACGGTTTTCGCCTCCGGCAGGTTACTGGCCCTGATGGCGCGCGTCGCGGAATAGCCGTCCATAACCGGCATCTGCACATCCATGAGGACAATATCAATCTCCGCGCTCCGCTGGTTCCAGATTTCCACGGCCTCCTGCCCGTTGACGGCAGAAATGCAGGTTATGCCCATGTCTTCCAGCAGCACTTCCATGATCTCGCGGTTAATATCGCCGTCTTCGGCCAAAAGAACCCGCAGGCCCTTAAGCGATGCGGCTTCGTCCCCGCTGCTTTCTTCTGCCTGCTCCTGCGCGCAGTCCTGGCTGCAAATGGCAAAGGGCAGTTCCACACGAAAAACGCTCCCCTGACCCGGCTCGCTCTGCACGGAAATGCTCCCGCCCATGAGGGCGATCAGGCGGCGGCATAAGGAGAGGCCAAGCCCCGTGCCGCCAAATCTGCGGGTGATGGACGTATCCGCCTGCGAAAAAGGCGTAAATGCGCGGGCCAGTTCATCGGGCGACATGCCAATGCCTTCATCGCTCACAAGAAAGGCCAGCCGCGCCTTGCCGTCACTTTGTTCCAGCAGCTCCACGGCCAGACGCACCGTGCCGCGCTCGGAAAATTTCAGGGCGTTGCCGCCCAGATTCAGCAGGATCTGCCGCAGGCGCAGGGCATCACCGGAGAGGATTTCCGGGACGCGAGGGTCCATGTGACTCTCAAGACTGAAATCCTTGAGCTTGTGCCCAACCTTGGGCCGCAGCAGGGACATGACCGACTCAAGTTCCTTGCGCGGCTCAAAAGGCAGATTTTCAAGCTCCAGATGGTTGGCCTCAATTTTTGAAAAATCCAGCAAATCGTTGATGATATCCAGCAGAGATTCACAGGTTGCATGGATTTTTTCCACATAATCCCGCTGCTGGGGATTCAGGGGGGTGTTGAGCACCAGATGCGCCATGCCCATGATGCCGTTCATGGGGGTGCGTATCTCGTGGCTCATGTTGGCCAGAAAAATGCTCTTGGCGGCATTGGCGGCTTCGGCGGCCTCCTTGGCCTCGCGCAGGATGCGCTCGTGCTGGCGCGCCTCAGTCACATCGCTGATATAACCGGCAATGCGCAGCACTCCCGGCCCGCTCACAATCTCATAGGCCAGGGCATACCAGCGCAAGCCCTTACGCGGGTGAGCAACCCGCAAATCCAGATGCTCCTGCCCGCCAGCCGTCCACCCTGCGGGGTTGCACAGTTTGCGCCACTTGGGCTGATCCTCGCTTACAATGCGCGAACCCATGATCTCAAGTCTGTCCGCCGTGTTCGAGGCCGTATTGATGCCAAACTGCTCATAAAAAACATCGTTGCCTGTGATGTCCAGACCGGAATTTTCAAGGCGCGCTATCTCAAAAACTCCAAGCCAGCCCAGGCGACAGGCCAGAGAAAGCCGCACAAGCCCCTCGCGCAGGCTCTGATGCGCCTCGTGCAGCTCCGTCATATCCTGATGATAGCCGACAACCCGCACAACATCATCATGATCGGCGCTGATGCGCCGCCCGCCGCAGCGCACAGGCACCAGCCCCCACGTGGGATGGTTGTACTGGTAGCGCACCTCATGCATGGCAGTGTCTGCAATAAATTCGTCATGGATGGCCCACAGATGGGGGCGGGAGCGGGCATCAACCCTGTCCACCCAGAAGTTGAAGCACTCTGCGGGGGTCATTTCTTCGCTTGCACCAAGCAGGCGCAGGGTCACCGGATTGGCAAGCATGGATATATGACCGGTGTTTCTGTCTATATCAATGACCCACAGCCCCACATTGGCAGCAGCCAAGGCTTCGCTGTTCCAGTCCTCATTGCGGGACGCGTCTTTTGCAGCGCTTTTTGCGGCCATAACTCCCCCGTTTTCCATTGTACCATCCATAGCTGTTTTGCCACTCCAAGACAATGCCGGGGAAGGTTGGGCTGCCAGGGGCCAACGTAATTTGCTCACGGCAACAATCAAAAATTTTACGCATCGCCACACGCTTGTCACATACGACTCTTGCAGGGCGGCGCACAGGGTGCTAGTGCTTCCAACTGTAAACCAAGTACGCAATACTGATGAAAGGCCCGCGCCTGCGCCTGAGTGCTAACGAGGCGGAGCAGCCTTTCCGGCCAGACGGCCAAAGGATCAAACAGATGAAAAACGCTACAGTCGTTATCAAATACGGCGGACACGCCATGGACAAGCCCGAACTCAGTTCGGCCTTTGCCGCAGACCTTGCGCAGCTTACCGAACAGGGCATGGGCCTTGTGGTGGTGCACGGCGGCGGCCCGCAAATTTCTGCCCTGCTCAAACGCCTGAGCATTGAAAGCCATTTTGTGGACGGCCTGCGCGTTACAGATGCCGCCACCATGGAAGCTGTTGAAATGGTGCTGTGCGGGCAGGTGAACAAGGCCGTGGTCAACGAATTTACACGTCAGGGCGTGCGCGCTGCGGGCATTTCAGGCCGCGACGGCGGGCTGCTGCGCGCAAAGGTGAAGAATCCCGCCCTCGGCTTGGTGGGTACTGTGGAAACGGTCGACCCCGCCCTGCCCCGCTGCCTGCTGAATGGAGGCTTTGTGCCCGTTGTGGCCCCTGTGGCCTCCGGACCGGACGGCGAAGCCCTGAACATCAATGCCGACACCGCCGCAGGCGCGCTGGCAGGGGCCATCGGCGCGGAATATTTTGTGCTGATCTCTGATGTTCCCGGCGTGCTGGATGCTGACGGAAGGATCATTCCCAGCCTCAACCGCACGGAAATCCAGAACCTGCGTGAGGCGGGCGTCATCACCGGGGGTATGATCCCCAAGGTGGAAGCCTGCCTTAACGCCCTGGACGCAGGCTGCCAACGCGCGCTCATTCTTGACGGGCGTTCGCCTTCAAGCCTGCGCCGCTACCTGCTTGACGATGCCCCGCTTGGCACTGTGGTCGCCTAGGGCGTTATAACTGCGGGATGTGTCGCGGGGAAAAAGCAGACTGCCAGTTAAAAGGCTGCCCTGCTCCCCAACAAAACATCAAATAAGGCCCGAGACCGGATGACGCGGCAATGCGCCGCCCGGTTTCGGGCCTTTCATACTTCTGAAAATCTGTTTTTAGCGACCTCGCCGCACCCACCATTCCCGCTCAACCTGCCCATACCACCAGCGGTTGTGATCCGCACGCAGCACAGCCTCTGCCACCTGCTGCGCCGCAGGGCTGCGCAGACGCTTTACCGCGCTTTCCAGCCACTGGGCGGCAAAGGCATTGCCCTTGTCCAACTCGGCCTTGAGGTTGCAGATAAGATCAAGCTGGTCGGCATCGTGCGCCAGAATGGCCTCACGGCTGGCTTCTTCCGCCAGCTCGTCCCAGAGGGGCAGCACGTCTCCCTCAAGCCCGGTTCCATCCACACAGTCTTCCAGCGCCTTGCGGGCCTGGCACTGCGCGTAGCGGTGGTTCACGTAGTTCAGATCGCCCGTGCGCGCCTCGTGCAAATCATGGAACAGGCAAAGATACGTCACCCGCGCCGGATCCATATCGCACATGCGAGCCAGCACATAGCCCATGACGCTCACCCGGTAGGAATGTTCGGCCACGTTCTCCTGCCCGGTGCCCAAAAAGGCGTAACCCGTGCGGGGCGTATGCCGCAGCATGCCGACTTCGTTAAAAAAATCCGCAATCCGGTCAAGCCGATCCGCGCTCACGTCCATAGCCGGGAAATCACCGTTGTTGCTCTTGGATTCACTCATGCCTGTTCAATATCGATCCCGGCGGCCTGTGGCAAGGATGCGCGGCGCAGATGGGGAATGGAAGGAAAACGCCTCCGGCGGCTCAAGGGCTGCGCCCTCAAAAATCCCGATCCACCCAATCTTGCCTGCTAATTCATGAGCTTGTCACAACACCCCGCTGCCTTTTCCGACTAAGGAAACTTCCTATCGCCTTTTACTGGCGGGAGTGTTTTACACGGCAATAACTTTTCGACTGTCTTTTGTATGTGGGGAATTTTGTGCGCTGACAAGGCCCGCAAGGAGCGATAGAGGGAGTGGACTCGCTTTAGCTGTTACGACAGGAAGCTACGGATAAAGACAGCAGAGCTTCGGTCCATGACCTATATCGCCCCCGCAGCGGAACGCCGTCAGCGCGCAAAATCCCTCCGATCACTCAAGTCCGTACTTGCGGAGCTTGTTATGCAGAGTAGCCCTTGTGATGCCCAACTGCCGGGCCGCCTCGCTCTTGTTGTCGCCTGTCTGGCGTAGCGTTTCCTCAATGGCGCGGCGCTCCACGGCATCCAGGGGCAAGCCTGCCAGGGAGGCGTCCACCTCGGGCTGGCGCTCGTCGGGCAGGGCGGGGCCTGTGACCACAGAGGGCAGTTCGCGCTCGGTGATGAGGTCGCCGTTGCAGAGAATCACGGCGCGTTCCACGGCATTTTCCAGTTCGCGCACATTGCCGGGCCAGCCGTAACGCAGCATGCAGGCCAGAGCTTGCGGCGAAAATCCGCGCACGCTTTTGCGGTTGCGGCTGGCAAAGCGTTCCAGAAAATGCGCGGCAAGCACGGGGATATCCTCGGCGCGGTCGCGCAGGGGCGGCACTTCAATACAAATAACATTGAGGCGGAAATACAGATCCTCGCGAAAGCGCTTTTGGGCCACTTCTTCGCGCAGGTCGCGGTTGGTGGCCGCCAGTATGCGCACATCCACGGTTATGGCGGCATCGGCCCCCACGCGCTGCACCTCGCCCTGCTGCAAGGCGCGCAAGAGCTTTGACTGAAGGGCAAGAGGCATCTCGCCGATTTCGTCCAAAAAAAGCGAACCGCCGTTGGCCTGGGCAAAGCGCCCCTCGCGGCGGCGATCCGCGCCGGTGAACGAGCCTTTTTCGTGCCCGAACAGCTCAGATTCCAGCAGATTTTCGGCCAGGGCCGCGCAGTTCACTGTTACCAGCGGTTTATCCGCTCTTGCGCTGGCGCAGTGCAGGGCGCGGGCCACCAGTTCCTTGCCTGTGCCGGATTCGCCGGAAATGAGCACTGTGGCCTCAGTTGGGGCAACAGTGGCGATAATCTCCTGCATGGCGCGGATGGGGGCGCTGCGACCAAGGATGCCGGGGCGCGCGGCGGCATCGCTGAGCTGACGGCGCAGCTCGCGGTTTTCCACACTGAGGCGCGAATGCTCAATGGCTTTTTCAAGCGTATGCCTGAGAGCCTCAAAATCCAGCGGCTTGACCAGATAGTCGTATGCGCCGAGGCGCAGAGCTTCCACGGCTGTTTCCACTGATGAATAGGCCGTCATGAGCACCACGGGCAGAGCCGGATTATATTCAAGAATGTTTTTGAGCGCGTGGATGCCGTCCATGCGCGCCATGCGCACGTCAGTCAGCACGGCGTCAAAGGATTTTTCGCGCACCAGCGGAATGGCCTCGTCGCCGTCCGTGGCTTCTTCCACAGCATAGCCCCAAGAGCGCAGCATGGTGCGCAGCATGCCGCGGTGTGCATCGTCATCGTCTACAACCAGTATGCAGTTGCTCACCATATCCTCACTTTATGCTTGGCATAAACCTGAAATCCCGGACCGCGCCGCAGCCGCGCAGGTTATTTTTTACGATTGCCCTGCGCCACTGCGCCTTCTGCCGCGCGGGGCAGCCAGATGCTGAACGTGGTCTCCCCACGGCGCGCAGTTTGCGCGGGGCGCGAGGTAACGCTGATTTCGCCGTCGTGGGCTTCCACAATCTTGTGCACCATGGCAAGCCCCAGCCCCGTACCCTGCCCCTTGGTGGTATAGTAGGGGTCAAAAATATGCGGCAACTGGCTGGCCTCAATACCTGTGCCGTTATCACGCACCATAAGGCACACGCGCCCCTTGCGCTCCACAATGGCAAGCGTGAGCTGCCCGCCATCGGGCATGGCGTCCAGAGCATTGAGGCAGAGGTTCAACAGGGCCTGCCCCATGCGCTCAGGGTCGGCCAGGGCCAGCGGCACCCGCCGGGGCGAACGGCAGACAATCTTGACCTTGCGCTTGTCCGCATCCTGATGGATGAGGCGAGTCACGTGATCCACCACAAGTTTGAGATCCGCCGGGTGCGGGCTCACATCACTGGGACGCGAGAGACCTATGAGATCCATAATTACGCGATTGAGTCGGTCAACCTCGTGCACCATCACATTGGCGGCTTCGCGGTCTTCGCTTCCTTCGGGAAAACGCTGGCCGAAGTAGGTGGCGTAACCCTTGATGGAGCTGAGAGGATTGCGGATTTCGTGCGCAACGCCTGCGGCCAGATTGCCCACAGCGGCCAGTTTTTCCTTGCGGCGCACTTCTTCTTCAAGCCGGCGCACCTTGCCCTCGGCCATGCGCTGCCGCTGACGCGACTCCCGCGCCCGCTCGGCATAGTACAGGGCCACCAGACAGGCCAGCCCCACCAGCAGGGTCACAGCCGCCAGCATGGCTACGTAGTCCCGGTTCTGACTGCGCGTTATTTCAAAGGGCGAAAGGTCAAGCCCGAGAAAAATCACCGGCAGGGGAAAGCCCCTCGGCAGATCGCGTATGCCCGGCGAAAATTGCCTGTACACGGCAAACACGCGCCGCCCCTCCATGCGCATGATGCCCCAGTGGGGCAGCATGTCGGGGGCAAGATCGCGCATGGAGGCCTCATCGGCTTCGTGCGAGCCCACCTGCAAAATTTCGCCAAGCCGGGCAGGATTGCTGTGCGCCACAATGGTGCCGTCGGGCATGGTCACGGCCACAAAAACAATGCCGGGGCTTTCACCCATTTCTTCCAGCAGCACCTGAAGGCGGACGCCAGCCTCGCTGCGCATGCCCGAGCGCAGGATGCTCTCAAAGGCAATGATCAGCGATGAGCCCTTTTCCGCCAGCAGGCGGGCCATGGCGGCCTCGCTGCGGTCAATGGAAATAAGGGTCAGCAGCGTCACCATGAGGGCCAGCACAACGGCGGCCCCGCCCAGCAGCAGGCCGAGCGGCGTATGCGCGCCAACAGCGGTTGCCTGCGCTGTCCGCGCCTTGTCCGTGGGACTTGCGGGATTTGTGGGGCTTGCTGGGGTTGCGCCCTGTTGCGCAGCTTCCTGCCCGTTTTTTTCAGCCGTGCTGTTTTCCATGTTCATACGGCACACTCTGTATTGCGCGCGGCACCGCCAAGGGCGCACCACGAGTAAAAAAATTTGCACGCTTTTTGCAATAAAATAATCATTCCTTGTGCCCACAAAGCCGGGAATCTTGCCACCCCGCTCAGTGATTGGTATGAGAGCGGGACGAGTTTATTCTTCAGAAGGTCTTTTATGATGAAACCCCTTCTTTCCCTTTGTGTTCTGGCCAGTCTGTGCCTCCCCCAGCCAACGGCGGCGGATCAGACCGACTATGCGGAATATACACCTTCGCCGGGAAGCCCCGCAGCCAACCACGCCGCAGATATGCGGACATGGCTGCAACAGCTTTCGCCCGCGCAACGGGCCAAAGCCCAGGCCGTCATTGACGAATACTCCCCCAAGGTGAACGATCTGCGCAAAAGCATCATGCTGAAAAAAAACGAGCTTGCCCACCTGAGCTACAACCAGACCACCTCGCCGGAAACGCTGCCCCGTCTGGGGCATGAATTACAGCAATTGCGAGATGAACTGCGCGCCCTTCTGCAACGAGCAGACCAGCGCATGGGTACTGAGGTAGGCGTTCCGCTTGGCAGCCCGCAAACGCGCGGGTGCAGCATGGAATATCCCGGTCTGTCCACTTCCGCCAGCAAATAACCGCGACAATCTGCTCGCAACAACACGCGTCCGCCCTCAAGGCGGGCGCGTTTTTTATTCAATTTTGCCCGGCGACCCCTGTAAGAAAATTATGCAGATGTACAAATTTTATACAGAGACAATGCCCGAATGTATAAAAAACATACGCTTCTCTGCCCGCAGGCGCAACGGCCGCAGCGGACAACACATTAACATTCTAATTTTATTAAATAAAATATAGTTGGCACACGCATTGCTATATAGCAAGCAAACGTTGCAGGAACAACGAAACCATATACGAGAAAAAAGACTACGAGGTAGCCTTCCATGAAATCCAAAAACATCGCCATCGCAGCCATACTTGCAGCAACCCTGATGGGTGGCGCCATAACTGCCTACAGCCAGCCTGGCCCCGCAGGCGACATGCCCGAAGGCATGCGGGAAATGGGCGGCTGCATGGGTGAAATGCCCTGCCCCGGAATGCAGGGACACGGCATGATGGGACGTGGGGCCTACACCCCCGAACAGCAGCAGAAGTATGATGCCATTGTGACTGAGTTCGTCAAACAGATGGAACCCGTAAAGGACCAGATGTTCATCAAGAGACAGGAGTTGCGCGCCCTGCAAAATGCCTCCAACCCCGACATTGCGGCTGTGCGCGCCACTGCCACCGAATTGCTGCAACTCAGAAAGCAGCTCGGTCAGATGCACGAAACCATGACCCAGCGTCTTGAAAAGGAAGTGGGCAAGCCTGCCGCTGCCCCCATGCCCAAAAAGGACGCACCCGCTGCGGCGAAACATCAGCACGGCGCGGCCCAGTAACCACAACTTAACCCAAATTGCCGCTCCCAACTCGTCCGCCCAAGGCGGTTGACATATACAGAATCACAGAGAACAAATTTCCGTCCTGCCCCCTACCCCCAAGGGGGGCATTACGGAGCCTCCAAGAACCTCCTCCTTTGAACAGAACCTTATAACCATCAACACCCTCCCTCCCTTCTCGGCCGCCGGTTCCCCCCCGGCGGCCGCCTCCTTTTCCAGAGCTGACAACAAACGCACAGAACCTGCTTTACGGCGGGTTCTGTGCGTTTTGCCCTGCGCGGTGTCACTCTGCCCCGCGCTCGAATTTTAGTAACTGGGCGTGAGAAAAAACCTTTTTACAAAAGGCGTCACCCTGCAAAACATTTCGCTTCCAACCAGACCTAGATGAAAACAAGCTGCGGCGAGATTTTATCGTCAAAAAATACCGTGCGCAGCCCCAGCGCAGCCCATCTGGCGCGCAGTTCACCCTTCGCGCCCCAAAAGAACCCCTGGGCGGCCCGGGGCAGCAGCAAATCAAACTGCGCAGCTGGTGTTGCCGCACCCTCGCCAAGCACTTCCCTTACCGCCAACAGCAATGCACGGCCCTTGACCCTGCCGCCAAGTTCCCTGTCCACAGGCCCGGCAAGAACGGCACTCTCCAGCCCCGGCTCCGGGGCAAGCCCCATGCGGATCACGGGCACATTGGCCCGCGCTGCCATGAGCCAGCCGTGGGCAAGGCTTTCAAGCGTATCCTCCAGCGGCCAGGGTTTGTAGCTCCCCTCGCGCCACATGGCGGCAAGACCGGTGTCTTCAAGCACAAGGCAGGGATAAAACCGCAGCATCTGCGCGCCCGCAGCAAGGGCCGTTGGCACATCGTCCCTAAAAAACTGCGCGCTATGCCCCGGCATGCCGGGCAAGAGCTGCACCACCAGCTTGAGATTCGCAGCCCGCACAAGGGCGCAGGCCGCCTGGGCAGTGCCGCCGGTATAGCCCCGGCGGGAGGCGGCAAGGGCACTGTCGGCAAAACTCTGCACGCCCAGCTCCACCACACCGCAGCCTGCAGCGCGCAACCTCTCCAGTATTGGGGCATCGACCCTGTCCGGACGGGTTGAACAGCGGAAGGAACTTATCCAGCCTTTTTCCTGCGCCTCACAGGCCAGATCAAGGCAGGCGGACAGATCTTCCTCGGGCAATGCGGTGAACGTGCCGCCGTAAAATGCCAGTTCCGCCGCAGCCTGCCCGCTTTCATGGCGCAGACGAAGATTCTCCCGTGCGGCGAGCAGCAGACCCTCCACACTTGCGGCGCGCGAACTTTCCGCCCTGTCCGGATTTTGGCAACCGCCAATACCCGTCTGCACATCCTGCGCGCAAAAAACACAGCGCACAGGGCAGCCCCTGAATGGTAAAAAAACTGGCACAACTGCCTGCCTTTGTGCCGCACTGCGTCGCAGCCATGCAAAATCCAGCGACACTACGCGCCCTTTGCCCCCAGTTTGCGATGAACGTTGCGCAATATTCTGAGTCATATCCATATCAGCCCCCCAATATGTGGTTCGGCGGCTGCTTCACAGCAGGTATTCTCGGAATGAGATTGCCTATAAAAGGGTGAAGAAATGCCCATAAAGATCATGGACAAAAACTTTTTTTGGGGGGGCATAGGTGGCTCGCTGACTGTGAAACGGTATGTAGAGCGCATTGGACGGAAAATAACATGCAGGCGATTTTTTTAAAAAAATCTTGCTCTGTCTGTAAGTTGCGTGTATTTTACACAAAAGTTCCGTTTGTGTGAAGCTGACAAACATTGCTGCGGGGCATTAGGGACACTGAGTTCCACTCAGCCATACCAGCGCACTGCGCCGGAGAGCACTATGAAAAAAACACTGACCAAAGCGGACATCGTGGAGGCCATCTACGAAGAAACGGACAAAAACCGCGTAGATGTCAAGAACGTGGTAGAAAAACTGCTGGAGATCATGAAGGTCGCCATCAAAAAAGACCGGGCCCTGCTTATCAGCGGCTTCGGCAAGTTTGAGTGTTATGACAAGGCCTCCCGCAAGGGCCGCAACCCTAAGACAGATGAAACCATCACCCTGCCGCCGCGCAAGGTTATGGTGTTTCGCCTCTCGCGCAAGCTTCGCGCAGAGCTGAACCCCTAGGCAAGCTCGGAGCCTCGGCAGCCTTGGCATGCCGGAGGGGGCGCGTGTGACGCGTTTCTTGTCGTGCGCGCTTTTTCTTTGCCATTTGGCCTACAAAAAATGCACAGCCCGGCACGGCAGACATGCATGCCGGGCTTGAGCAACCGCCTTGCCCTGCTGTGCGGAACGCAAGGCGGCACTGGGGATCAAAGCAGGGTGCCCGGCATTTCGGCGGCTCAGCCGCAGAGTGCGGAGCACCCCACACCGCAAACTCGGAAGAATCCAGGCTGACGCCAGCGCGGCGGGCATGTCCACGCCGTCCAACGGGAGTCGCACATGCTTTTCAACTCGTACACATTCCTTTTCGCCTTTCTACCCCTGCTGCTGGTATGCTGGCGGCTGACCCAGGGCTACGGCCCCACGGGTCTTGCCCTGGTGCTGCTGGCTTTTTCCGTAGTATTTTACGGTTTGTGGGGTTTGCCCTTCCTGATTCTGCTGGCTGTGATTCTGGGCATGAACTATGCCTTTGCCCTTGCCCTGGCAGCGCCAGAGCCAGAGCAAAAACAGGATGCAGCCCTCGCTGAAAACGCGGAAGGTGATGCCGAAAAGGCCTGCCTGTGCGGTTCGCGCAAGCAGGCTGGCTGCCGGTTCCACTTGAGCCGCAAGGGTCTGCTTATCCTTGCCCTGGTGCTCAACCTGCTGCCCCTGCTGTGGTTCAAATATTCCGCCTTTCTGGCCCAGAATCTTGGGGCGCTGCTGCATGCGCAGTGGCATTTCACCCCGCCCGGGCTGCCCTTGGGTATTTCTTTTTATACCTTCATCCAGATCGCCTGGCTTGTCAGCGTATACCGTGGGCAGGTAACCCCTCAGGGCTTTACGCGGCATGCACTGTTCTCCGCATGTTTCCCCTATGTGATTTCCGGGCCAATCGTGCGTTATGAGCAGATAGGCCCGCAGTTTGATACCCTTGCCCCCACCAATGCTGAGAATCTGGCTCAGGGCTTTACGCTTTTTACCTTCGGCATGATCAAAAAGGTTCTGCTGGCCGACAGCATTGCCATGTACGCCGACTCTGTCTTCAATGCGGCGGAAAAGGCCTTTCCGCTCAGCGGGGCCGAGGCGTGGCTGGGTTCGCTGTGCTATACCTTCCAGCTGTATTTCGACTTTTCTGGCTACACGGACATGGCCATTGGCCTTGCCCTCATGCTGGGCCTCAAACTGCCGGAAAACTTTGATTCGCCCTATAAATCCACCGGCATTGTGGACTTCTGGCGACGCTGGCACATCACGCTCAGTTCGTGGCTGCGCGATTTTCTGTACATCCCCCTTGGCGGCAACCGCAAAGGGCGGCTCATGCAGTACCGCAACCTGTTTCTGACCATGCTGATCGGCGGCGCGTGGCACGGCGCTGGCTGGACCTTTATTGTCTGGGGCGCGCTGCACGGTTCCATGCTGGGCATCAACCACTTTTTCCGTGCCTGCATCAAGGGCAAAACGCTGGAGCGCGTATTGGCCCTTGCGCCGTTGCGCATCTGCTCCATCCTGTTTACATTTTTCTGCATCAATCTGTGCTGGGTTGTGTTCCGCGCGCTGACAATTGAAGGCGCGGGCCGCATGTTCAAAGCCATGTTCACAGGGCCGTTTACGCGTGAAGCGGCGGGCCTGAGCGCAACAACCGACGGGCTTACGGGCTTTGCCGCCCTGGTGGCCCGCTGGCTGCCCAACAACTACATTCAGGGATGGGTTCCCTTTGCCCTGCTGCTGGTGAGCTTTCTGGTGGTCTGGGCGTTGCCCAACAGCCGCGAGATTCTGCACGGCAGACGCGATGGAAGCCGCCCGCGCCTGAGCTGGCGGCCCACAGCCGCCTGGGCTACGGGGCTGGCCGTTATGGCCTTCCTCACCCTGATTCTGGTTTCGCGCAAGGCGACCTTCCTGTACTTCCAATTTTAACCACGCGTGAACGCCATGAACAACACAGAAACCGCCTTTTTGAAGCGTTATTTTCTCGTGCTGCTGGGCCTTGTCCTGGCGGGATGCCTGCTGGCCGTTCCCTATACCGCGTGGTGGCTGCACAGCAGCGGCGACGTAGCCGTGGAACGGGCCGTCAACGAACAGTCCAAGGGGAATTTTGCCGTGTTTGGATCCGGCGTTTCCCAGGATTTTGTGGACTACAAACTGCAACTCTATGCCAAGGTGAAGCCTGAAATCGCCGTCGTGGGTTCCTCGCGGGTCATGCAGTTCCGGGGCGCATACTTCCGCAAGCCCTTCCTCAATGTGGGCGGCACGGCGGGCAATCTGCCCGTGTTGCGCTCAACCATTGACGCCATGCTGCGCATCCACAAGCCAGATGCCATCATCATCGGGCTGGACTTCTGGTGGTTCATGCCGCAGTGGAATGCCGATCCTTTCAAGGAAGAACCGCCCACCAGCGGATCGTACAACTACGGTTTCGACAGCCTCAAGAAACCTTGGACATGGCTGCTTGAAGGCAAAATTTCGTTCAGGGACTTTATCGCCCCCATGTTGCCGCAGTCCATGGGCGGATTCCGCAACGTCCGTTACGGCATCATGGCCCAGCAGTACAACGACGGCTTTGGCTCTGATGGCTCCTGGTATTATACAGGTGAAAGCACCGGACAAAAGCGGCCCTTTGACTACCAGTTCGAGGACACCCTCAAGCAGGTACGCTACGGTACCAAGGCCTTTTTCCACGCCAAGCCGCTGGCTGACAGCCGCGACCCCGGCGGCATCAGCAGCGCCCATCTGGATGCCTTTGCAGAAATTTACTGCCGGCTCAAGGCCAGGGGCATTGCCACCTTTGTTTTCATTTCGCCCCTTTCTGTCCGTGTGCTTGACGCCATGCGCGAACGCGAGGCCGATTATCCGCACCTCTTCAAGCTGCGCGACGCCCTGCTTGCCCGTGGCATTGATGTTATGGAATTTACCGACCCGCGCACCTTTGCCTCTGGCGACTGCGAGTTCTTTGACGGTTTCCACGGCGGGGAAGTCACCTACGCGCGCATGCTGCGTGATATGGCCGACCGCTGGCCCGCCTTGCTGGCTTACGTGAATATGGATAGAATCAATGCCACCTTGCGCGACTGGCGCGGCTATGCTCTGGTGCCTGACGAGCGTCTCACAAGCCGCCCGGAAGTGGACTTTATGAATTTTAACTGCCCCAAACGTAAACCGTAAGGAACACCCGCATGTTTCTTCGATGGGGCGCGGTTTACAGCCGCGCCCATCTTATTTCAGCCATTCGGGCCGTACTCGTGTACAGCCTGTGCGTGTCCCTGGCTCTGTCGGGCGGCGCGGCCTTTGCCGCGTCAGACTCCGTTTTTGTTCAGGGTACTGGCGCGCCCACCGCTCCCATGGGCGGAAGCAATGCACCCAGCCCCAACGGCATGGGTGGGCAACCCTTCGGGGGTGGCACTTCGCCCACGCTCTCGCAGCCAATGCCAGCGGCACCAATGCAGACGCCTACGGTTCAGGTGCCTACTGTACAGACACCCACGGTGCAAACCCCCACGGTGCAAACCCCAACCGTCGCAAGGCCCTCCGTGCCCACGCCGCAGCAGGTCAACCCACTGACCACACCGGGAGCGCCCGCCCCTGCTCAGGCCCAGCAACCGCAGGTTCCTGCGGCACAGGGCGCATCTGCCCCAGCAGCTCCTGCCCAGCCTGCAAGCCCTGCCCTTGAAGCACCCAAAAAGCCAGAAGCTCCTGTGAAGGAAAAGGGCTCAAAAAACCGCAGGGATAAAAAATCAAAAAAGGGCAAGAAGGAAGAGGCCGCCGAGCAGGAAAAAGCCGCTCCCGCAATGGAAAGCGCGCCCACCAAAGCGCCGGTGCCTGTTCCGCAAAGGACCTCGCCGCCCACACAGGCGGAAGAGGCCGCAGCAGCATACGCCAAGGGCGATTATGCCACAGCGGAGAGCATCTGGAGCAAACAGGCCGAAGCTGGGGATGGACAGGCCATGAACAACCTTGGCGTGCTCTACGACCTCGGGCAGGGGGTGGAGCCTGACCTGGGCCGCGCCCTGCACTGGTTTGCGGAGTCAGCCAAGACAGGGCACCCCTCGGGCATGAGCAATTACGGGCGCATGCTGGAACAGGGACGCGGCATAGAGCCCAACCCCGCAGAAGCAGCACGCTGGTTTGATCTGGCTGCGCGGCAAGGCCAGCCCGAGGCCCAGTATAATCTGGGCATGCTCTATGAGCTGGGGCGCGGGGTGCAGCAGGATTTCACAGCGGCGGCGGCGTGGTACAGCCGCGCTGCGGCGCAGCAGCAAACCGAGGCCTTGTTCCGCCTTGGGCATTTTTATCGCGTCGGCCAAGGGGTTACCAAGAACCCATCACGGGCGGTGCTGCTGCTCTATGCGGCTGCCATGAACGGCGATGCCAACGCCATGAAGGAACTGGAAGATATGGCCCGCGCCGAGCCTTCCCGCCCCGAGGCCGTTCTGTTTGGTCAGCGGCTCGACAACACCGACAGAAATTCCATGCGCACGGCCCTGCGACAGTACGGAGCAACCATTATCCGCGAGGAT
Source organism: uncultured Desulfovibrio sp. (assembly GCF_902477725.1). Classification (NCBI taxonomy): domain Bacteria; kingdom Pseudomonadati; phylum Thermodesulfobacteriota; class Desulfovibrionia; order Desulfovibrionales; family Desulfovibrionaceae; genus Desulfovibrio; species uncultured Desulfovibrio sp. Next base: position 181,676 of record NZ_CABSIF010000006.1, on the reverse strand, counting down.
GACGCCTATATCTGCGATCTGTACGATGCGGCCAAGGTTGCCCCCGGCGCGCGCCAGATGGCGATCTGCTACGGCCCCGGAAACCCCGGCTCACTGGGATTTCTTGAGCTGGATTACACCGCGCCGAACAATACGGTGGAGGGCATGATACTCAAGATGGTCACTGACCGTTTTGGCAAGGCCTCCGCCGGAGAAGGCGATGACGCCCACCTCTGGAATCTGGGCTCTGTGGTGGTTGCCACGCGCTATGAGCCTACGCGCGGGCAGTTGAGCCTCATGTACATGGTTCCCCGCGTGTATCACCTGACGCGCCAGCGTTAGCCCACATAGGGCGGTCTTTGCGCAGTGCTATCTGTTGAGCGGCGACCACGCCCGGCAAAAGCGGATAAACGTGTCCATGCCCGCAGAGTGGTATTTTGACTCATGCCAGCAAAGGGAAAACGTGCGTGAAAACGTCTGTGTCAGCCGGATTATTGAAAAACGGCTGCTGAAACCTGGCAGCTCGGCCATGAGCCGCGAAGCAAAGGTGATGCCCAGCCCCTGTTCCACCATGCCCAGCACCGCCTCGGTGGAGCTGAGGCTCAGGGCCACGGTATAGGGCGCAATGAGTGTGCCTAGGGTGTGCGCAAAAAACGCCCTTGTGCCGGAATCCGGCTCCCTCAGAATCCAGCGCTGGCCTGCCAGCTCTTCCGGCGCATGGGCCTTGCCGTCCGCCAGAGCATGCCCCTTGCACGCCACCACCGCCATTTCATCCTTCAGCCATTCTTCCGCCACCATGTCGGGCCGATGCTGCTCGCCCTCCAGCAGCACCACATCCAGGACATAACCTTCCACCAGTTCAAGCAGGCGGTTGGTGTTGGCTATCTGCGCCTTGGGCAGCCATCCGTGATCCTTTTCAAAATCGTGCATCAGTTGCGGCAGCAGATAGTTGCCAATGGTCTTGCTGGCCCCAATGCTCAAGAAGCAGGCCCCGCCAGCCTGAAATGTCCGCTCGATGGCCTCGGCCCTTTGCATCATTTCGTCCGCCAGCGGCCACAGGCGCGCCCCCTCATGATTCAGCCGCAAATGCGGGTGCACCCTGTCAAACAGACGCACGCCGAGGTGCCGCTCCAGTTCCTGCAAGGCCTGGGAAACCGCACCCTTGGTCAGAAACACAGCCTCTGCGGCCTGTGTGAGGTTCTGAAACCGCGCCACAGCCAGAAAAACCTGCAATTGCTTGAGTGTCATATCTGCGTTTAATTTTTTTATACGTTACGTTAAATTCATTTCGATTTTCTTAATGCACGATCCGTGGCAAACACGCAAGCAGACCACAACCGAGGATAATTCCAGGTTGCAGAGTGTTCGCAATTTCTTTCGCGCTGTTCCCACGCCCCTTGCGGGGTTGGCCCTTGGCATTGCCAGTCTGGGCATCGGGCTTGAAAAAAGCCTGCCCCTCCACAATTTTGCGCAGGTGTTTGGCGCGCTGACATCCATGGCGCTGATCCTGCTCCTGGCAGGCAAATTTGCCATGAACCCAAGGCTGTTGCTCGAAGAACTGCGCCACCCTGTACTTGGAAGTATTTTACCTACGACCTCAATGGCCCTGATGCTGCAATCCAAGAGCCTGAGCATTCTGGACGCGCGGGCGGCCCAGTGGCTCTGGCTGTTTGCCGTGGCCCTGCATCTCTGCCTTTTGCTGGCCTTTGTGGCCTTCAGGGCACGGCAGTTCAGCCTGCACCACATGCTGCCAAGCTGGTTTGTCCCCTTTGTTGGCATCAGCGTGGCGGCCATGACGGTTCCCGGCCCGGCCTACTACCAGCTCGCCTATGGCCTGATGGTTTTTGGCATGGTCAATTACGCGGCCCTGCTGCCGGTCATGTTGTACCGGCTCATATTTTCCCGAGAAATCGAAGACGCATCCAAGCCAACCATAGCTGTGCTTGCCGCTCCGGCCAGCCTTTCTCTGGTGGCCTATCTGAGCCTTGAGCCCACCCCCTCCCTGCTCCTGTGCAGCCTGTTGCTCGGGGTGGCGGTGTTGATGACCAGCATCATCTATGTTGCCTTTTTCAAGTTGCTGCGTTTGCCCTTCAGCCCTGGCTTTGCGGCCTACACCTTCCCCATGGCGGTTGGGGCAACAGCTTTGTACAAGGTCTCTGAACTGCTGGCCGCCTATCCCGCAACGCTGGAGTACGCCCTGCAACTCAAGGTGCTGGCAGTGCTGGAAATGATTGTCGCCACTCTGGTTGTAGCCTATGTGTGCTGGCGCTACCTGATCTTTTACGTTCGGGCGTGGGATACGCTGCTGCGCGCGCAAAGGGCGGCGCACGTCTGACCCGCCGGGCGGGGAAAAATACCCTTGCGCCCCACACGCGGTAGAGCTAGCCTGCCAGAACTGCGTGGCAATTTCTGCCGCTGCATGTAATTGCTCAATTTTACGCCGCCTGTGGAGGCGGCCTGCGCAGCAGGTGATCTATGCTTATTTTTGCCGCCATGCTTTTGTTGGGGATATTGCTGGGCTTTGTGGGCGCTGGCGGCGCTGGCGTTATGATCACCATGCTTAGCGTGGGCTTTGACATCCCCATGCAGGTTGCCCTTGGCACTTCTCTTGCGGCCATGACGTTTACGTCCCTCTCCGGCTCCGTCAGCCACTTTCGCGAGGGCAACGTCAACCGCAGGCTGGGCTTGCTGCTGGGCGCGTTCGGCGCCGCCGGGGCCTTCTGCGGCGCACATATCTCGTCCGGGCTTGCCTCCGCCACGCTCAAGCCGTTGACTGGCGTGGTGCTTATGTTCTCTGCCTTCCTCATTTATCTGCGGGTTTTTCACCCGGCCAATCCGCTGTTCAGCTTTCGTTTCACCAGTACCCGAGGCGTGAAGTTCTGGCTGCTGACAGGCATGGTGGGTGTGTTCAACGGTCTGGTTTCCGGGGCCTGCGGCGTGGGGGCAACCCCCTTTATCCAGATGACCCTGCTGATCATCTTCAATGTGCCGCTCTATCAGACCGTAGGCACAACCATGCTGGTCATTCTGCCCATTGCAGCCTTTGGCAGCCTGGGTTTTCTCGCCGCCGGGCATCTGGATCTTGTGCTGTTCCTGCAGGTTCTGGCTGGTCAGGTCATCGGCGCATATGTGGGCGCAAAGTTTACCCGCATGGCTCCGCAATTGCTGCTCAAAGGCTGCATGGTCGCGCTGCCGGGGCTGGGCGGTCTGATCCTGCTGCTTGCCCGCTAAAAAGCCCCCGGCGGAATCCGACGGAGGCTCAATGTCGATGTCTGTCGGCGGCCCCCATGCGCAGGGCGGATGCCGAGCCTTGACCGATTACTTCACTAAATAAGACAGCATCTTGGCCACAATGGGCGAGAGCAGCACAATGGCATAGATGCGCACCAGATGGTACACCATCACCATGGGGGCTTCCGCCCCTGTGCCGCCGGAAAGCGCCACCACCGCGTTGAATCCGCCTGGGCTGGTCGCCAGATATGCCCCGCCTACAGAGAGTCCGCCCCAGCGCACGGCAATCCATGTGCACAAAAGCCCCGCCATCAGAATAATGCCTGTTGAAAGCAGCATCATGGGCCAGGTGTCGCGCACGGCATCGAGCATGCCGGGATTATACATGTTGCCCACAAGCACGCCCACGCACCCGTAGACAATAAAGCGCACCCAGTGCGCCATGTCGGGTGAGGTAATGGAGCCGCAGCTTTTGAAAATCACCACGGCGATCATGGCCCCTGTCATGGCCCCGCCGGGCAGGTGAAAACGGTCAAAAACAAAACTTCCTGCAAGCCCCACGGCAAACAGCATTATTGTTGTACCCATATTGTGTCCTTCGCGCCGCGTAGAGCGCGGCTGCCTGCTGATCTGTAGCCGCACCTGCGCGGCGTCAGACCTGCTTACGCCCTTTTTTGTCACCCCTCAATGAGGCTTGCCCGGCATGGCCCGCCCGGTTTTAAGCAAAATCCACACCTGATTATCACCTGCTGGCAGGGATGCAGCATCGGTTTGACGTGCCGCTCCCCCGCCGCTAGTCTGCTGCAAGGCCACGGATTATCCACTGCATGCCATTGGGGTCTTCACAGATTTGCGCCCTGCTGGCGGCACCCATGCGACACCTAGCCACCCCAACAGGAAGCGCCATGAACTTTGCATCCAGCCCCTATGCGAAAACAGAATCCCAGCGTTTTGACCCCATGACCACACGGGGCATGGTCACATCGCCGCACTACCTTGCCACACAGGCAGGCGTGGATATTCTGCGCAAGGGCGGCACCGCCCTTGACGCCGCCGTGGCCGTGGCAGCAGTGCTGGCCGTTGTGTACCCGCAGATGTGCAGCATCGGGGGCGACAACTTCTGGCTGGCGCACGAAGCGGCAACTGGCGCACTGCACGGCATCAACGCCTGTGGGCGCTCTGGTGAAAATGTCACGCGGGATTTATTTGCGCAAAAGGGCCTTGTGTCCATTCCTCTGCGCGGGCCGCTGGCTGCCTGCACTGTGCCCGGTGTGGTTTCTGGTTGGGATGCCGCCCACACGCTCAGCCGCTCCTGGGGCAGCTCTCTTGCTTTGGGCGACCTGTTGCAAGAGGCCATCAGCCTCGCGGCAGAAGGTTTTGCCGTAACTCCATCCCTGGCCCACTGGCTGCAGGAGGACTGCAAGCCTGACCCCACGGGCTATCGGCAATTGCAGAGGTTTCCCGGCTTTGCGCGCACATTTTTACCCAACGGCACGCCCCCGCAAACAGGGGCAGTGCTGCGTCTGCCCGACCTTGCCGCGACCCTTGACCTTATCGCCCGCGAGGGCGCGCGCGTATTTTATGAAGGCGAACTGGCCGACCGCCTGACCGGCTGGCTTGCAAGCAACGGGGGTCTGCTCACAGCGCGGGATTTCGCCGCACATCAGGCAGAAATCGTCACGCCTCTGCGTGTGCGCTACCGGGGCCTTGAGTGCTGCAACCTGCCACCCAATACCCAGGGGCTGGCTTCGCTCTCCATACTCAACATCCTTGAACATCTGGATATCCGAGGCATGGGCGAGGGCAGCGCCGAATATCTGCACGCCATAGTCGAGGCGACCAAGCTGGCTTTTGCCGACCGCGACGCCCACGTGACTGACCCGGACTTTGCCGACATTCCTGTAGATTATCTACTGTCTCCGGGGCATGGGCGCGAGCTTGCCAACCGCATTGACCCTGTCCGCGCGCTCAGCCCCGCCGCCCCGCTGGAACCCAAGGGTGACACCTGCTGGTTCGGCGTGGTGGACGCTCAGGGTAACGCCGTTTCTGCCATCCAGAGCATTTTTCACGACTTTGGCTCGGGCCTTGTGGCAGGCGACTCGGGAATCCTGCTGCAAAACCGTGGCAGCTTTTTTTCGCTCGATCCCACCCATATCAACAGGCTCGAACCTCGCAAACGCACCATGCACACGCTCAATCCGCCCATGCTGCGCAAAAACGGCAAGCCCTGGCTGGTTTACGGCACCATGGGCGGCGAGGGGCAACCTCAGACGCAGGCGGCCATAGTCACCCGAATGGTAGATTTTGGCCTGAGCCCGCACGATGCCGTGACCGCACCGCGCTGGCTTTATGGCCGAAGCTGGGGTCTGCCGGTAAACAACCTCCGGCTCGAAGGCCGCTTCAGCCCGCAGGTGGCCCAAGCCCTGACCAAACAGGGTCATTCGGTCGAACGCATTGCAGACTTTAGCGATCTGATGGGCCATGCCGGAGCCATTCTTTGTGATCAGGAGACTGGTGTACTGTTTGGAGCAACCGACCCGCGCAGCGACGGTCTGGCTGCTGGCTATTGACCCAGGCAATGCCGTTAATCTTTTTCTGTGGCTTTTACAGCTGAATCGTGCTTATATACCGCATGGATTCAGGTCTGCCGTGCTGCACAGGCTGGCCTGAATCCATGCGAAAACGGCGCTGGAAGAAAAACCAGCGGCAGGGCTTAAAACAGGGGTTTCCCAGATTCAGCCAACGGCGCGAACCCAAGGACTACCAGTCCGTAGAATATCATAATATACTGAAATTATTTTAGATTTTTTTATTTTTCAGGCATAATACGAGTAATGGGGTCAAAACGTTCCAGCTAAATCGACAAAAAAGTATTTTCTACACCAAAAACAAATTCACCAACGACAACAACAAGTTAAGCATTCAAGCCACATTCCTTGCTTGCCGCAAAACTGGTGCCTACAGCCAGAATCTGTACTGACCGGAATTGCATTCAAACGATCAACTTCAAAAAAGTTTATTTAATCCAGCATATTACTAAAATATCACGTAAGCACACCTAACAGCCTCCTCCGACACGGTATCGTATTTGACTTGCGATACCACATATGCGACAAGGTTCATGCTCGTGCTATCGTTTTATTTTTTCACTGTTTTGTAGTGGTTACGCACAAAAAACTACCAAAACGTATTTTTTGTGTAGATAAATTTTATAAATTATGTTCTTTTCCAGCAACTTAGCAAAACGGAATATTTTTTGCTTTGTTCAGCCTTACCGTCTTTTTGGTACACCCCTGTAACTGCACATAAAACTCGGGAGGCCTTCATGAATTTGCTGAAAGTAGCGTCAGTTTGCGCCCTGTCTCTCTTTGTGGGGCAAGCGGCCATGGCCGCAGAAGCTCCGATCAAAATCGGGTTCCCCATCCCGCTTACTGGTGAAATCCCCAAGGTGGGCGAAGGTTCCAAGTATGCGGCTGAAATGCTGAAGGAAGAGATCAACGCCAAGGGCGGGCTGAAAGTGGGCGACAAGATGTACCCGCTTGAATTCATTTATGAAGACAATGAATCCAAACCCGAGTCTGCCGTCAACGTGACCCTGAAGCTCATTGAGCGCGACAAGGTCATGGCCATCGTTGGTCCCCAGTCTTCGCGTCAGGCCGTGCCTGCGGGCGCAGTTGCCAATGACGAACAGGTGCCCATGATCACCCCCTGGTCCACCAACCCCGACGCCACCAAGGACCGCCCCTGGGTGTTCCGCGGCGCCTTCCTTGATCCTTTCCAGGCTCCTGTGGCCGTGGACTTCACCACCAAGAAGTTCAACGCCAAAAAAGCCGCTGTTCTGTTTGAAGTATCCAACGACTACTCCAAGGGGCTTGCCGACAACTTCAAGGAAGCCTTTGAAAAGACCCACGGCAAGGGTTCTGTGGTGGCCATGGAATCGCACGGCCCCAAAGATCAGGATTTCTCTGCCCAGCTGACCAAGATCATCGCCGCCAAGCCCGATTTCATCTTTGTGCCTGAAAACTACAGCTTTGCGGCCCTTATTGTGCCCCAGGCCCGCGACCTCGGCTACAAGGGCCCCTTCATGGGTTCCGATGCCTGGGGTTCCGCCGAGCTTTTCAACCTTTGCGGCAAGGACTGTGTGGACCAGTTTTTCTCCACCCACTACACCGCCGAGGGCGCGACTGGCAAAACCAAGGAATTCATCGACAAGTACAAGGCCAAGTACGGCTATGTGCCTGACGACGTTGCCGCTCTGACCTGGGACTCCATCAACATCGTGCTTCAGGCCATTCAGAAGAACGGCAAGATTGATCCGGACCTCAAGAAAGAACGCAAGATCATTCGTGACAACATGGCTGGCATGGCCAACTTTGACGGCATCACCGGCAGCATGAAGTTTGACGAAAACCGCGACCCCATCAAGTGTGCTGTTATCGTGCGCGTGACGGAAACCGGCGCGTTCGCCTTTGTGGAATCTGTCTGCCCCAAATAGCAGGCATCAGCAGGTAATTGGCACTGCCGCGCGGCCCAACCCACAGGGGGCCGCGCGGCGGCAAAACGCTCCAATACGAATGGGAAACTGCGCCTCCGAACGGATCAATATTTTTTTGCCTCCGGCAACGTCCCATTGCGAATCAGGAATGGTTTTTTGCGTTTTTTTGGCATAAAAGCATGTAGAGGCAAGGCCTGTTTTGCGACCTGGCACATGCCACCCGCAAATCACCCTTGGGACAACAGTTTTTTCGCCTGAGCTGGCGGTTCAGGGGCCGCATATGCGCACTGCCGCTCTGCATTCGGGTTTTGACCATGAATTGAAAAACTGCGCCACAGGATTTGCACACTGTAACCGTCAGCATTTTTGGGTAGCCTATGGACTTTCTGCTGCAACAGACCCTCAACGCCTTGCAATGGGGCAGCTTTTACGCCCTCATCGCCTTGGGCTACACCTTGGTTTACGGGGTGCTGCGCCTCATCAACTTCGCCCACGGCGATATTTTTATGGTTGGGGCCTACATTTCATTTTTTGTGGCCACATATCTGGTTTCTTCCGATGGGCTAGCCCTTTCAAAGCCGATGACGCTGTGGCTGACCATTGTGCTGACAATGGGCCTCACAGCCCTTGTGGGCGTTACGCTTGAGCGCATTGCCTATCGGCCCCTGCGCCGCAAGGGCGCGCACAGGCTCTATGTGGTCATAACCGCACTGATGTGCGGCCTTATTCTTGAAAACGGCAACCTTGCACTGCTTGGGGCAACCAAGCGCAAGCTGCCCGAGCTAATTGACAAGGCCGTATATTCCATCGGGCCGCTGGTCATCACCAACCTGAAAGTATGGGTTATTGTGGCTGCGGTGCTGGTGTTTCTGTTCTTGCAGACCATTGTCACGCGCACCAAGGTGGGCATGGCCATGCGTGCGGTTTCCTGGGACCGCTTTGCCCTGCCGCTCATGGGCATACCGCTCGACAGCGTCATTGTGGTCACCTTTGTGCTCGGTTCGGGTATTGCCGGACTTGGCGGCATGCTGTTTGCCATGTGCTACCCCAACCTTGAGCCTTATATGGGCGCCATGATCGGCTGGAAGGCCTTTATCGCGGCGGTTGTAGGCGGCATTGGCGACATACGCGGCGCATTTGTGGGCGGCTTTATGCTGGCATTTGTAGAAATCATGGTGGTGGCCTTTTTGCCGTCCACCTACATGGATCTGTTTTCCTTCACCATCCTGCTGCTCATCCTGTGGGTGCGGCCCACGGGCATTTTCGGCATGCCGCAAACGACCAAAATCTAGCCGGAGTGTCTGAATGCTGCCTCTTTTTGTACAAACGGTTCTTGTAATACTGGGCGTGCTCTGCTTCGGCTATGCCATCAAACGGGCTGTCAAACAGAAGAAGCTAGACTGTCTTCTGTTCCTGATCGGCGGGCTGGTGCTTGTTTTTGCCGAATACTTTTCATGGATTGACGGCTACTGGCTTTCGGTCATCAAGTTCATGGGCCTCAACGTTATTTTTGCCACCAGCCTGAACCTTGTGAACGGCTACATGGGCGAATTTTCCTGTGGTCACGCGGGCTTTATGTGCGTGGGGGCCTATGTGGGCGGGCTTATCTCCATCATTCTGTTCACCAAGAACAAAATGCTGGGCGCTCCCCTGCTGCCGCCAGAACTTGCGCCCCTGCTCTTTCCCCTGGTGCTTGCCGCAGCGGGCGGCGTGGCGGCCCTCTTTGGCCTGCTGGTGGCCCTGCCATCATTCAAAACCCGTGACGACTATCTGGCAATCATCACCATTGCCGCCAACTACATCATCATTTCGCTCATCATCAATATCGACTTTGTGGGCGGCCCGCGCGGCCTTACAGGCATGCGCGGCGTGGTGCGCGCCATGGAGAACGTGGCCGACATCCCCTGGATGATGATCTGGATGCTGCTTGGCGTGATGATCACCACCATGATGCTGTACCGTCTGGTAAACAGCACTCTGGGCAAGGGCATACCTGCGGTATGCCAGAACGAAGTCGCCGCGGAGATCATGAGCGTCAACACCAAGCGGGTGAAGCTCGTGGCCTTTATGGTATCTGCGGGCATTGCCGGGGTGGCGGGCGCGCTTTACGCACACATGTTCAGCTCCATCTACGCCAACAGCTTTGGCATCATGAAGTCCACCGAGGCCATGGTCATGGTGTATCTGGGCGGCATGGGTTCGCTTTCCGGCTCTGTGCTGGCCGCCGTGATGTTTACACTGCTGATCGAGCTTTTGCGCTTTGCCCTGCCTGCCATGAGCGATCTGGCCCACATGCTGCCCTTTGTGCCCAATTCGTTCAATATCAGCCAGGAATGGAAGTGGGTCATCATCCCGCTGATTCTCATTCTGCTCATGCAGTTCAGGCCCGAGGGCCTCTTGGGCAACAGGGAACTGACCGATGTGTTCCCCAAACTGAAACGGCTGGTAAGCTTCGGCAAACGCGACTAAAGCAATTGCCGGCCCCAGGGCGGCGCGTCCTGAAAGCGCCATTGATACAGATACAACCAGAACGAGTGGGGGCTGACCTTGGCACTGCTTGAAATGAAAGAAGTCACGCAACGCTTCGGCGGGCTGATTGCGTTAACGGATTTTTCCATCGCCGTGGAAGACCACAGCCTTGTGGGCCTTATCGGCCCCAACGGCGCTGGCAAAACAACGGTGTTCAATCTGGCCTCCGGCTTTTATCACGCCACCGAGGGGCAGATTGTCTTTAACGGCCATACATACGATACACGCCTTGAACCGCATCAGGTTACGGCCATGGGCATGGCCCGCACCTTTCAGAACATCCGCCTGTGGAACGACATGACGGTGCTCGACAACATCTGCGTGTCGCAATACCATCGGCTGGGATACGGGCTGCTTGACGTGTGGCTCTGCAACGAGCGTTACAGCCGCGAAGAAAAACGCGTACGGCAAAAGGCCTCAAAGATTCTTGAAATCATGGAACTGGCCGATGTGGCCAATGAATTTCCCAAAAACCTGCCCTACGGCCTGCAGCGCCGGGTGGAGCTGGCCCGCGCCCTTTCCACAGACCCCAAGCTGCTGCTGCTTGATGAACCCGCCGCTGGCCTGAACTCCTCGGACGTGGACGGCCTCATCAAGCACATCCGCTGGATCTTTGACGAATTCAAAATCGCCATCTGGATGATTGAGCATCAGATGAAGGTTGTCATGTCGCTGTGTCAGCACATTACCGTGGTGGAATTCGGCAAGACCATTGCCAAGGGCACGCCGCAGGAAATTCAGTCCAACCCCGATGTCATCAAGGCCTACTTGGGCGACGAGAACGTGTGATGCTACTGGAAGTTGAAAATCTCTACGCCGGCTATGGCAAGATTGAAGCCCTTCACGGCATTTCATTTCACGTGAACAAGGGCGAAATAGTCACCCTCATCGGGGCCAACGGCGCTGGCAAATCCACCACGCTCAAGGCCGTCATGCGCCTCACGCCGCCGGAATCGCCCACGGTCATCAGCGGCGACATCCGCTTTAACGGCGAATCCATATTAAAAACAGAGCCGCACCATGTGGTTGCCCGCCTCAAGATGGATCTTGTGCCAGAAGGCCGCCATATTTTCGGCAACCTCACGGTGAATGAAAATCTCAAGCTGGCTACCTGGACGCGCAAGGACAACAACATCCAGCGGGATGTGGACAAGGTTTTTGAGCTTTTTCCGCGCCTTAAAGAACGCATGCACCAGCGCAGCGACACGCTCTCTGGCGGCGAACAGCAAATGCTGGCCGTGGGCCGCGCGCTTATGACCAACTGCTCGGTGCTGCTGCTGGACGAACCCTCCATGGGCCTTTCGCCCCTGCTGATGTACGACATGTTCCGCACCTTCAAACAACTCAACAGCGAAGGTCTGACCGTTGTGGTTGTGGAGCAGAACGCCCGTCTGGCGCTTCAAGTGGCAGATCGCGGCTATGTACTCGACACGGGCAGTATCGTGGCGGAAGGTTCCGCCGCCCATCTGGCCGACACGCCGGAAATCAAGGCAGCCTATCTGGGTGCATAATCCCCTCTGGCGCAACTTTCAGTAATGACAAAGCCCCCGTTGAAAAACGGGGGCTTTGCATTTTGCCGTGGGCAGTCCGAAGGCTATCTGGCAGCTGCAACCATTGCAGCGCCTATGCGGCGGGCCTGCTCCAGATCTTGCGGAAAATGCGCGTCGCGATAAGCGGCTTTTTCCGGCTCGGAGAACCGTTCGCACTTGTACTTGCTATAGTCGTCAAACTGGTAGGTATTGTGCACATGCTGCACTTGCGGTTCGCCAAAAAGACGGCCCACAAAAGTTTCCATCCCCTTGAGGTTCTGGAGGTAACCGTACTGCTCCATTTCTTCGCTGCTTACGTTCATGGCGTAAATAAAGGCCGTGGGCATGCGCTTGGGAGCAAGCGAACTGTAGTCCTTGTCATACACGAAAAAGGGAAACATCAGGCGCTCAAGAAAGCTGCGCATCATGCCCGTGACATTGCCAAAATAAATGGGGCTGCCAAATATAAGCCCGTCCGCCTGCGAGAGCTTTTCCAGCACCGGGGCCAGATCATCCTTGACTGCGCAATGCCCGTAGCTCTTGCCGCCCACCCTTTTGCACGAAAAACAGCTCACGCAACCTTTGTAGTTGAGATCATGCAGGTGGATCATCTCGGTTTCTACGGTTTCGCTACAGGGTGCGGCGGCCGCGCCGTCCAGAGCCGCCTGAAGCAGCTTGGCGGTATTGAACTTCTTTCGAGGGCCACCGTTTATGGCGTAAATTTTCATTATATCCTCCTGTGGGAATTGGTTGATGGCATGAGACTTCTTGACCACCATGTATACCTGCTCTAAAACTATTTTCGCAAGTACGCATTTTTTTCTTCCCTACTTTTAGCGAGCATACCATGACAAAATCTCCTTCACGCGCCGCCAGCGGCCTGTATGATGACAAGACTGAATGCCCCATCCTGCACGTTTTCAGGTGCATTGGCGGCAAGTGGAAGTTGCCCGTTCTGTGGCACCTGGCCGAAAAAGACACCATGCGCTACAACGAACTGAAACGCAGCGTGCGGGGCGTCACCAACATGATGCTGACCAAATGCCTGCGCGAGCTGGAAGATTTTGGCCTTGTACATCGCAGGCAGTACAACGAAATTCCGCCGAAGGTGGAATATTCGCTCACAGAGCGCGGCAAAAAACTGCTCCCGGCGCTAGAGGCGCTGTACGCCTGGGGCCGGGAGCATCTGGACTTTGCCGTAAAATCGAGAAAGGCGGAAACAGAAGATTGCGGCTGTCAGCTCCCCGCCCGCCCGGATAGTTTGGCGGACGGTTCGGCGGCTGTTTCTAAGGGCGGCTCAGCGGCCTGAGCACATCCGGCTCCGCTGCGGCAGTTTTCCACCACAATGCCGGTGATAATCAGCGCACCGCCCAGCAGAGTCGCCAGCGTCATCTGTTCACCCAGCATGGCCGCGCCAAGCAGCACCGCCGCCAAAGGATTGAGCGCAATAAATACGCCAGCGCGCGCAACGCCAATTTTCTGAATGCCGTCATAATACCAGATATAGGCCACGGCGGAGCCAACTATTCCCAGATAGAGCAGGCTGAGCATCTCACCGGTGCTAAAACGCACCACAGCGGCAAAATCCAGCGCGCCAGTGCAGACGGTATAGGCCGCAAGCATGAGGGTTCCGGCATAGATGGAATACGTAACCGTGTGCAACGGCCCAAGCTGCCGCACCACTGATTTGCAAAACACGCTGTAGGCGCTCCAGCTCAGCACGCAGCCGCCTATAAGCGCCTCGCCCAGCCAGCCGCTGCCGCCAGCCCCTGCCCGCTGGGGATCACCGCCGCCGACCACCAGAGCCACACCGCCGAAGCACAGGGCAATGCCAAGCATTTTCAGCGCGCTCACTCGCTCACGATAAAAAAGGTAGGCGATAAGGGCCATGACCGCCGGGTTCAAGGCCACAATCAGCGCCGCGCGCGAAGCGCTGATGTGCTGCAAGCCGCTGAAAAAGAAAAAGCTGTACGAAAATATGCCGCAAAATCCCAGCAGGATCACCACCAGAGCCTGCCCCGCCGTCACCCGGCGAAAACCCTTGCCGGAAACCACAAGAAACAGACTCAGCGCCGCCGAGGCCAGCAAAAACCGCAGGCTGGCCGAGAACATTGGCGCAATGCCAGCCAGGCTTCTGCCCGCAATGAAGGTTCCCCCCCAGGCCACGGCCACAAGTGCCAACCGCACGTACACGGCAGCGTCCCCCGCGCGTTCTTTTGCAACACTCATTTCAATCCCTGACTTTACTGAAATTCTGCGGCCAAAGGCCTTGCACAGGCCGCACCCATTGCAGCCGCAAGCTGAATTGCATACATTTACGTGCATGTTTATTCATAGAAAAATGAGCAATAACTCATGGTAAATCACAATGACGCTGACCCAGCTTGAAATATTTTCCACCGTGGCCGCGCGCCGGGGCTTCACTGCCGCAGCCCTGCAACTGGGGATTTCGCAATCGGGTGTATCCCACGCCATTGAAGCGCTTGAGCAGGAATTTGGCGTGGCCCTGCTGCGGCGCGGCAAAAATCTGGAGCTTACAGATGTGGGGGCTCGCCTGCTGCGGCAGGCTCAGGCAATGCTTGGGCTGGCGGAATCCATGCGGCAGGAGGCCTCGGACGCGCGCGGTATGAAGCGCGGCACCCTGCGCATCGGTTCCTTTGGCCCCACGGCCTCGCTGCGCCTGCTGCCCCCGGTGCTTGAAAAATACCGCGCGGTTTACCCCGGCATTGAAATCCACGTGGATGAAGGCCCGGACGGCGAGGTGGCCCAATGGCTCACAGACCACCGCGTGGATATTGGTTTTGTGACCCTGCCGGATGACCGGTTTGACACCTTTCCCCTCATGGAAGACCAGCTGGTGGCCTTGCTGCCGCTGGAGCACCCGCTGGCGAAAAAAAACGCCGTCACCCTTGAGGAACTCTGCGCCAGCCCCTTTGCCATGACCAGAGCCGGGTCTGAAGACATTATCGGGGGTCTGTTCCGCGCGTTGCGCCTGCAACCCACTATCCGTTGGCGCTCGTTGCAGCTTGTGAGCACCATTGCCGCTGTGGCACGGGGCGAGGCCGTGAGCATTGTGGCGGAATCCGCCCTGCCGCCAGATAAAACACAGGACTACGTCAAAAAGCCCCTCCGTCCTGCCGCCCGGCGACAGGTAGCCCTGGCGGTGCCGGACGCACGCCGCATGTCGCCCGCAGCGCGGGAGTTCATCCGCATGGCGCAGGAGGTTTTTCCGCAACCTGTCCAGTCCGCCGCAAGGCCGACAAAACGATAAAATTGCCTGTTCCCCGGCAAAAGGTATAGACTGCATCAAACGCACGGCTTCGCACAACAGGGGGGTTCACCATGCATGTTCTCATTCTGGGCGGCACAGGCTTTGTGGGGCGATACATGGCAACGGCGCTCATGCGCCAGGGCCTTACCGTAAGCGTGGTTTCACGCAGGGCGGGCAAGGACGGCAACGGACCGCGGCGCGTGGTCTGGAACGGCTGGGATGGAGCTGCCCTTGCCGGATTGCTGGACGGCATCGACGCCATCATCAATCTCCAGGGCGAAAATATCGGGGGAGGCCGCTGGACGCCGGAGCGCAAGCAGGCCATTGTGAACAGCCGGGTAGAAACCGGGCAAGCCTTGTGCGTTGCCCTGCGCCTGCGCAAGGAACAATCCCAGCAAGCGCCCGCAACGCTCCTGCAGGCCTCGGCCAGTGGATACTATGGCCTGTGGCAAAACAGCGCGCCGCCCTGCGATGAAGGTGCGCCTTCCGGCACGGGATTTCTGGCCGAAACATGCCGCCAGTGGGAGCAGAGCACCGTGCCCGTTGAAGCGTTGGGCATCCGCCGTTGCGTATTGCGCTTTGCCCCGGTGCTGGGCAAAAAGGCGGATGGAACCCCCGGCGGATTTCTGGAGCGCATGCTGCCGCCCTTCCGCATGTTTGTGGGCGGGCCGCTGGGCTCAGGCAAACAGCCCTTCTGCTGGACGCACCTTGAAGACGTAGCCGGAGCCGCATCTATGCTGCTGCAAAGGCCCGACCTTGCGGGCACGTTCAATATCTGCGCGCCGCGCACCCCCAGTATGAACGAATTTACCCACGCCCTTGGCAAGGCCTGCGGCAGACCCTCGTGGCTGCCCGTGCCAGCGTTGGTACTGCGCCTGATGTTGGGGCAGATGGCCGATGAGCTGCTGCTCGCAGGGCAGAATCCTGTTCCGGCGCGCTTGCAGGCTGCTGGCTATGCCTTTCGCCAGCCGGATCTCGAATCGGCCCTGCGGAGTGTGCTCCGCTAACCGAAAACCTCCAGCTTCAAGGCTGGGAGGACGAACCGTGTTGGCACTCTAACTAGACGGATAGCAGTGACAAAGGTTTAAGGCCTTCAATAACTCAATTGTGGAACGAACATATTAACAACAACCATTGGAGTTAATTATGGATTCTATCACAAGCGCTAGCAATAATTCCGTACAGCCTTCTAACATATCAGCAACAACAAATGGAACGAATGTGTCAAAAAAGAACGATTCTTCTGAACAACAGCAGGGAGACACTGTCACAATCTCAGAAGAAGGGAAAAAACTGTCAAAAAGTGTTGATAAAAACAATGAAAATGAGCCGTCTACCGATAGCGATTCAGGGCTTACTGTAAGCAATATGAAAATATCACAGCAGCTACAGGACGCGAAAGATAAACAAAAACAGCTTACAGCAAAGATTGCGGAAGAAAAAGCCCAAGGGAATGATGTAAGTGCGCTGAACGCCCAGTTATCAGACGCCCAACAAAATGTGAAAAAATTTCAGAACAAGGCTGACCAGTAGCTAGTTTTTATGGATACTCTCCGAGCAAATACTTGGGTAACTGCTCCGGATTTTTAAAATCCGGAGCAAGACAATATTTTGTATCAACGGGGAGTGAGGGTGAACAACGTGTTGGCGCGCTGAACCTGAAGCTTTCCCACTGGCAATCTGCGCCTAGAAAGCCACCTGTTTTTGCGCGTTCCAGAGCGTTCTGTAGCCGAAATAGAGCGAGCAAAAACAGCACAGGCACACGCAGGCGCAAATAGCCACCATGATGGTTATCTGGTACAGGATGGCAGTGGTGGGCGCGGTGCCGGAAAGAATCTGGCCTGTCATCATGCCTGGCAGCACCACGATGCCCATGCCCAGCATGGAGTTGAGCGTGGGCACGAGCGCGGTTTCCAGCGCCTGGCACACAAAGGGAAAGAGCACCTTTTCCGGCGTGGCCCCAATGTTCAGCAGCGCCTCCACACGCGCCCGCTGCCCCTCAAGGCCGTTCCAGAACGACTTGAGCCCCAGTGAAACGCCCGTGAGCGCATTACCCATGAGCATGCCGCTGATGGGGATGAGGTATTGCGGATCAAACACGCTCTGCCCCACAATACAGGTCACGAAAAATATGATGATGCCCAGCCCGCAACTGGCAATGGAAACAGACACTATTACCCGAAAGCGCGGGTTGAGCCTTTTGTTGCGGGAAAGCACCAGATAGATGGTAAAAAACACCAGTATGAGCAGATAGCCCATGGTGAGCAGCGGGTGCGGATGCTCGAAAAGAAAGGTCAGCGCGTAGCCTGCGGCAATGAGCTGCAAGGTCATGCGCGCGCTTGCCAGCACCAACAGTTTGGTCTGGCTGATGCGGCATTTTTTCATAACCGCCAGCACTACCAGCAAGAGCACATAGACGAGCAAAAACGAGCCTAACTGAATCTGGGCAACGCCGTTCATGGTTATTCCGCCTCTGCCCGCAGGCTGATGATGTTTTCCGCATGCCGCTCTGTCAGGGCGGGATCATGGCTCACGGCTACCACGGTCATGGCGCGCTCGCGGCAAAAGGCCAGCACCTGCGCCATAAAGCGCTCTGCCGTTTCCTGATCCAGGGCTGAGGTGGGTTCATCCAGCATCAGCACCTTGGGCAGGAATGAAAGACAGATGGCCAGAAACACGCGCTGGCGTTCACCGCCGGAAAGATGCACGCAAGGCGCATCCAGCGGAAAATTGGCGCAACACAGGCGCAAAAATTTCTGTTTGTCTTCCGCCGCAAGGTTGGCGGATTCCCTGGCTTCGCAAAAGGCGTCAAAATTTTCGCCCACCGTGCCCTCAAAAAGAAACACGGATTGCCCTGCCAGCAAAACCTCGCGCCGCAGGGCAATGCTGTCAATGTCGGCCATGTCCTGCCCCTGGTACAGCACAGAGCCTGCCGTAGGGGCCAGAGTTTTGTTGAACAGCCGCAGCAGCGTACTTTTGCCGCAGCCGCTGGGGCCGCTGATAAATGTGGCCTTGCCCTCTTCTATGTCCAGATCTTTGTAGGATATCTGGCCGTAGGCAAGACCGCGTGTCTGTATACAGGACATGGTATCTCCTGATGGCTGACGTGGTGCAGGACTATCCCGGCGTAGGCCATCCTACAGAGGAGCGCGGCAAGGTCAACAGCCTGCAAACGTTTTGTGCCGTGCAGCAGAAATTTTTTACATCTGCGCCAGAATCGTCATCCCTTGCACTGGGCGGCTTCTGGGCGGTTTTTTTCAGTCAGGCCGCCGTCTGCCGCAATCTGGGGCTGATGGGGCATTGTGCATTGGCGTGTATGAGGCTATGGTACGCTACCAAGTAATTTTTTATGTACAGGAACAGCATGTCCCCATCGTTCGAAGATTTTCATTTGTCCCCGGAATTGTTGCAGGCCGTCAAGGATATGGGTTTTGAAGAACCCTCTCCTATTCAGGTGCTTGCCGTACCCTTTCTGCTGACTGGCCGCGACGCGGTAGGTCAGGCCCAGACCGGCACCGGCAAAACAGCGGCCTTTGGCATGCCCATTCTGGAAAAGCTCACCCCCGCAAGAGCGGTGCAGTCGCTGGTGCTTTGCCCCACGCGCGAGCTTGCCATTCAGGTTGCCGAAGAACTCAGCAAACTGGCCGCCCGCATGCGCGGTGTTGCCATTTTGCCCATATACGGCGGTCAGGCCATTGAACGCCAGCTCCGCGCCCTCGAACGCGGCGTGCAGGTGGTGGTCGGCACACCTGGCCGCGTCATGGATCACCTTCAGCGCGGCACCCTCCGCCTGGGCGGCGCAACCACTGTTGTGCTTGATGAAGCTGACGAAATGCTCGATATGGGCTTTCGCGAAGATATAGAAGCCATTTTGGAACGGGTGCCCGCTGAATGCCAGCGCGTGCTTTTTTCGGCCACCATGCCCCCGGCTATTTTGCAGTTGAGCAAGCGCTTTCTGCGTGAGCCGGAAATGCTGGCCATTGCCCAGAAGACTCTGACCGTGCCCGCCATTGAACAGGTCTACTACGAAGTGCGCCCCCATCTGAAGATGGACGCGCTGTGCCGGGTGCTGGACGCACAGGGATTCCGCAAGGCCCTTGTGTTCTGCTCCACCAAGCGCAGCGTGGACGAAGTGACGGCCCACCTGCAGCAGCGCGGCTATCAGAGCGATGGCCTGCACGGCGACCTTGCCCAGTCGCAGCGCGACAGGGTCATGCAGCGTTTTCGCGGTGAAGGGCTGGACATTCTGATCGCCACAGACGTTGCCGCGCGCGGCATTGACGTGGACGATGTGGATGCCGTGGTCAACTACGACATTCCCCATGACGCAGAGCGCTACGTGCACCGCATTGGCCGCACCGGGCGCGCTGGCCGCGTGGGCAAGGCCTTTACCTTTGTGACCCTGCGCGAGCAGCACAAACTGCGCGATATTATCCGGCATACCAAGGCCCGCATCCAGCAGGAACGCCTGCCCTCGTTGCGCGACGTTGCCAACATCCGCACATCGCGGCTGCTGGATGAAGTACGCGCCACGCTGACTGCCGGGGCGCTGGAAAGCTGCATGCAGATGGTGGAAGACTTTTTGTCCGAACAGTTTGCCGATGATGTCATCACCAGCCGCGATGTGGCCGCAGCCCTGCTCAAGCTGCTGATGCAGCGCGATTTTGGCGATGCCACCAACGTGCCCGAAGAAGATCCGCTGTCCGAAGCGCCCCGCCGCTTTGGCCGTGATGGTCGTGATGGTCGCGATGGCCGTGACGGGTTCCGTCAGGGCGACCGCGATGGTGCCCGCCCGCGCCGTAACGATGCGCCCATGACCCGCCTGCACATCAGCGTGGGCCATGCCCACAAGGTTTCGCCCGGCGAAATGGTGGGTGCCATCACCGGTGAATGCGGCATTGCTGGCCGCAGCATCGGTGCCATCAGCATTCAGAAGCATTTCAGCCTTGTTGAAGTGCAGAGCGAGTTTGCCGATGACGTGCTGGCCGTTCTCAACCGGGGCGTATTCATTGCTGGTACGCGCGTGACCGCCAAGCTGGACGCTGGCGGCGGCTCGTTCCAGCGCAAGAGCTTCGGCCCCGGCCCCCGCGCACCGCGTGGCCCCCGGCCAGGATACCCTGCCCGCAATCCGCGTGATGGTGGCGGTAACGGTGGCGGCGGCAAGCGTTTTACACACCCCGACAAATGGGGCAGAAAACCGCGCGGCGCAGAAGACGAAAAGGATTAAGCTTTGTTGCTAGCACAACGGCCCGTTGGCTCTTAGAGTCAACGGGCCGTTTTTATTTCATCTACGTGCCACCCGTCTGATTGCCTGAGAATGGAAACTGCCCCCCCACATCCGCCATCAAGACCACGCAGACCAGCACGGGAGGCTCCTTCCCTCTTATATTGGGTGACGCCTCAATCTCAGATGCGCTTATTCCTTTATATACCCAAAGAAAAAAGGGCTTACGGCGATTAGCCATAAGCCCTTGAAATGTATGGTGGGTCGTGCGGGGATCGAACCTGCGACTCTCTGCTTAAAAGGCAGATACTCTACCTACTGAGTTAACGACCCGTAGAGACGCGGAATATAGCGACAGCCTTAGCAACTGTCAAGCGCGTCTTGCAACAAAATGCCGATCAAACCCATATTTGCTCAAAAATCCGCTATGCGCCCTTCTTTTCCAGCTTGGCCCATGTGTCGCGCAGCGTGGTTGTGCGGTTGAACACGGGCTTGGCATCGGTGCTGTCCTTGTCCTTGCAGTAGTAGCCAAGGCGCTCGAACTGCATCTTGTCTCCTGCCTTGAAAGTAGCCAGGGCCGGTTCCAGCAGCGCCTCCACCTTTGTAAGCGATTCGGGATTAAGGTTATCCAGAAACGTCTTGCCCTCGGGCGCGGCATTGGGGTTTTCCACCGCGAAAAGCTGGTCGTACAGGCGCACTTCTGCGGGGATGGCGTGTGCCGCCGACACCCAATGGATGGTTCCCTTCACCTTGCGGCCATCGGGGCTTTGCCCGCCCTTGCTTTCCGGGTCGTACACGCAGCGCAGTTCAACCACATTGCCCGCATCGTCCAGCACGGCCTCGCGGCAGGTGATAAAGTAGGCGTAGCGCAGGCGCACTTCCGCACCCGGGGCCAGCCGGTGGAACTTCTTGGGCGGCTCAAGGCGGAAGTCGTCCCGCTCAATATACAGCTCACGCGAGAACGGCACCTTGCGGCTGCCATAGGAGGCATCTTCCGGGTGGTAGGGCATGTCAAACTCTTCCACCTGGCCTACGGGATAGTTCTCAATAACCACCTTCACCGGGTCGAGAACGGCCATAACGCGCGGGGTATGCTCATTGAGATATTCGCGCACGCAGAACTCGAGCATGGAGTATTCCACGGTGGAATCGGCGCGGGCCAGACCGATACGGGAGCAGAATTCGCGCAGGGCCTCGGGCGGGATGCCCCGGCGGCGCATACCGCTCAGGGTGGGCATGCGGGGATCATCCCAGCCTGTAACGTGTCCTTCCTTCACAAGCTGAATGAGCTTGCGCTTGGAGAGTACCGTATAGGTGACATTGAGCCGCGCAAATTCGATCTGCTGCGGACGGTATGCACCGAGGGTTTTGAGCACCCAGTCGTACAGTTCGCGGTTATTGATGAATTCCAGCGTGCAGAGCGAGTGGGTAATGCCCTCGATGGAGTCGGACAGGCAATGGGTATAGTCGTACATGGGGTAGATGCACCACTTGTTACCCGTGCGATGGTGTTCCGCATGGCGGATGCGGTACAGCGTGGGATCGCGCATGACCACGTTGGGCGAGGTCATGTCGATCTTGGCGCGCAGCACCTTTTGACCATCGCCAAATTCGCCCGCGCGCATGCGGCGGAACAGATCAAGATTTTCGTCCACGCCCCGGTTGCGCCAGGGGCTTTCGCGCCCGGGCTCGGTCAGCGTGCCGCGATATTCGCGGATTTCTTCCGCCGAGAGGTCGTCCACATAGGCCTTGCCCATCTTGATGAGCTGTTCGGCATAGTCATAGAGCTTCTCGAAGTAGTCGGAAGCGTAAAATTCGCGGTCGTCCCACACGCCGCCAAGCCAGCGCACATCCTCACGGATGGAATCAACGTATTCCGTTTCTTCCTTGGTGGGGTTTGTGTCGTCAAAGCGCAGGTTGCACAGCCCGCCAAACTCTTTGGCAACGCCAAAGTTAAGGCAGATGGACTTGGCATGCCCCAGATGCAGATACCCGTTCGGCTCTGGAGGAAAACGCGTATGTACGCGATTGCCGAATCGGCCCGAAGCGTTGTCTTCAGTTATACGGGTGCGGATGAAATCCAGGCCGACTTTTGCGGCATCGCCAGTGGCGGTGCCTTCAGCAACAGTGGCGGGTGTCGTATCATTTTCGGGGGCCATAATGCGCTCCAATAGTTCCATTTAATGAGAAGTCCATAAAATTACGCCAAGCTGCGCCCCCGGTCAATGTGTGGCTGTGTCAGCCGCACGGTCCGCTTGTGATGCCCTTTTATTCATAGATGGCAGAACATTCTTGACAGGTGCCGCCGTCTAGGCTAGCTTGCTTTTCTGCATTCCGGTTCGCTTAATTGCTGACCTGATGCATGCGGAGAGGTGTCCGAGCCGGCCGAAGGAGCTCGCCTGCTAAGCGAGTATACGGGCTTAAACCTGTATCGAGAGTTCAAATCTCTCCCTCTCCGCCACATACGCAAGTAAAACGGCGAGTTACTGTAAAAGGTAACTCGCCGTTTTTGCGTTCTAGCGGGGGTGAAATTCGGGTCGGCGCGGGGTGGCGTGCATACCGGCGTACATACTTTTGGAAGAACTGTCGGGAATTTTGATCAAGTCAACGGCGGGCATTGCCAACAGATTTTTAAGCTGCCGCGCAGCAACAGCAATGAGCATGCAGCCAGCAAACGTAATCGCGCGGGAGCAAGAAAACTCTATGTTATCCACATCAACTGTTGAACTAGTTTCAGCGCAGCTTCAGACAACGTTCCGCCCCACCTAAACCAAGCTCTGGGGTCATCCGGTCGAAATAAAGGCAACGCCATACAGCTCCGTTGACATCTTTGTTCTTGGCATATAGTGATTTTCGCCAATATACCAGGAGGCAACCTTGAACTTTCGCGCAATCAAAGAATGGATTCCATTCTTTTTCCTGGTATCTCTCACCGCAGGCATAAGTACTTTTTGCCAAATCTGGAGCATCCACCCATCTGCCCCGATCATAGGCATTAACTTTCTGGCAAGCCTTGCTGTTCTTTCTTTTGCAAATAAAAAAACTTGTGTGATTATTTTTTTATTGCAGTGCATATCGAGCATCATACTAACTTCTGCTGCTTCAGCCCTAAAAGAGCCGCTTACACTAACGGCCATTCTGAATGGCATGGACTATGCCCTTGATTTTGGATCGTCTATTTACATTTATATTCACGTACATATGGCATTATTTTTTGTAATATGCCTAATTCTTCAACTAATTTGTGTTTATAAGATCAACCTGAACGTTAAAAGAACGAAAATTGGCATCATTTCTCTAATTGCACTGCTTTCAGTTTATGCCATAAGTTTTATTTCCCTGCCGCTGTCTGCATTCTGGCCAAATGAAAAAATTCAGCCTGGCGAAGTTGTAAACTGGAACCCACCGGAAAGACGATCTTTACACAAACGTGGCTATCTAGCCACATATCTTATAGAACTCTTCACAGGATATACCTCAAGGGTCATGCAACTTCAGCCAGTTATGGATACACCCACCGGCATTGAAGAGATACCTGCCTTAAAAGCAACAGGGAAGATTATCTTTATCCAAGTTGAAAGTCTTGACTACGATCTGCTCAACACTACCGTTGGGGATGAATATGTAATGCCTTTTTTGCACGACCTGCAAAAAGCCGCGATAATTATTCCCATTGACGGTGCAAAAAAGCTTGGATCTGCAAATTCTGACTTTGAAATTTTCACAGGAAATATTGCATCATCGAATTATATACATTATACATTCACCAAAACATTCCCAAACTCCCTTTTGTCAGAGATATCAAAGAAAATTTCACCCTCATTTGCTTTTCATGGAATGCCCTATTTTTATATGAACCAGGGGCCAGCATATACGGCCCAAGGCGTTGAGCACGTCTTATGCCTTGAAGAAATGCAGAGCGAAGGAATCACGCCGCGCCACATGTGGGGAGACGGCGTAATTGCCGATCAAGACATGTTTCCGCTCGCTTTAAGCAAAATTCCTCAAAGTGGAAACTTCTTTCAGTTTATAATTACAATGAATATGCACACCTTTGAAAATCCGCGCGACGTGTGCCCACAAATGCATTTTACTACCGGAGATGATCACGGTTTTTATTCGTGCAGCAGATCGACAGATGATGCCATACGAGACTATATCACACAGGTTCCTGCTGGCACTTTAGTGGCAATATGGGGGGATCATCGTTCGTACTCCAGAGATGGCTCTGGAAAAATTCCATTCATTGCCTTCATCAAAGGCGAAGAACACCCCTTTGACGGCTTTCATCTTCAGGGTCTGACGCGCAGTAAAATGCATTTCTACCTTGAAAAAATCATTCGGCCTATTCTATAGTCAAAAACAAGACGGATTAAATACAGGTTTTAATCTTATGAAAAACTTTATTGAATTAGTACGCCGGCGGCTTATCTCCGCTACAAAATATTCTATCGACGGTTTTACTGACGCCTTTCGCCATGAGGAAGCCTTTCGGCTAGAGCTTCTTGTTTTTATTGTTTTGATAGTTGTTCTTTTTTTTGTTCCATGGCCGTTATGGAAGAAAATTTTACTGCCAACAGGATTTACACTCGTGCTTTTGGCTGAATTACTAAATTCAGCCATAGAAAATATTTGCGATATAATTCATCCACAGGAATCAAAGCTTGTAAAAGCCGCAAAAGACAAAGGTTCCATGGCGGTATTGATTGCTTTGATTGCAAATCTTTTCCTCCTTCTTGCTTTGATAATTGCTTAGTTGCCATATTCCTATTGATGGGCATTATTGCAAATGAAACGGCTGGCCAATTCAATCATCAATAGCCTTTGACAGATGAAAAGTAATGAGGGAACGGATCAATCCTCTCTCACCGCCACACTAGCGAATAAAACGGCGAGTCACCGTTAAGGCAACCCGCCGTTTTTGCGTCTGAAAGAGATGGAATGCGGCGCGGCTATATACTGTTGCAATATCCCCCCAGCTGAACAAAAATCAGGCAACTTATTCCCCCGCAACAGCACTGCCTGCCCCCCCTCTTGGAAAGACAGCCTCAGCGGCGTTGTGTGGAAATGATGCCTGCCTCCCATTATCCATGCTGCCACGTTAGTTAGCTGTAGTCTCAACCCCGGTTAAAAAAGCGAAGTATTTGCCGTCTTCCTTAACCATGTGGTTCAGCACGAGGTCGTGTATTATGCATTGCAGCATTTGCACAGGGGACACCGGGTTTTCCCCATCCTGTTTGAGCAGACCAGCGCACTTTTGCAGCAATTCTTTGTGCCGGGCCGCATGCTCGTCAACCTCCGGGTACCCACTGCTGCGCAGCACGGCTTCTTCGTCATTAAAATGTTTTTCTACAATATGGTACACATCGTTAAACCGGGAAGTGAGGTCAAGAGCATCTCCCTCTGCGAGTACGCGCTCAAGCAGGCTGTTCACAATGGAAACCAGCTCCATGTGTTGCCCGTCCAGCTCCGCATTGCCAGAAGCATACGCGCTGTTCCATAGCACTTTCAGCCCCAAGCTGTTCCCGTTGTGCATCTGGGCATACATCCCGTCCTCATCTGACCGGAATTTAACGCAGTTACGCCCTTCATGCTTTGCCACATAAAGCTGTTCATCCGCGCGTTGCACAATCAGCTCTGGAGTCGTGGATTCCTGACAGGTGCAGGACACGACCCCAACACTGACCGTCACCACCCTGGCTACCTGCGACGCCGCATGGGGAATCCCGCTCTGCATGACAGCCTTGCGTATGCGTTCGGCCAGGCTCACTGCGCCAAGAATGTCGGTTTCGGGCAACAGACAGACAAATTCCTCTCCACCATACCGCGCGGCCATATCTGTGGGACGGTTAAGGCATTCCGCTACGGTCTGAGCAACGGCTTGAAGGCATTCATCACCCTTCACATGGCCGTATGTGTCATTGTAATTCTTGAAAAAATCTATGTCCAACATGATAAGCGAAAGCCTTGCCCCGGAGCGGATGTGGCGATTTCGCTCATAAGCGAGCATGGCGTCGAAATGCCGCCTGTTGGAAATTTTTGTCAGGCCATCCTCGTTGGTCATGAGTTCGAGCTTGCGGTTGGATTCCGCGAGGGCGATTTCTGCAAGCTTTCGCTCTGTAATGTCTTCGTGCGCCACCACAACCATGCGCGGGCCGTCTCCGCAGAAAGGGTTGACCCTGCCCAAAAACCAGCGCTTTTGCTCTGGCGAATGGCAGCCATATTCCATGGAGAACGTTTCAAGCTTACATTCAAGAACATCCCGTATGCCCTGAGCAAATGAATTGGCTTCCAGGGCATTATCAACACACACGCCTTCGCAGACGCGCAGATAATTTACCCCTTCGGAAACAAACTCCTGCGACATGCCATTTGCAACAGCAAAGTTGCGCCAGGCCTGATTGACCAGCACAATCTCACCTTCGGCGTTGATGAGGGCGATATTGGCGGAAAGGCCGTCGAGCGTGGACTCCAGAAACTGCTTGGAAGCACGCAACTGGTCGGACAACTTCTGGCTCACCAGCATAATGAGCCCTATTGTCCAAAAGGTGCTGGTGGTCATAAGGAGAAAATACGTTGCAGCCAGAGGGGATGGGCTTGTGAACAAGGGCATCCCCGGCCCTCCCCACCAGGGAAGAACCGCGAAAATAAAAAGCCACAGCGTATTGAAAATAAACACATACTTTAAAAATTTGGCAGGCAGCGTATGCTTACAGTTGCCGCCAGCAACTGTTACGGCTGAAAACAGAGAGAGAATGGAACAGGAGAAAGAAAGGAGTGTTCGCCGTAAAAATATGCTGCCTTCAATAAACGCCAAATAGCTCAGCACAATCAGCGACACAATCACTATAATCAGCACAGGCCGCAGCAGTTTTTTATTTTCCACAAATTCGGCAAGGCCAATATATATACACAAAAAGCAAAGCAAAAAAGAAGCTGTATAAATAAATATTGCAATGCTGGCTACTAACTCGACGTCTCTGAACGAATTCATGAAAAATCCAAAAACCATCAGCACGCTGCCCAATACCCACCACTGAATTCCCTGCCCGCCCTTGTTGATCCTGTATTGGAGTATAAAGGCGACAAGCTGGGTACAACAACACAAACCATAGCAAACAGCTAAAGTTTTTATATCAATAAAATCAGTCATCTTGCTGATACTCGCGTTTGAGGGATCAACCAGTTCGGCTTGCTTACATCAACACAGGGCTGACTGATTGTAAACAGCATTATGCGACGCGCGGGTGTAACACCAACGGCATGGAGCTTCACTAACCGAGTGCGGCTGGATGAATGGGATGACAGGACCGGCTGTCAAACGCGCATGCGGGATTGACCAGCGCGGTATGGGGGCATGGGCTTGTCTGTGGGACACACCTCAACGGCTACCAGCCCTTGTACGCCTCGGCACACTTTCGCATAGTGACTTTCAGGCGTCTTCATGTTTCTGTGAAGTGAGTTCACCGTTATAGTCAGCAGCAGGCCGCCCCCCGTATCGTTTATTTTTCAGACAGTATGGGCGGGTTTTGTTGATATTCAATGAACAGCAATGGCAAAATATGACAAAAGCTATCGCGTTCTATCTGCCGCAGTTTCATGTTATTCCAGAAAATGGCATCTACGGCAAAAATTTTACGGAATGGTGCAACGTTCGAGGGGCCGTTCCTCTGTATGATGGGCATGCCCAGCCGCATATTCCTCACGATATTCTGGGCTACTATGATCTTACAGACGAAAAGATCCTGACAAAGCAGCATCACATCGCCTGGGATAACAACGTTACGGCATTCTGCTATTATTACTACAATATGGCTGGCCGCGCACTTTTGGATGCGCCCCTGCACATCATCAACAAAAGCCGCCTGATACGGAACGAATTTTGCCTCTGCTGGGCGCACGAATCATGGTACGACAATACCCAGCCCCAAAGGATAAAACCGTTCATCGCGCAGGAATATTCACCGGAAAATGCCAGAAAGATTATCCGTGATCTGGCGCAGTATTTTGACAACCCGCGCCATATCAGAATAGACGGCAAACCCCTGCTGCTGGTCTTTGCACCGGAGCGCAATCCCCTGATGTCCGTGTATAGCCAGATATGGCGCGAAGAAGCGTGGGCCATGGGGCACACTGAACTTTGTCTGGCTGGCGTGGAATGTCACGTAGGGCAGCATCCCGCCAATCTGGGGTTTGACGTGATGGTGGAATTTGCCCCAAACCTGAACCCCATGAACATGCTCTCCACGGCAGGAGAAGAACCCCGCCGTTTTGATTATGCTGCCACCGTGCAAGACATGCTGTTGAAAGCCCCCCCCGCCTACACGCGGCTACGCTGCGTCTTCCCCGGCTGGGACAACACACCCCGGCGCGGCAGACACGGACTATCTTTTGAGCACACCTCAGTGGATGTATTCATCGCTGCCCTGCGCGCCATGGCGCAGCATACCCGCGCGTATCTGCCGGAGAACTTGCAATATGTTTTTATCAACGCATGGAATGAATGGGGCGAGGGTTGCCATCTGGAGCCGGATCAAAAAGACGGCTTTGCGTATCTGCACGCAGTGCGCATGATCATGAACGAATTCAGCACCTAGACTGCGTCCCCATTGGGGAGGTGTTTTACGACAGCAAAAGATCTAGTGGGCAAGCAAAAGGGCGAAGTACCGCGATGCAACCCGCCCTTTCTATTGCAACGCAAGCATCACTTCCGCTCTGCCCCATACCTGTGTAATGAAAATCCCAAATGGCGCGTGAATCGCCTTTTTTCAGACAATTCTCTCACTTATGAGCCGATGCGAAATCATATTTATCAGAACCATACTTTACAAATATTCGTGCGCTGGGCAAACTAAAGCCTGTCAACACGCCCAATCATTCGTTATAGCCGGGACACACCATGAATACTCACGCGCCGCTACGTTACGCCGCGGCTATTTCAATTTTACTTGTTGTTCTCGCGTTACAAGGATGCGGCGTCAGATCCATTTCTGATTCCGGCTATCAGGCGGAGGCGGGCAGATTGCGGCAAGCAGGCCATTCTCTTTACAAAGGAGAGTTGACCGAATTTGAAGTGTTGGGGGTCAATCCTACCGCTTCAGTCTCGCAGGAAGAAATCCAGAGCGCGCTGGAAAACAGGCAACAGTTTTCCCTGCCGAAAGGCTCCTCTGTCATGCTTATCCAGTCAGGAGCCATCATGCCGGATGACAGCATGATCCAGGCATTGGAAGCGCATTATCGGGTTGCGGCATTTTCCGGCATTCCCGCGGGCCAGGGCGACAACAGTCATGCAGCAGCTTTACGGTTGGCTGCGGCAAAGGGCAATTGCACAAAAATACTGGTCTATTGGGGGGTTCTGGAAACAGCGCAAAAAGATATGAGCACAAAAGCGGTTTCCTGGGTTCCCATAGTTGGCGGCATTATTCCAGATGAATCGCAGGAGATGCGAATCCGCCTGAAAATGGCTCTTATTGATGTTGCAACTGGCCAGTGGGAAGCTTTTTCACCCAAGCCGATTCAGGATACATCGGCCAGTGCACGCTACACACGCGCGTCTTCAGATCAGCAACAAGTGGCTGTTCTTAAAGCCCAGGCATATGCGGAACTGGCTCACGCCATCGTAAAAAAATACGCTGAATAGCCTGAGTGCAATACAGAGCCGAGCGCGCCGTCACAGTGGACGGGTTCTGCCAGCTAACTGACCGACTCCGGCCTGTATTGTTCCCTGATGTTCTGCTGGCACTGCAACACAATAGCGTTTATTTCATCCTTGTGCCCTTCTATGGCATCAAACATTTGATCGGAAATCTTTGCAGAGATACTTTTTCTGATTATCTCAAAGGCCGTATCAATAGGCAGACTTTTGCGATATGGGCGATCTTCCATCAAGGCCGCAATCACATCTGAAAACGCCAGTATTTTTGAACCCACATCCAGATTCTCATCTTGCAGGGAATACGGATACCCAGATCCATCGACCTTTTCGTGATGGTTCTTGGCCCAGAGCACAATTTCATAAAACCACTCAGAAATGCTGAGGCTGCTCAGTATCTGCCCCGTATAATACGTATGCAGCTTGACCTGATCAAATTCATCATCAGTGAGCGGGCCTCCCTTTTCAATAAGGCCGGGGTCGATCCCGATTTTACCTATATCGTGCAGGTAGCCGCTGATCTTCAGCTTCAGGCAGCGTTCGCGGGAAAAACCAAATATTTTGCCGAGTTCGCAGGCAAGATTGGCTACCGTGTAGGAATGTGAGGCTGTAAAATGACTACGGAAGTCAATGATGCGCGAAATGGTCAAGGCAAAATCGAGAACATTTTCAAGTGTAAGATCAAAATTCATCGACGAATCGACCAGCCTGAAAAGCTGATCAAGCTCGAGATTATTGATTTCAATCCAGAAGATATCCGGGGCTGATGCCTGCACAAAGGCAGCAAAGACATCAGGATGAAACGTGGTCGAAACGTTGTCCCTGATTTTTTCTATGACCGAGGCTTTTTGCTTGAGCACAAAAACATCTGGATTGATCAGCACGTCAACACGATCCGCAAGGTGAAGTATGTGGCTGTCCAGCAGCACCTCGCCTTCTTCCATATTCTGCGATGCATCATAGTGGATATGATGATGCCTGATGATCCTGGCAACGTCCTTGAACGGGCCGAATGACGAAAGCATTCTGTATCCCATTTCACAGTGAGGCCTTGGATTATGCACATCTGCCTGAATGAGCGCATTACGCTCCTGAACAGACAAGGCTCCAACGTCATGAACTGCAGCTGCTATGATCAACCTGAAGAGCTGATCACAGTCAAGATTCATTTTTTTGCCAATATGGTAGGCGATGATGGCTGTACGCCTATGGTGCGACTTTAACAGATAATTGCAGCTATCGATGGATTTGATGATAGGGACAGCCAATTCTTTCAGAGAGATAGCTTCCATGACAGGCACCCTTGCGTTAGAGTAAGGCAAAGATAACTTTTTTTACTAAACCATGCAGCGCATAGCAAGAGGTTTACCAGTAAACGCAAAAACAATCCAATTCAACACTACAGTTAGACATTTTTTATGACAAGAACATGGTCAACAAGCAAGAATACTATTTAGGAGCATTCAATCAATACGATAACAGTAATAAGTTATCCTTATCGATAATAACAACAATCGATAGCCATGCAATAAACTGTCGGGCAAATCTTTCCAACGATCGCAGAAGTCATAAAACCCTGGTTTGACAGGGCGTTGGCATTGATAATGTCGTACGCATGGCATACATATCGGATCCCCCCCCCAAAGAATCCACGCGCCGCTGCATTGCGTCGCAGCTAGTGCCTGCTTGCCTTTTGGCCTTTCCATTCCCCATATACCGCTTCAGGAGACGCCATGTTCCGCTATGTGCACACAAATATCATTGCAAGGGATGCCGCCAGACTCATTGCCTTTTACAAGCAGACGCTGCATTGCTCGAGCATAGGGCAAACGCGTGATCTGCGAGGGCCGTGGCTTGACCGGCTCACCGGTTTGCCCAAGCCCCACATTACTGGCGAGCATCTGTTGCTGCCCGGCTATGACGACAGCCACCCAACGCTTGAAATTTTTTCATACGACAAACTGCGCGACACCCTGCCGCCGGAGGTCAACCGCCCCGGCTTTGCGCACATTGCATTTGAAGTGGATGACGTGGAAACAACCCTGGCAGAGATTGTTGCCGCAGGTGGTGGGCAGGTTGGCGAGGTTGTCACAGCCGCCTACCCCAACGACATGGAAGCGGTTTTTGTGTACGCGCGCGACCCCGAGGGCAACATTATTGAGCTGCAAAGCTGGCGCAAGATGGAGACAACTTCATAATCAGCTTTTCCACTGCTCTTCCAGACAGGCAAAAGCCCCTGCGGCCCGGCAATTGCGGGCAGCAGGGGCTCAAAACACGGTAGCCGATGCTAACTGGAGCGCAAGGCCGCTATAAGCTGTTCAAGCTTTTTGGTCTGAGCCACGAGGGCTTCAACCGCCTCGGTTGACTGAGCCATTGCATTATCCGTTTCAGAAGCGATAACGCTGATGGAACTGACCGCACGGTTTATCTCTTCAGATGTGGCAGACTGCTGCTCGGCGGCAGTAGCAATGGAACGCACCTGGTCCCCCGCAGATTCAACCATCTCAACGATTTCAGCCAGGGCCTCGCCAGAGCGTTGGGCCAGCCCTGTGGCCTGGGTTACGCGCTCCACGGCGGCATCCATCTGTGCTGCAGCGGTATTGGTGCCGCTTTGTATGCCACCAATGGCCGTGCGCACCTCGGTAGTAGCGTGGGCGGTTTTTTCCGCCAGCTTGCGCACTTCGTCAGCCACTACGGCGAAACCACGTCCGGCCTCGCCAGCGCGCGCCGCCTCAATGGCTGCATTAAGCGCCAGAAGGTTGGTCTGATCGGCGATGTCTGAAATAACGCCCATGATGGCTCCAATGCCTTGCGCCTGCTCGCCCAGGCTGCGCATGCTGTCGGTCATCTGCCCTGCTTCATTGCGGATGCTCAGCACTGCGGCGCTGACTTCCTCCACCAGCCGGGCGCCGTCCTGCGCCTTCAGCTTGGCTTTTTCGGCATTCTCCGATGTGGCCGAAGCGCTTCTGGCTACCTCAAGAATTGTGGCGTTCATCTCTTCCACGGCATTGGCGGTGTCGCTCACGCGACCACTCTGCTCGCGCGCGCCCGCGCTCGAATGCGCGATCTGCTGCGAAAGCTGCTGTGAGGCTGTAGCGATATTTTCCGCCACTTGCGAAACCTCAACGGCAGTCTGGGCAATGGCCGTATTCTGCGCTTCAATGCGCGTTTTCTGACCGTAGATTTCCGTCAGATCCGTCCAGAATGTAATGGAACCCAGCATGCCGCCGTCCAGATCAAAAAATGGCGTTGTCTGCACGGAAACCCGCAATTGCTTTCCAGACTGCGCCGTATAGTCAAACTCACGGCTCAGAGCCTTGCGTTCCTTGATGGCCCGGTCAGACAGCGTCTCATGATTGGCATCCCCCCACGTGAAAAGCCCCGAGCGCTGCCCCAGATATGTATCCTTGGGATCTGCCTTGCCCAGCAAGCTGCACACCTGCTCATTCAGCCAGGTCACCTTGAAATCGCTGCCCACGATATAGCATGGCGTAGGTATGCCGTGCAGCACCCCCTGCGCAAAACCAAGGCGTTTTTTCAGCTCGTCCACCATGGTGCAGAGGTGCCCGGCAAAGCGTTTCATCTCTGCACGGTATTTGCCTGCGAGCACGGCCTTGAAATCGCCCTGCGCCACGGCTTCTGTAAAATCTGTGAGCTGTTGCAGGGGAGCGAACACAAGCTTGCGGTTCACAACGCGTATCACCAGAGTCAGCAGAACAACCGCGCCCAGGCCCACCATGTACAGCACAGACCGCTGATCCGCCGCTGGCGCTGTAAGCTCGGAATCATAGGCGCTCATGCACACAAGCCACCCTGTAGCCGGAATTTTGGCCACAGACATGAACTTGTCCTCACCTTTCCATTCATAGCTGAAGGTTCCGCTGCCCTTTGCGAGCGCATCCTGAATGAATTTTTCCTTGGAATAATCCTGAAGCAGCAGCTTTTTGTCCATGCTGTGGGAAATGAAACGGCCACTCTGGTCGATGGTAAAGCCGTATCCGCGCCGCCCCAGCCGGATAGGATCAATGGTTTTTTCCGTAAAATCCGTCCAGCGGGGGCACACGGCCACAGCGCCGAGCAACGAGCCATCCTTGCCGCGCACTGCTTTGGCCGCCACGTAGATCAGCACGTCCCCCGATGTGGCTTTCATGACGCTTCCGCTCAGGGCTACATCTTTGCCGCTGAATATCTGGCGGGCATAATCCCGATCAGCCCTGTTGCCCCCGGTCAGGTCGCCCATATCAGAATTGACCCCGGCAACAATACGCCCCTTGAGGTCAAAAAGCAGAAATGACCAATACCCCGGCAAGGATTTGACATAGCTTGTCAACAATTCCTGTGCTTCCTGGGGCTGACCGGCAAATGCCCTCAGCACAGGCTCCTGCCGGGAAAGGATGGTGGCCACATCCACAGATTGCTGGATGTATATTTCAGCCGAACGCGCCACAGTTTTGCTGGCTTCGTTCAAGGCCTCGGTCTGCACTCCGGCAACCATGTGGTAGGACGAGGTGGACACGTAAATGACTAGCACGGTAATCACGGCAACAACCGCTGCCGTTACGGACAATGTGCAGATAGTATTGATGCTGATCTGGCGCATGGAAAACTCCGAAAAGCAGAGGTGGCCGTGGTTGGCTAGGGGGTACGGGGCTGAAGGCTGAGAGACATTTTCTCATTAATTTCTACCAGTATTGCTTCTTAACGACAATACCTGTCAAAACATTAGAACAACAGCCTGCTTCCTGGCATCAGCAGCCCCCCCCTTGGGCTGCATATAAACACATTGACATCGAAAGATATTTACTAATAGATACCTGCTACAGAAACGCATCTCGGGCTTTCAGCCCTTTTCCCTGACAGCATGGGCCAGGACTTTTATGAAATGCAACACACTGAATTAAATTCTGCCGCACAGGCGGCTCAAAAATCCACACACTTACGTCGCAATCGCCTTATTTTCACAGGCCTGCTCATTATAACCATCATGTCATGGTTCTGCGCCATGACGCCGTGGGTCAGCGATGATTATGCCTTTTCGAGCATTTATCCTGGCTGCACCGGCCTGTGGGACATGCAGGTGCTCGAATACCACGAATGGAGTGGGAAATTTATCGGGCATTTCATGTCTCGCGTGCTGCTGCGCGGGCCTGCCTGGCTGCACCCCCTGCTCACTCCAGCCATGTTTCTGCTGCTCGTTGCCAGCGGCTCGCTGCTGGCCTTGGGCGCACAGTGGCGTGAGCGCCTGAGCGCCTGGCACCTCGCTGTCATGGCCGGGCTTGTGTGGATTGCCCTGCCCGCCTTTGGAACCGTTTTTTTCTGGCGCACTGGCACGGGTGATTACGGATACAGCCTCGTGTGGGGCGTTCTTTTTTTGGTGCCGTACCGCATCTGGGCCGACAAAGCAGACTTCCGCATGCCGGGCGGCCTGCTTTATGTGCTTGTGGGTGTTCTTGCAGGCTGGAGCAACGAAAATGTCGGCATGCTGGTTCTGCTTGCAGCTCTGGGCGTGACGCTGTTCCGCTGGCGCACATCTCGCAGCGTGCCTGCGTGGGCACTCTCGGGCATTGTGGGGGCAGCCTTTGGCTGGGGCATGATGATGGCCGCGCCGGGCAATGCCGTGCGCCTCGCAGCCGTTGGCGGCGCGGAAAAAATCCCACTGTTGTCCCTGCCTGCTTTTTTGCGCTTTTTGGAGTTCTGGGGCACGCAACAAATTGAAATGCTGCCTTATTTTCTTGCAGCCCTGGCGCTTGCGTGGCTGTTGCACCGCCGGGGGCTTTTAAAGCCTGCCGCGTGGATACCCGCAGTAATTTTCTTTCTCATGGCCCAGGCCAGTCTGGCTGCCTTTATCGCCAGCCCCTCAACGCCTTACAGGGCCATGAGCGCAACATTCTTTTTCACTGCGCTCTGCCCTTTTTCACTACTTGCAGCCCTGAACGCCACAAGCATCAAGGCTAAGGCTCTTTTTATCATATTCTGCACCCTGCTGCTCTCAAGCGTACTGATTGAGGCGCGAGTTTTCCTTATGGCGCAGCCGGTCATTGCCACGCACCACCAAAATACCCTGCGCTGCCGGGACTACCCGGAAACAGACAAGTATTTCTTTCCCGGCTACGACATCCGCGAGGTAAACCTTTTCTCAACGGCTTGGCGTGGTCTTGTACCCTGGAACGAGTCGCAAACATTGCGCGTCTTTGAAGCGCCCGATGCCCGCGCGCAGGTTGCATGCAACATTGCATTCTTCGACAACCTGCCCCAGGGC
Organism: uncultured Desulfovibrio sp.; assembly: GCF_902477725.1. Lineage (NCBI taxonomy): Bacteria > Pseudomonadati > Thermodesulfobacteriota > Desulfovibrionia > Desulfovibrionales > Desulfovibrionaceae > Desulfovibrio > uncultured Desulfovibrio sp. The sequence continues at coordinate 145,507 of NZ_CABSIF010000006.1, read as the reverse complement.
AAAGTCCATGTGGCAGCCAGGATACGCGCAACCACCACTGCAAGCCTGTTGCAACAGGCAGCAAGGGCCTTGTTTGAAAGCCCCGACGAAGGACTTATTTCAGCCAGAACAGCTGCTCTGCGGTATTTTCCGGCCTCCGCCACTGTTACGGACGATGGCAAGGCAGCGGTGTTTATTCCCGGCATCAAATCTGTGGACGACATCGCCTATATCGCTGTAGAACAGCCTGGCGCGCCCCTTGTGTGGCGCAGAGCAAGTGCGTCTCACTAGCAAAACTGATCGCACACAACATACTCTCCGCATGGAGGAATAAGCCTTGTCCCGCACCGCCCCATTGTTGGCACTGGTTGTACCCTGCTATAATGAAGAGGAAACTCTGCCCCGCACCCTGAATGCCCTGGCCGATTTGTTGGCCGATCTCAAAAAACAGGGGCGTGTGCATGCGGAGAGTTTTGCCCTCTATGTAAACGATGGCAGCCGTGACCGCACTTGGGAGCTGCTTGAAGAACGGCACGCAATTGATCCCTTTTGCCGGGCTGCAAGCTTTGCCGCCAATGCAGGCCACCAGAACGCCGTTTGGGCGGGCATGGTCACGGCGCGCGACATGAGCGTGGACTGCATCATCAGCCTTGATGCCGACTTGCAGGATGACATTGCCGCCATCCCTGAAATGATTGACCGCTATATGGAAGGCAACGATATCGTCTATGGCGTGCGTAACGACCGCAGCACTGATACGCCTTTCAAACGGCGCACTGCGCACATGTTTTACGGATTCATGCGCTGGCTCAAGGTGCCGTTGATCCCCGACCATGCCGACTACCGCCTTGTGGCCCGCCCCGTGCTGGAAGCGCTGGACGAAATTCACGAGCATTCACTTTTTCTGCGCGGAATTTTTCCGGCTCTCGGCTTTAAAAGCGCGCAGGTCTTCTACATGCGCCAATGCCGCATGGCCGGTGAAAGCAAGTATCCTTTCTGGAAGATGGTGTCTTTTGCCTGGAAGGGCATTACGGCATGCAGCGTTGCGCCCCTGCGCATTGCGGGCCTTATGAGCATGCTCTGCATGCTGGCGGCACTGGCCTTCAGCGGTGTTTCCCTGCTCAAATACGCTCTGGGTGAAACCATTCAGGGCTGGACATCACTGATTATTGTAGTCTTGCTGTTGGGCTCCGTGCAGCTTTTCTGCATGGCGCTGGTTGGTGAATACCTTGCCAAAATATTCACCGAAGTGCGCCACAGACCCCGCTACATCATTGCCAAAAAGCTGTAGGCGAGCTGTGGCGAGATGCGCGCGTCTCTCCCGCAAGAGATTTGAGGAAGCTGCCTAGCCGTCGGCGCGAAACTGAGCTGCCGAACTGCCATGAGCACTCTGGCAAGGCAACATCTGCAACAAGCCCACATCTGGTATAAAAACAGCCCAATGCTGATGCATTGGGCTGTTTTTATTTCCGCATAGCCAAAGCCGCGTCAGGAATAATATTTGCCAGTGATTTCCTGAATCTTAATCTCAACCACTGCCGTCATTTTAAGCATATTTTCAGGGTAAGTCACACCTGTGTGCTGGGGCGTGTGCTTGGCCACAATGGCGTCAAGGGCGGCGATTTTTACGGCCCGGTCATTCACCACAGCGGCGTTGCCTGTAATGATCACGCTCTGATAAGCGGTATTGGTGTCGCAGGGGACATCTGCCTGAATAAATGAATGCCTACCTTCAACTTCAAAACAGACTCTGGAGTCGGCGCGCAGATTTTTCAGCTTTTGCCCCGCTGCCAACCCGTGAAAGTAGACATGCCCGTTCATAAACACAAAATGTACTGGTGTTACGTAGGGGAAACCATTTTCGCCCAGAGTGGCCAGATGCCCAACCTGAATAGAGCCTAACAGGGAATCTATCTGTTCAGTGGTCAAGGGGTGTTCTTTCATACGTGCCTGCATGGTTCCTCCAAGGTAAACAGATACAGAAAGCGCAGTGTGAGAGACCTTGCCTGCATCGTGCTGCGCGTGCTGAAAATATGCACTTGCTCGGTGCAGAATCAAAAAACTTTTCGCACACTCGCTCTCTCCAAAGAATCACTATATTTCAGTTCTGTTGCATTTCAAAGTGAAATACTGCGCACCGGGCAAGTATATTTATTCACGCACAGGATTATCACAGGCAAAATCATGAAAGTGCGCTGCCAGCACAATACGCATCGGGCTGTCGCGCTGCCGCAGAGTTACACGCCGTATTCCCGCAGCTTCCGCCACAGGGATGATCGGCTGATGCCCAACATGTCGGCGGCCAGAGTACGGTTGTCGCCCGCCAGTTCAAGTGCGTGCAGGATATGCTGCTTTTCCATTTCGGCCAGCGGAACAAGGGGGGTCGCTGCGCTTGGTGCTGGCGCGGCTGGCACCGATGCACATGGCGTTGTTGCTTGGGGGCAAACCGGGGTTGCAGCGGCGGCATCCTCTTGCCGGACGGCGACAGAAGAAGAACCGGGATTGCGGACGGACAGATGGGCGGCCGCTTCGGAGACTTCCGGAGGCAAATGCGCCAGCCCTATGCTGCCGCCCGGCGGGCAAAACACCGCCGCCCGCTCAAGAATATTGGCCAGCTCTCGCACGTTGCCGGGGAAGGGATACTGCCGCAGCGCATCAAGGGCGTTATCTTCAATCTCCAGCGGCACTGCCCCGCCCTGCTCCGCCAGCCGCGCAAGAAAAAACCGCGCCAGCAGGGGAATGTCCTCAGCTCTGCTGCGCAGGGGCGGCAATTCCTGCGTTACCACAGCCACGCGGTAATACAGATCGCGCCGGAAGCGCCCGGCCTCCACCTCTTCCTTAAGGTTGCGGTTGGTGGCGGCGATAATGCGCACGTCCACGGGTATGTCCACGGTGCCGCCCACACGGCGCAGGTTCTGCTCCTGCAAGACGCGCAACAGCTTGACCTGCATGCCCGCCGACATTTCACCCATCTCGTCCAGAAACAGCGTGCCGCCGCTGGCGGCCTCAAACAGACCTTCCTTGCGCCGCACCGCGCCGGAAAACGCCCCCTGCTCATGCCCGAAAAGCTCACTTTCGAGCAACTCCGGCGAGAGCGCGCCACAGTTGATCGCCAGAAAGCGCCGACGCGCCCGCTGGCTCTGGGCATGCATGGTGCGGGCCGCCAGTTCCTTGCCGGTGCCTGTTTCACCTTGCAGCAGCACGGCCACATCTGTGGGGGCCAGCCGCATGAGCGCCTGCCGCAGGCCGCACATGGCTGGCGACATGCCCACCATTTCCGGCACGGATCCGCTGGCCTCAAGCTGGGCGCGCATCTGGACGACCTGTTGACGCAGGCGGCGCTTCTCCAGCGCCCGCGCCACGAGCATGCGCGCTTCTTCCAGCGAATAGGGTTTTGCCAGATAATGAAAGGCCCCCAGCCGCATGGCCTCCACGGCGCTTTCAATCATAGGGTAGCCCGTGACCATGATGACTTCCACATCCGGTTTGCTGGAGCGTACCGCCTTGAGCACTTCCATACCGTTCATGCCCGCCATGGCGATATCGGTGATGACCACGTCAAAATCCTGCTCGGCCAGCAGTTTCAGGCCTTCTTCGCCGCTGCCCGCCTGAACCGATTCATGCCCGCCGCGCTCCAGGGCGCGCGCAAGGTTGGCGCGGGCCATGCGCTCATCGTCAATGATCAGCAACCGACCACCGCCCCCAGCCCGCTGCGCGGCGTCAAGCCCGTGCCCGTGCCGAGCTTCGCCGGAGTTTACCTGTGCGGGTGATTGCTCCGAAAGCCGGAACCGTTCCGTAGTCATGCCTCTGCTCCTGAACCGTCTGCGTCATGCCGTTCCGCAAGAGGCAGCCGCACGGTAAAACACGCCCCTTGCCCCGGTTGGCTCTGCACTTCGAGCGTTCCCTTGTGCTTGCCCACAATGCCAAAGGCTATGGACAAACCAAGGCCCGTTCCCTCGCCCACTGGCTTGAGGCTGAAAAAAGGATCAAACACCCGGCCAAGATTCTCGGGTTCAATACCTTGGCCAGAGTCGCGCACGCGCAGCTCCGCCATACCCGCCAGTTCGTCCACAGAGGCGGTGATATGCACTTCGCCCTTGCCGTTCATGGCCTGTGCCGCGTTGAGCAGCAGGTTGATAAGCACTTCCTGCATGCGCTGGGCGTCTACGGGCAGTTGCAGCCCTTCAGGCACGTCTACCGTTATGCGCACGGCCGCGCCCATGTCGTGCCGCACAAGGCCCACAGCCCTGCGCACAAGGCCGGAAAGATCATGCAGGGCAACGGTAAAGGGCCGGTCACGGGCAAAATCCAGCAGGCCGCGCACAATATCGCGGGCGCGCACAACCTCGGCCTGAATTTCATCCAGCTGCGCCGTCACGTCTTCCGCCGTGGGCATGGGGCGCAGACCCTGCCGGGCATCGTTGACATCCTCGCCGAGCAGCTGGCAGCCAACGGAAATATTGTTGAGGGGATTGTTCAGCTGGTGGGCCACGCCGGAGGTCAGCACACCGAGAGAAGCCAGCTTTTTTTCCTGCAACAGCAGGGCGTGGCGCTTTTCCAGTTCCGCCGCCATACCGTCAAGCGTCTGGAGCACATGGCGCGCTTCTTCCTCAAGCTGCGGCGGGGGCGGCGGCAGAGGCATGCCCGCGCCAACACTGCGCGCGGCGCTTTCAATGGCCCCAAGGGCGCGCATGATATGCCTACCTATGAGCCAGGCAAAGGCCACCCCGCAGGCCAGCAGGGCCGCAATGGCCCCCAGCAGCTGAGTGCGCAGATCTCCCACGGCGGTAAAAATGCCCTGACGCATGCGGCGCACCGCCGAATCAGCCAGCTCGCTCAGGCGCTGTCCCTGATCGGTGAGCGCAGCGCCGTCTGTGGGCTGATCCTCCAGCAGGGCCTCATAGGTACCGATGCCTTCCAGCAGCAGGTCGAGATTATGGTGCGCGCCGTCGCCCACCCGGCGGCCCATGGCTGCGTTATAATCCTGCCCCACGGATGTGGCCCGCTCCCGCGCCAGTTCCACAAAACTGCGCAGGGCAAGCAGGTCGCCCTTTCTGCCGGGAAAAAGTTGCAGATTTTTTTCGTACCTGCGCATCTCGAGCACATCGCTGCGCAGGTCGTCCACCATATCGATCAGGCGGGCTGCCCTGTCGATGCGCCCCAGATCATAACAGGCAATGCCGCCCAAAAGCAGCAGCATGACCAGAAACAGGCCCGTGCCCACGGCAATCTTGCCGCGAATGGTATGCCATATGGAAAAATGCGGAAGCATGCCTCACCCCCGCAGGCGCAAGAGTTTACACCCGCGCCCGACGCTGTTTCAATTTGCAACAGCGTATAAAAATAAAACAAAACTGACAAGCCTTGGCCTGCAACAAATTGCAGCCCTTTCCTGTTTGAGCATGTCAGAATGAAACAGTCCCTGGGTAGCGTACCGCACAGCACAAAATAAATAAATCCATATAAATACAGCATGTTAATGATTGAACTTTTTGGCACAATAGTTGTAACTGCCAGCACAGGAGGCCGACATGAACACCCTGCAAAAAACGATGGAAAACTGGTTTACCGCTGTGGCATATGCCGATGCCGGGCAATCCGGCTGGACAGACGATTTGTGGAATCTGAACGGCAAGCGCGAAAACACGGTGCTGAAGCAGACCCTGCTTTATGGCGCGGGCAGCATCCTCATTTACGTACTGGCTTTTAGCAATGCCGATGCCTTTGCCGCCCTGTGCGCAAAGGGCGGTCTGTGGACAGCCCTGCCCATCGCCTCGGTGCTGCTGCTCTCATACGTGCACGGTCACTTTGCCGGTGCGCTCTGGGAATTATGCGGTATTACCGGCATGCAAAAGAACAGCACACCAGCCACCGCAAAGCCTGTGACCCGGCAGAGCGCCGCACCTGCCCCCCGGCTGGACACCACTGCCGTGGTTCACGGTTAACCGACCGTTTTTCACAGGTCCGGGCCGCGCCGCCCGGCTCAATTTTTTTGTTCAGCGACGGCATGCCTGGCCTTGCGCCAGCGCACAACAGTACGCCCAGGCAGCCTGCCAGCCGGAGGTAACATGGATCTGCTCAGTCTTGACCCGTCCCAGTTCATCACACTCACGCCCGTTTCCGTGGCCTTTCTGCTGGCCGTGGGATTTGTGGGCGGGCTTGTAAGCGGTTTTATCGGTTCCGGCGGGGCCTTTATTCTCACGCCGGGCATGATGGGCCTGGGTGTGCCCGGTGCCGTGGCTGTTGCCAGCAACATGTGCCACAAGTTCCCCAAGGCCATGGTGGGCGCCATCAAGCGCTACCGCTTCGGTCAGGTGGATGTAAAATTGGGCATGGTTATCGCCGCCACAGCGGGCATAGGCGTACAGATTGGCATCCGCATTCAGCGTTTTATTCTGGAAAAATGGGGCCAGGCTGGGTCTGATCTTTACGTCAGCGTTTCCTTTGTGGTGGTTCTCGTTGTGGTGGGCAGCTACATTCTCAAGGATGCCCTGCGCTCCAGCCATTCTGGCAAGGAGGATGACGAAAGCACGCCGCCCCTTGCCCAAAAGTTGCAGGCCATCAACCTGCCGCCCATGATGTCCTTTCCCAAATCCGGCTTGCGTATTTCGCTGTGGTTTACCCTGCCCGTGGGCATAGCCACAGGTATGCTGGCCGCCACCATTGCCGTGGGCGGATTCGTGGGCGTGCCGGGGCTTATCTATGTGATCGGCGTACCCGGACTCATTGCATCCGGCACGGAACTTGTCACAGCCTTTGTCATGGGCCTGTGCGGCTCGGTCAACTGGGCCATGCACGGCATGATAGACATCCGCCTCGTCTTTATCATCCTGGCGGGCTCCCTGCTTGGCGTGCAGCTTGGGGCCATCGGCACCACCTACGTCAAACCCATCATGATCAAGTACGTCATGGCCGCCATCATGCTCATTGTTGCCGCAAGCCGTATTGTCGCCCTGCCGGGCTACCTCAGCGCGCTGGGGCTTATCCAGATGGGACCGGGGATTCTCTATCTGCTCAAGGTCGTGAGCTTCATAACCATGTGCGCCGGATTACTCGTTGGCGCGGGCATGATCCTTGGCGGCATGTGGCGCGGGCAAAAGCGCAACCGCAAAGAAGCGGCGCTGGGCAGCGCGGCCTGAAGCATCTCTCATAAAAAAACCAATAATATCTTCTCCTCAAACCCTATAGCAAAAGGGGGGTGCATTGCGTCTGCACCCCCCTTTTATTTTCCTGACAAAGGCAGTGCGCGGACAGTTAGACCCATTGCCTATTTCCTGATTTTCTGTATGGTTTCAAAATCACCAGCATACTTTACCAGCTTTTCTGCCATCCCTTCGCAGGAGGAGCCATGCGCATATTCACGCGCAGCCTCAAGGCGCAGTTTATTGAGGCATTCACGCTGCTTATCCTGCTGTCATCATGCTTTCTTGCGGCCATAACCGGGCGCGAAGCCAGCAGCGAGGCCCGCTACGAACGCGGCCTGCTGCTGACCAACCGTGTGCAATCCCTTGCCAAGGCCCTTGATCAGTCCATGTGGTTCTGGATCAAGGAGGTGGGCACTCTGCGCCACACGGTTGGGCTAATCGGCGGCGATATGAAAAAACTATCCATCGCCGTGAACCGGTTGCAGGACACCATGCCCGCCTTTGCCTGGATCGGCCTCATGAATCCCCAGGGCAAGGTTCTGGTCGCCACCGATGGAGTGCTGGAAGGAGCAGATCTTTCCATCTGCGCCATCTTCCGCCAGGGCAAAAACGGCCTCTTTGTGGGCGACGTGCGCAAGGCCACCCTGCTTGCCCAGCTGCTGCCCCACCCAGAAAACTCCCCGATGAAATTTGTGGACATCAGCATGCCCATTGGCGAGGGCGATCTGAAAGACTGGGTGCTGGTAGCCCATCTGAGCTGGGCGTGGGCCAGAGAGGTGGAGGAATTCATCCTTTCGGGCGAAGGATCGGATACGAACACCAAGATCATGGTTCTAGGTGCAGACGGTAGCGTCATTCTGGGCGGCGACACTGAAAAGCCCCTGGCCCTGCCCCTGCTGCAAGAACTTGAGCGCTCCACTTCGGCCTGGGCCGTAGAAACATGGCCCGATGGCATTGCCTACCTCACCGCGGCAGTAAGCTGCACGGGATTCAAAGACTACGATGGCTTGCAGTGGAGCGTGGTTGCGCGGCAATCGCTGGATGCCGCCTACGAACCCGTGCGTCGCCTTGTGGCGCGCATTCTTGTGGCTGGCCTCTTACTGGCGGTGCTGTTCGCACTGGTTGCCGGATACATCGCCCAGCGCACCATTGCCCCCCTCAAGGCGCTTACCGCAGCTGCAGACAGGCTCAGCCGGGGCGAACGCGTCACCATTCCGCGCAATCGGGGCATACGCGAAATTGAAGTACTTTCAGCCTCCTTGTCCACACTGGTCGAAAACCTCACGCGCACAGAAAGAGACCGGAACCGCATCCAGCATACTGCAGAGCGCGATGCCCTCACAGGCCTGCTGAACAGGCACGGTCTGGCTGCGCGCATTGAAGAGGCCATGCCCAGCCTGACGCAAAGCCAGGGGCTGGTCGAACTGCTGTATATGGATCTGGACGGCTTCAAACCAGTCAACGATGCGCACGGGCACCACGTGGGCGATGCCGTGCTGACCATTCTGGGGCAGCGCCTCACCCGGTGCCTGCGTAAGGATGACGTACTGGTGCGACTGGGAGGCGATGAATTTCTGGCCCTGCTCGGCCATACCAGGGGCACACCAGACATACTGCGCACAATTAACCGCATCCGCGAGGATGTGGGAGCGCCCATTTCCATCGACGGCCTCATGCTGCGCATCGGCATCAGCATAGGGCACGCCACATGGCACTGCGCGAACGAGTCTGTTGAAGATGCGCTCAAAAGGGCCGACAGCGAACTTTACATGGTCAAACGGATGTCAAAATCCTCGCAGGAAATGCTGTAGCAGAACGCCGCAGTATTAGCCCACATTTTCCTCGCAGACAGTCACCACCGGCTATTTTTTTTGCACTCGGCTTACAAGAGCGATACGCCGTCAGGCCGATTGACAGGCCCAGACCTGCTCCTGCAAATGCCGCAGACACTTGCCCGCTGTGGCAAAATCCTTGCGCAGATCTGCATAGTCCGGCACCGTGCGCGCGCCGCCCCGGTCATAGAGCACAAGCCCGCCCGCAAAGGTATCCACATCGTCAGGGTCGTGACTGATAATCACGGCAGGGATGGTCAGGTCATCCATCAGTTCGAGCAGTTCTTCGCGCAGGCGTTCACGCAGCAGGGGATCAAGGGCGGAAAAAGGCTCATCAAGCAGCAGAAGCAAGGGGTCTGCATTGAGCGCCCGCGCCAGAGCCGCGCGTTGCCGCTGCCCGCCAGATATCTGCGAGGGTAGGTGGGCCGCCAGATGCCCGATGCCCAAGCGTTCCAGCATGGCCTGCGCCTTGTCGCGCTCCTCGCCGCGCACCTTCCAGGGCCAGCAGCCCGTGCGCGGATAGGCCACGTTCTGCAACAGGCTCAGGTGCGGAAACAGGGCGTAATCCTGAAACATGTAGCCGATGCGCCGCTTCTGCACAGAAACAAACACGCCCTGCGCGGCATCGTACAACGTACAGTCGCCAATGCGGATGTGGCCTGCGTCGGGCTTTGTCAGCCCCGCCAGACACTGCATGGTCAGCGACTTGCCGGAACCGGAAGGGCCAAAAAGCACGGCGCACTTGTGCTCGTCGCCGATATCGTAGCGCACATCCAGGTTGAAGGGCGTAACCCCGTTCCTGAAACTTTTTACCAGCCGCAACGAAATCATCTGCGCCGCCTCTTGAGTTTCACAAGCAGTTCCGCCGCCATCAGCAGGGCCACGCACACGGCGGAGGTAATGAACACAAGCCATGAGGCCTGGAGGTCATTACCCGCCTGAAAGGCATCGTAGATGGCGAGGGCCAGGGTCTGGGTCTTGCCGGGGATATTGCCCGCAATCATCAGGGTTGCGCCAAATTCGCCCATGCCGCGCGCAAAGGCCAGCATGATGCCCGCAAAAATACCCTTCCAGGCCAAGGGTAGAGACACGCTGACAAACACCCGCCATTCCGAGGCCCCAAGCGTGCGGGCCGCGTCTTCCAGATGTTTGTCCACCTGCTCCAGCGCTGCGCGGGCCGACTTGTAGATAAGCGGAAAAACCACAACAGTAGCTGCAACCACAGCCCCCTGCCAGGAAAAAATCAGATTGATGCCCAGTTCTGCCAGCCCATGCCCAAAAACGCCGCGCCGCCCCACCAGCAAGATAAGATAGTAGCCAAGCACTGTGGGGGGCAGCACCAGCGGCAACGAGCACAGGGCGTCCAGCAGGGCGGGCATGGGGCCTTTTTTGCGGGCCAGCCGCCAGGCCGCCAGCGTTGCCACAACAAAGGAAACAGCCGTAGCCGCTCCTGCCACGCGCAACGAAAGCTCCAGCGGGCTCCAGATAAACGCCAGGTCAAAATCCATTTCCAACTCTGCCCCCTGCCACTGAACTGATCCGTTGATACGTAAAAAATACTGAAGGCGGTTGCCGCTTCTGCCAAAACGGCAACCGCCAGTAAGCACAATCCATCATTGCAGGCCGGTGCGCAAGAGCACGGGCCGCGCCTTCATGCACTACGGCTTGGAGAAACCGTACTTGGCGAGCACTGCCTGCCCTTCAGGCGAAAGCACAAAGTTCAGAAATTCCTGGCCCATCTTGGCATCCTTGCCAGTGGTGGCAACGGCAATGGGATAGCTCACGGGATCGTGACCTTCCACAATCATGACCACTTCAACCTTGTCCGCAAGCAGCTTGGCATCTGTACGGTAAACAAAACCGGCATCAACCTCGCCACGGGCCACATAGTCCAGCACCTGACGCACGCTGTTGCCCAGGATAAGCTGGGGCTGCACGGCTTCCCACAGTTTGGCGGTGTTCAGCGCGTCCTTGGTGTAACGTCCGGCGGGCACCGAATCGGGATTGCCGATGGCAACACGCTTGAATGCCTTGATGTCTTCAAGCTTGGCGGGCTTTTTGGAGCCAGCGGGCACGATAAGCACGAGGTCGTTGAGCGCAAAATCCTTGCGCGTGGCGGGGTCAACAACCTTGGCGGCCACGGCCTTGTCCATGGTGCCCTGGTCGGCAGAGGCAAAAACGTCTACGGGCGCGCCTTCCTGAATCTGTTTGAGCAGCGGATTGGAGGCAGCATAGTTGGTGTGCACCTGCAAGCCGGTGTGCTTCTTTTCAAACACGCCTTTGATTTCGTTAAAGGCATTGGTAAGGCTGGCAGCGGCAGAAACGGTTATTTCCGCAGCCTGAACGGGAAGGCTGAGCAAGGCTACGCAACCCAGCGCCAAAGCTATGCGGCAAAAGGCCCCACGAGCGTATGCAGTCTTTTTCATGAAATTCCTCCGTGCGCCAGAAGCGCGGTTTGTACGCCAACAGTACAGAACCCTTGAAGGCGAGCAATACAGTCACGTTTTTTGATGAAAGCGTGAACACTGTACAACAAAAGGGTTTTACTTGTATAAGGCAGGAAAACTGACGGGAATCAGCATGGAAAAAAACAAAAACCGTGAGGAAATGGCCGCGCTTTTGCGCTCTCTCTCTTCCGCAGACAGGGCATGGCTGCGCCAGCGCCTTATGCGGCGCGACTCCGCCGCCCTGCTGCAGGATACAGGGCGCATCAGCCCGCGCGAGCTTCTGGCCGTGGAAACATGGTTGTGGGAACGGGCCAGCGCCGCCCGAGGCCCGCGCGAAAAACGCCCCCGCCTGCGCATGTGGCTGATTTTCATGCTGCTGCGTTATGCGGCCCTGCGGCTTGTGGAAATTTTTGAGATCATGCCCGTGCATCTTGATTTTCAGGACGGCGTTATCCATGTGCCGGGCAGCAATGATGGCCCTGGGCGCGAGGTTCCCCTGCCGCTTACCATCAGCCGCCGCCTCAAGCGCGTGCTGGAAGACCCGGCGCTGTTTCCTGAAACACGCGAGCTCATGCGCTGCGACGCCAGTTACGTGCGCCGCTGCCTGCAACAGTGCGGCGCTGCCTGCGGCCTGCCCAAGGGCCTTTTGAGCGCCCGCGCCCTGCGCCATACCCGCGCCCTTGAGCTGGGCAGACAAGGCCTGCCCCTGCCCGTTGTGGATATTTTTCTTGGCCGGCGATCCGCGCCCGGCCAGAGCGGCATTGTCCGCTGCGACCCGCAGGAGGCCAAACGCCTGCTGCGCGAACAACTGCAAAGGGAGCGACCCATGAAAACCAGTGCGCGCAACGTCTTTCAGGGGCGCATAACCTCATTGCGCCAGAGCGGGCTGCTGGTCGAAGTGGTGCTGCGCACCGCAGGCGGCCTGCGTGTGGCCTCGCTCATTACGGACGAAAGCGCCAAGACCCTGGCCCTCAATGAAGGCAAGCTGGTCAATGCCAGCATCAAGGCCCCCTGGGTGCTGGTGCAGGGGGGCGAACTCTCGCCCAAAAGTTCCCCTCCGGCGGAAAACTGTTTTACCGGCGTGGTGGAAAGGGTGCGGGAAGATGAAATGGTGGCCGAAATTCTGGTGGCACTCGGCGAAGGCAGTCAGGTCTGCGCCCTGCGCAACCGTGGGCCGGAAAACCCCATCAATCTCGTGGCCGGGCAGACCGTAACGGTATTTTTCAAGGCTTTTTCCGTCATTCTCACCGTAGATTAGCCAGCAAACTCGCAAATAAAGCCGCGCCAACAGTCGTTATGACCATCGGCGCGGCTTTATCATTTTTTTATTGCAGCGACAGTTTACTGGCAGGCATTACTTCCACAGGGCGCGGTTTTCTTCCATAAAGCGCTCAAAGGCCTCAATGGCTCGCGCCATATCCTGACGCCCCACGCCATTGTAAGTTGTCAGCCGCAGATGATTCTTGCCCATGCCCTTAGCCAGCAGCCCCAGAGGCGCAAGCTTTTGCTCGAACCATTCTGAAGACCTGCCGGAAGCGCTTATATCCAGCATCACAATATTGCTCTGCACAGGCGTGAGCACAAACTCGTCATAGGCCGCCAAGGCCGCGCCGAGATGGCGGGCGTTTTCGTGGTCTTCCGCAAGGCGCTCAATGCCCGTGCGCAAGGCCACCAGCCCGGCAGCGGCCATAATGCCCGCCTGCCGCATGCCGCCGCCAAGCAATTTGCGCGTCTGCCGCGCCTGGGCAACGAACTCGCGCGTTCCGCACAGCACGGAACCGAACGGAGCGCCCAGCCCCTTGGAAAGGCAGAACATCACGCTGTCCGCGCAGGCGGCCAGATGCGCGGCGTCCACCCCGAGGGCCACGGCGGCGTTGAACAGCCTTGCGCCGTCCATGTGCACGGGGACAGCCGCCTTGCGGGCCGTAGCGGCCAGCGCCTGCTGCCGCGCCAGCGACACGCAGATGCCGCCGCCGAAGTTGTGGCTGTTTTCCACACAGGCCAGCTTGAGGCCCGGCGTCGCGCAAGCGGACGCAAAGGACGCGACTTCGGGCATGCCCTCCGCATCACGCGCATAAAACACCGGCTTAACACCCAGGAATTTTTCCATGAAGGGCGACTTTTCGGTGCGGAACACATGCAGGTCCGGCTCCAGAGCCGCAGCATCCCCACGCTCGCACCAGGTTGCCAGCGCGACGAGATTGGCCATGGTTCCCGACGGGCAAAAAAGCGCGGCTTCCTTGCCCAGCAGTTCGGCGGCATGATCTTCCAGCCGATTGACTGTGGGGTCGCCGCCGCGCCCTTCCGCATCAACACGGCCATCATCGCCCACTTCGGCCTCGCGCATGGCGGCACGCATGGCCTCGGTGGGAATGGTCAGGGTATCACTGCGCAGATCGACTACAGGCATGAATTTCACCTTTTAGACTTCGGCGGTTTCTTCCGTCGGTTCATAGGCTATGCCCGCCCAGCGCATGACAAGCTTCACCGCGACGGTGTTGCTGACCACGTTGACGGCTGTACGGCCCATGTCCAGGAAAGCGTCCACACCCGCGATAATGGCCAGAGCCTCCACAGGAATGCCAATGGTGGTCAGCACCATGGCAATGGCCACAAGGCCGCCTGAGGGCACGTTGGCGCTGCCCTTGCTGGCAAGCGTGGTCACCACGATGATGGAAAGCAGGGTGCTGGGATCCAGCGGAATGTTATAGGCATCCGCCAGAAAGCCCACGGCCAGCGCAAAATACATGATGGAGCCGTCGCGGTTGAAGGCATAGCCCAGAGGCAGCACCACAGAGGCTACGGCCTTGGGAACGCCCATTTCCACCAGTTTTTCCATGTGCAGGGGCAGTGTCGCCTCTGACGAGCGCGTGGCAAAGGCCAGAATCACAGGTTCGCTCACGGCCTTGGCGGTCTTGAGGGGGTGTTCGCCGATGCAGAGCATCAAAATGGCGAACAGCACCAGCAGCACGCCAAGCCCCAGATACATGACCAGAACCAGCTTGAGCAGGGCCAGAATGGTGTGCATGCCCTGCGTGGAAAACAGCCAGGCAATGATGGCAAAAATGGCGATGGGCGACAGGGCGATGATCCAGCCCGTGAGCTTGAAAACAGCGCCCATCAGAGCGTCCAGCACGTCAACGAGGGGCTTTGCCCTGCTGCCGGTGGAGGCCAACGCAAGGCCCAGCAGCACAGCGAACACCAGCACGGGCAGGAGGTTGGTGCCCGACATGGCCGCGAACACGTTGGAGGGGATCATGTCGAGAAAAAACTTTGTCCAGTTGACCGTGGTATTGATGTTCTTGGGCAGTTCAGCCGTGTGCGACAGGTTGACGCCCACGCCGGGGTGGAAAATGCCGTTGAGGGCCAGGCCAATGATGATCGCCACCACCGTGGCAATGAAAAAATAGAGCAGGCTGATAACGGAAACCTTGCCCAACTGCTTGGCGCTGTTGCCCATCTGGTAGATGCCAAGGGTGATGGCCGTGAACACCAGCGGCACCACGATCATCTTGATGGCCTGCACAAAGGCCGTACCCACCGGGGCCAGAGCCTGGGAAAAGTGCGGCGCAATAAAGCCGAACACAATGCCCAGAACAAGGCCGAGCACCATCTGAATTGGCAGCGGAATGGGCCGCTTTTTGCTGGTTTTTGTCATTTCCATCGCCTCTCTTCCCCCTCTGTTCCTTGCACGTAAAACGCCTTGTGATGCTCAGCGGCCAGGTTTAGTCGAGAACTGCAAGCAGTGAGCGCAGTTTCGTTTCCATGGCCTTTTGCAGATGATCCCAGACAAGCTGGTGAGCCAGGGTTTGATTGCGATCCAGAATAGCGTTGCCAATGGCGATGTGTTCCTTGATCACCACGCGTGTCCGTTCTGCATCGTAATTTTTGACGCGCTGCATGGCCAAGGAGTTCTGCACGCGCACGTCTGCATAGAGTTTTGCCAGCCGCGTGTTGCCAGCGGCCTGAAATATAGTTTTGTGGAAATCCCAGCCGATGCGCTGCGCTTCAAAGGTATCAAGCTCCGGCCCGTTGGGCAGGGCCTGAAGTTCGGCAAGACAAGCCCGCAGCTCAGGGCTGCCGCCTTTTTCTGCCGCCAGCTTGGCGGCCATGCCTTCGAGCGCCAGACGCACCTCGTGAATTTCTTTCAGGTCTTCCACAGACAGGCGCTGCACAAAGGTGCCCCGCAGGGGCACGCTCATGAGAACGCCCTCCCTGCACAGATCCTTGATGGCCTCGCGCACTGGCGTGCGCCCAAGCTGCAGGCTTTCAGCCAGGCTGCGTTCCGACAGTTCTTCGCCGGGGCTGAGCTGCCCCTGCGCGATCATGGAACGGATGGCCTCATACGCTGTGGAAGATGCCTTGGTGTTTGTCTGCTTCATGTCTGGTATACCAGCATAAAGCCAAATAAATGTCCATATGCCGCAGGACAACTTCAGCATGGTAACCTTATAATATTACAGAGGGGTGGAGTTTTTTGACCGAGAATAAACGAGTTGATTTGCGGCAACACCAAGTGAAACCAACAGGAATTCTTATGAAACCAGCTGAGCAAAGCCGTTAATGACGCAACCAGCCCCCCAGAGCCAACGATTGTGTCCGGCAAAGATTTTTGGGCGCTGGCAAGGAAGTAGTTATTTTTGCGAGAGGAGTGTACTCTCACGGTACTCGGCCTGAGCAAAAATCATCCCTGACGCAGAAGACACATCAACCCAGCAGACATGGTGTCCGGCGAGGATTTTTGGGCGCTGGCAAGGAAGTGTGGCTTTTTGTGAGGGGAGTGTACTCCAATGGTACTCGACCCGATCAAAAATCCACACTGACGCCGCCAGCGCTCAAAAAGACCGCCGGACACACCTCGGGGGAGTCGCAGAACTTGCCTTGCCATATATCCCTCGCCCCCAGCGCCCGCCGCAAATCTCCCAGCAGGCCGCGCTTGTCCGTGCCCCAGGCGGGAGCCAGCAGTTCTCCGGGGGCGGGGTCGCTCTGGAGGCGGTGCATGACGATGTGCGAAGGGATGCGCGGCAGGGCGGCGCAGAGGAGGTCGACGTATTCATCGCGCCAGAGGGGGTGATACTGGCCTGCGGTGTACTGGCGGGCAAGTTCCGTCCCCTTGGGCACGTAGACGTTGTGCAGTTTGAGACCGCTTATCGGCAGGGAGAGCGCCCAGTCGAGGCTTTGCAGAAAATGGCCTTCGTCTTCACCGGGCAGACCGGCCATGAGGTGAGCGCATACGGCAATATCGCGCGCGGCGGCCGTGCGCAGGGCATTTTCAGCGCTGGCTGCGGTATGGCCCCGGTTAATGCGGGCCAGGGTTTGGTCATGGGCCGTCTGCAGGCCCAGTTCCAGCCAGAGGTCGCAATCAAGGCCCGCGAGCATGTCGAGCTTTTCGTCATCAAGGCAGTCGGGGCGGGTTCCTACGGCAATTCCAAAACAGCCGGGCAGTTGGCGAACCGTTTGGAGCAGTTGTTGCAAGCGTTCTGATGGCCCATACGTGTTAGAGAAGGATTGCAGGTATGCAATAAAGCGCGTATTGGGGTCGTCCCGCAGGTATATGGAACGCCAGAAATTCCACTGTTGCAGTAGGGAATTGCCCTGTTTTGCGCGGCCCGAGCCGGACCCATTGGCATTGCAAAACGTGCAGCCGGAAAACGAAAGCGTACCGTCGCGGTTGGGGCAGGAGGCCCCGGCGTCAAGTGGAATTTTTTGCACCCGGCTGCCGTAGCGTCGATTATAATAAGCGGCCAGAGTATGCCAGCGCTGCATGTTTGCGTCCCTTGAAGGCTTATTTCCGCGCCTTCCGGCGGGACAAATATTTTAACCCTGCGTCCACCGTCTTGACTTCATGCCAGTTTTAGCAGAACAGTTTTCAGCCTGACGTTACCAATTCCAACAGCGCCCCCACTCCAGGCCTCTTCGCCTCGCCGGGTGCGGGAGTTGTTTCAACATGACGGTAAGGTAGCACACCAGCACAGCGAGGCAAGTTAGAGTAATGTCCAAAATTCTGGATTTCGCACTAGGATTGTTTTCCAATGACCTGGCCATTGACCTTGGCACAGCCAACACCTGCGTTTATGTCAAGGGGCAGGGAATTGTGTTGCGCGAGCCCTCGGTGGTCGCGGTCAAGAAAGACCCGCGCGGCAACAATGTAGTTCTTGCCGTTGGGCACGATGCCAAGCGCATGCTGGGCAGAACCCCTGGCAACATCTGGGCTATCCGCCCCATGAAAGACGGCGTTATCGCCGACTTTGAAGTTACCGAGGCCATGCTGCGCCATTTTATCGCCAAGGTTCATAATTCGCGGCGTCTTGTACGCCCGCGCATCATGATCTGCGTACCTACGGGCATCACCCAGGTGGAAAAGCGCGCCGTGAAAGAGTCGGCCCAGTCCGCTGGCGCACGAGAAGTGTACCTCATCGAGGAACCCATGGCAGCGGCCATCGGCGCGGATCTGCCCATTCAGGAACCCACCTCCAACATGGTGGTGGATATCGGCGGCGGCACCACTGAAGTGGCGGTCATCTCCCTTTCGGGCATTGTGTACTCGCGCTCAGTGCGCGTGGGCGGCGACAAGATGGACGAAGCCATCATGACCCACGTCAAGCGCAAGTATAATATGCTCATCGGCGAATCTTCCGCTGAAGAAATCAAGATCAAGATCGCATCCGCCTACCCCCTTGATCCGGAACAACAGATCGAAGTCAAGGGCCGCGACCTTGTGACGGGTATTCCGCAAAATATTATCATCACCTCTGAAGAAGTGCGCAAAGCCATTTCTGAACAGGTGGACAGCATCGTTCAGGCTGTGCGCATCGCCCTGGAACAGACCCCGCCTGAACTGGCGGCGGATATTGTGGACAGGGGCATTGTGCTCACGGGCGGCGGCGCGCTGCTCAAGGGCCTTGACCAGCTGCTGCGCGAAGAAACCTCATTGCCCATTACGGTTGTGGACGATCCCTTGTCCACCGTTGTGGTGGGTACCGGCAAAGCGCTGGACAACCTGCACATTCTCAAAGAAGTGTGCATCGACTAGAACCGACCTTGTCCTCGCGCCCCTGTGCGGCTGACGCAATGCCGGAACACAAGCTTCCGGTTCTGCGTCTCCGGCACAGGGGCGCGGTTTATTCCGCACCGGCTTTCAGGAGCTTCCGCCTGTGACACTGCGGCGTCTTCTCCTCCTCGCGGGCATTTTGCTCATCCTGTTTCTGGGCATGTATTCCTGGAATCAGCGCACGCGCGTTCTGGACGACCTGGCCGCGAAACTGGGGCTTGAAATCACCGGCGCGGTGCTCACGCCTGTTCGTTCCGCGCAGGACGCTGCGGAAAACATGTGGGATCGCTATTTTGACCTTGTGGGCGTGCGCGAAGAAAACGAAGCCCTCAAGCAAAAGGTGGACGAGCTTGAAGCGCGCCTGCTTGCCAATGGTGAAGACCTGGCCGAGCTCAAGCGCCTGCGCGCCCTGGTGCAACTGCCAGTAGACCAGACATGGCGCCCCCTTGGCGCCCGCGTTCTTTCCGGCCGCATGGGCCCCAACGCCGTTCTTGACAGCATCACCATCAGCCGGGGCTACAGCACGGGCGGACGCCCGGGCACGCCGCTGGTCACGCACCTTGGGCTGGTTGGCCGCGTTCTCAAGGCCAGCGCCCACAGTTCCATTGTGCTGCTGCTCACCGATCCCAGCAGCCGCATAGCCGTTTTTTCGCAGGAAAGCCGGGCTCCCGGCATCCTCATGGGCATGGGCACAGGCCAGAAGCTTGAAGTCAACTTTGTGCAGCGCGACGCCAAGGTCAAGCCCGGCGAAATAATCATCACCTCCGGCCTCGACGGCAAGTACCCCAAGGGCATCCCTGTGGCGCGCGTACTGCGCGTGGCTCCTTCGGACTACACCCAGTTCATGGCCATCAAGGCTGAACCGCTGGTTGACCTGCAACACCTTGAAGAAGTGCTGCTGCTCGAAGCCACCGGCGCGCCCCGCCCGCTGGAACCCAGCGAAGCTCCCAAAGAATTCGTGGGCCCGCCCGCGCCCAAAAGCGCCACGCCATGAGAACGCTCCGCAGCATTGCATGGTGGGCCTTTTTCATGGCCTGCGCCATTGTTTTGCAGGCGGCGGTACCGGGGCTTGATGTGCTCACGGTAGGGCTGATCATCCTGTTGCAGGAACGGGATTATAAAAATATGCTCTGGCTGCTGCCCGTGTTCATCCTGTTGCAGGAAGGCATGGGTACGCGCCCCTTCGGGGCCGTCATTGTCTGGTATGCCGCTGTCATTTTGCTGTTCAAAATGGGCCGCTGGCTGTTTGAAGTGGAAAATTTCATTTTTGTCTTTTTGCTGTCAGCCTGCCTGGGCGCCGCATACTACGCCATTGCGTGGCTCATGGCCCCTTTGCAGAACCTGCCTTTCGATGTGCAGGGAACCCTGGACACAAGCCTGATTCAGGCCATCTTTGTGCCCTTCGCCTGGCGGCTGTTGGTGGCCACCCGCCACTGGAACCCCAATGATCAGGAAAACTGACAATACCTCGCTGCTGGCGCACAAAGACAAGGCGCAGCATAAGGGCATCCGCTCCTGGCTCAAGATTCAGGTCGAGAGCGAGGGCTATCAGCCGCCGCGAGCTGGCGCAATCCTGCTTCAGGTTCTGGTTGGTATGATGTTTTTTGTGCTTGTGGTGCGCTTCTGGTATTTGCAGGTGCACAGAGGCGAAGAATTTGCGCGTCAGGCGCAGGACAACCGCCTGCGTATCGAGCGCATCTTTGCGCCGCGCGGGCGCATCATGGACGACAAGGGAAAGGTGCTGGCCGACAACCGCACCGCATACGGCCTTTCCATCGTGCGCGAAGACTGCCACGACATCCCCGCCACCCTGGCCCAGATAAGCGAATGGTCGGGCATTCCCCTCCAGCAGGTCTGGGACAAGTTCCGTCAGGACCGCTTCAAGGTCAAACCCTTTGAGCCTCTGCTGCTTATCACAGACATCGACTTTGACCTTGTGGCCCGCATTGAATCCGAGATTCACGAATGGCCGGGGCTTGAAATTGTGGTGCGCACCAAGCGCAGCTACCCCGAGAAGGAGCTTTTCGCCCATATTCTTGGCTACGTGGCAGAAGCCAACGAGCAGGAAATGGCCGCGGACAGCGCCCTTGCCATGGGCGATCTGGTGGGCAAGCAGGGGCTGGAACTGGAGCTGGAAAAGCAGTTGCGGGGCCGCAAGGGCCTGTACGATGTCGAGGTTGACGCCCACGCCCGCGTGCTTGGCAAAACTCTGCGCGATGAACCGCGCGGCGGGCACGAAATACATCTTTCGCTCGATGCGGGCCTGCAAAAGGCCGCCTGGGACGCCCTCGGCGGCGAGGCTGGCTGCATCGTGGTCATGGAGCCGGACAGCGGCAAGCTGCGCGCGCTGGTGACATCCCCGGCCTACGACAACAACCTTTTTGCTGCGGGCATTTCGCAACGCGACTGGGACGCCCTGCGCACCAATAACCGCTTTCCCTTGCAGAACCGCGTTATCCAGAGCGTGTACCCTCCAGGTTCCGTATGGAAGCTGATTATGGCCACCATGTTGCTTGAAAAGGGCGTTAATCCGCGTGAAAGCGTGTTCTGCCCCGGTCAGGTCAAACTGGGCAACCAGATTTTCCGCTGCTGGAAGCGCGGCGGGCATGGCTCGGAAGACCTCGTGCACGCGCTCATCGACTCCTGCGACGTCTACTTCTATCTTATGGGCGACCGTCTGGGCATTGACAAGTTGGAAGAATTCGCCAAGGCTTGTGGATTCGGGCGGCCTACAGGCATTGACCTGCCGCACGAAAAATCGGGCCTTGTGCCTTCGCGCGACTGGAAACGGCGGCGTTTTGGCCGTCCGTGGACACGCGGCGAAACCTACAACGTGTCCATTGGCCAGGGCTACACTCTGGTGACGCCGGTGCAGGTGGCCGTATTTGTTTCGGCGCTGCTCAACGGCGGCGATCTGCTCAAGCCCCAGCTTGTGGATGACGCCACCCGCGAAGTGCGCGGGCGCGTGCCCGCCAAGCCTGAAACACTCAAGTTTGTGGTGGAGGCCATGCGCCGCACTGCCAACGGCGGCACAGCCAAGGTTGTGGGCCGCAAGGATGCCGACATGGGCGGCAAAACAGGCACGGCACAGGTGGTCAAGCTCAAGATGGCTGCGGGCGACCGCCGCCTGAAAATGTCGGAAATGGAATATGCCCAGCGTGACCACGCATGGATTGCCACCTGGGGTGTTAAAGACGGCAAAACCTATGTGGTTATTGTCATGGTGGAACACGGCGGCGGCGGTTCAAGCGTGGCTGGCCCTGTGGCCCGCAAGGTTTACGACTATCTTTTCGGGCCTGACCCCAACGCGCCCATGATCGTGTTGCCCGCCCCAACCGCAGCCGTAGAGCCCACGGACTAGGCACCATGTGCAAAGAGCCGGCACCGCGCACGGGCGCAAACAACGTTTGCCCCAATGGCGACAGCGCAGCCAACAATCGCAGCAAGGCCCGCCACGGCCAAAGAGTGTTGTGGTGCGGTGCGGCGGCCTATGGGCAAGCCTTTTCACACCACCCTGCAACCACGCATTCCTGACAAGCGGACAAGCGGCATGGATAATCGCCTTTTCAGCTACATCAACTGGGGCCTTCTGGCCTGTATGCTGCTGCTCTATCTTGTGGGCGTGGGCAACCTGTATTCCGCCAGCGGTACGCGCGTGGAATCTGGCCTGGCATTCAATTCCTTTTATCAGCGCCAGCTGATCTGGGGCCTGTGCGGCGTGGTATGCATGCTGCTGGCAATGGTTTTTGACTACCGCCAGTTGCGCAACCTTGCATGGCCCTTCTTTCTCATAACTGTCTTTCTTCTGCTGCTGGTGCCCATTGCAGGCAAAACAGTCTACGGTGCCAAGCGCTGGATTTCGCTGGGTTTCATGAGTTTGCAGCCTTCAGAAATGGCCAAGCTTTCAGTGCTGGTTCTTGTGGCGCGCCTGCTGGCGCGCGACAGCCGCCCCCTGGGCTGGAAAAATTTTTGCAGCGTGCTTTGCGTGGGCCTTGTTCCTTGCGGGCTTATTATCGTTCAGCCCGATCTGGGCACTACCCTGCTGATATTGCTGATCATGGGCGGCATGATCCTGTTCCACGGGCTTAGGGGCTATGTTCTCAAAACGTGCCTGCTGGTCGCCCCAGCCGCGGTGGCCTTTATGTGGTTTGTGGGCATGCACGATTATCAGCGCCAACGCATCCTGACGTTTCTGGACCCCGGCAACGACCCGCGCGGCACCGGGTATCACATCATCCAGTCTCGCATTGCCATTGGCTCGGGCGAATTGTGGGGCAAGGGCTTTCGCGAAGGCACACAGAGCCAGTTGCGCTTTTTGCCCGAACGCCACTCCGACTTTGCCGTGGCTGTTTTTGGCGAGGAATGGGGCTTTGTGGGCTGCGTGGCTCTGGTCACGCTGTTCTGCCTGTTTTTGCTTTCCATCTTCTCAACCGCAGTTCAGGCCAAGGATCGCTTTGGCAGTACCCTCGTGGTTGGGGTGTTTTTTTACTTTTTCTGGCAGATTTTTATCAACATGGGCATGGTCATAGGCCTCATGCCGGTGGTGGGCATTCCCTTGCCCTTCATCAGCTACGGCGGCAGCGCCACAGTGGTCAACTTCACACTGCTTGGCATTGTGCTCAACGTGTCCATGCGACGTTTCATGTTTAAAAGCTAACTGTTAAGCCAAAGGGGATAAACGTGGCAAAGGACGAAATAGCGTACCTCGGCTCCGATACCGTCTATGAAGGCAAGCTCAACTTCAAGGGCACTGTGCGCATTGAAGGCCGCTATACTGGCGAAATTGTCAGTGACGGTACGCTCAACGTGGGCAAGGATGCTCAGGTGCAGGGCACCCTCGATGTGGGCGAACTGCTGCTTTCCGGCCACTTCACCGGCGATGTGACGGCAAAACGCCGCATCGTGGTTTACAGTTCCGGGGTGCTTGAAGGCCAGGTTGTCACTCCCAATCTGCTCACAGAAGAAGGCGGCATCATTGAAGGTCAGATCAGCATGAAGGCCCCGGTCAAGCCCAAGGCTTAAGGGCCCAAGGCTTAAGCGCGCAAGGCAAGAGCGCCTGAGGGCGCGCCAGCGGCGTTTTCACAATGTTCGCACTTCCCTGTGCAGATTGATCCATGAAACTCTGCGGCGGTTCTGTTGCGGTGCCGGATTCCGCGCATGCAGCATAACTTCTGACAATGCAATGATCCGGGCCAGCAGCCCGCTGAAATCGCTTTACATTGGTGCTCTCTTGCCTGTTTGCGACGCATTCGCCGGGCCATGCCAGACCGCATTTGCCTGATGCAGAAAAATAGCGCATAGTTGGAACTGGAAAACGTGTTACAAACCAGATCAACAATTCATGCGCGGCAGGCTTTAATGCCTGTCGAAACGCTTTCCTCAGGAGGCACCATGGCACACGATTATTTCCGTGCGCTCAGGGATGTGGCGCTGGTTATCAACTCCAGCCTTGAGCCCCGCGAAGTTCTGCACAAAATCACCGAGCAAACCGCCGTAACCATGGGCTGCAAAGCAAGCACCATCCGTCTGCTGGACAGCACCGGACGCTTCTTGCTGCCCAGCGCCGCCCACGGCCTTTCCTCCACCTACATGCGCAAAGGCCCGGTGGAAGTGAAACGCAGCGGCCTTGACGGCGAAGTGCTTTCCGGCAAGACCATCCACCTCAAGGACGCCACCGCCGACGGGCGCTTCCAGTACCCGGAATCGGCCAAGGCCGAAGGCCTTGTTTCCGTGCTGTCCTCTCCCCTCATGGCTGACGGCAAAGCCATTGGCCTCATCCGCGTGTATTCCGACGTGGAGCGCGAATTCAGTGCCGACGAGGAAACCTTCATGGAAGCCGTGGCTGCCATTTCGGCGCTGGCCATTGAAAACTCCCGTCTGCACGAGGCCTTGCGCAACAATTACGAGCTGATGGCCAAACACGCCTACTCTCTCTACGAAGACTAGGCCGCGCACAGGCGATTTTTCCCGGCTGCAGCGGCAGGATTCGACTGCTCGTGCAGCAAAGGCACTGCCGAAAAATGGCAGGGTTTTCTTTCGGGGACCAGAACCGCCGTGGCGCTGTGCATGCGCTTTTGCAAATTTGAGCCGTTGAATTCCGGCGGCAGCGCACGATAACGATTTTCCCTCAACGCTATGAGGAACTTGTATATGAGCAAAATCAAAGTAGGCATCAACGGCTTTGGCCGTATTGGGCGGCAGGTTTTCCGCGCCCTGCACCAAAGCTACCGCGACCAAGTGGAAGTGGTTGCCATCAACGACCTGTTTGACGCGGAATCCAATTTCCACCTGCTGGAATACGATTCCGTCTATGGACGAGCCAACCTTGACGCCAAGGTCAATGGACAGGACGCCACTGTGGGCGACTGGAACATCCACTGCTTTGCAGAACGCGACCCCAAGCAACTTGCCTGGGGCGCGCATGATGTTGACATCGTGGTGGAAAGCACCGGTATTTTCCGCTCTGCCACCCAGGCGGCCGTGCACATTGAAAACGGCGCCAAAAAGGTCATCATCACCGCCCCCGCCAAGGATGAAGACATCACCATCGTCATGGGCGTGAACCACGAGCAGTACGACCCGGCCAAACACCACGTTGTGTCCAACGCCTCGTGCACTACCAACTGCCTTGCCCCGGTGGCTCTTGTGCTGCAACGCAAGTTCGGCATCCAGATGGGCAACATGACCACCATCCACTCCTACACCAACGATCAGCGCATCCTCGACATGGCCCACAAGGATCCGCGCCGCGCCCGCGCTGCCGCCTGCAACATCATCCCCACCTCCACCGGTGCGGCTCAGGCCGTGGCCAAGGTCATTCCCGAACTCAAGGGCAAGTTCACGGGCTATTCGCTGCGTGTTCCCACGCCCACGGTTTCCGTTGTGGACTTTTCGGGCATTCTGGAAAAATCCACGGATACCGAAAGCCTGCTCGGCGAACTCAAGGAAGCTTCGGAAACCTACCTCAAGGGCATTCTGGCTTACAACGAAAAGCCCCTGGTTTCCATGGACTTCAAGGGCGACCCGCATTCTTCCATTCTTGAAGCCCCCTACACCACCGTGCAGGAAGGCCGCCTGGTCAAGATTGTGGCCTGGTACGACAACGAATGGGGCTATTCCAACCGCGTGTGCGACCTCGCCTGCCTCATGGGGGCCAAGGGCTTCTAGCACAGCACCGTATAACGGCACAGAACGGCCCCCGGTCAGCCGCTCCGCGAGGAACGGGCCGGGGGCCGTTGTTCGTGCAGGGAGGAGCGCGCCGTGGACAGTACAGCACAAAAAGAACCGTCTGTTCTTGATCTTCCTGTGGGCATAGACGCCGCTGGAGAACGCGAAGAGTTTGACAGCATGGGGCAGGTCATGGTGCCTGCCAACCGTTACTGGGGTGCGCAGACGCAGCGCTCGCTCGAACATTTTTCCATTGGCGACGACAAAATGCCGCTGGAAATCTGCCGCGCCCTCTGCCTGATCAAAAAGGCCAGCGCACAGGTCAACGCCCGCATGGGGCGGCTGCCCGGCTGGAAGGCACAGGCCATTGACCGCGCCGCGCAGGAAGGCATGGACGGCCTGCTGGACGAACATTTTCCCCTCTATGTGTGGCAGACTGGCTCCGGCACCCAGACCAACATGAATGTGAACGAGGTGCTGTCCAACCGCGCCATCCAGTTGCTCGGCGGCGTCATGGGCAGTCAGAAGCCCGTTGGCCCCAATGACGATGTGAACATGAGCCAGTCGTCCAACGATGCCTTTCCCACGGCCATGCATCTGGCCGCCGTGCAGAGCTGCGATGCACGCCTGCTGCCGGAGGTGGAAGCCCTGGCTGAAGCAGTGGAACGCAAGGCTGTGCAGTGGATGGACGTGGTCAAGATTGGCCGCACCCACTTGCAGGATGCCGTGCCCCTCAGCGTGGGGCAGGAATGGTCAGGCTATGCCGCCCAACTGCGGGCCTGCGTTGAGGATATTCAGGCCGCCCGCGAGGGGCTCTACCCTCTGGCTCTGGGCGGCACCGCCGTGGGCACCGGGCTGAACGCGCCAAAGGGCTTCAGCATGGCTGTGGCGGAAGAACTGGCAAGCATCACGGGCAAGCCCTTTGTCACCGCCCCCAACAAGTTCATGGCCCTTGCCTCCCAGGATGCCATAGTGCGCTTCAGTGCCGCCCTGCGCGGCCTCGCCGTGGCCCTTGTCAAAATAGCCAACGACATGCGCTGGCTGGCGGCTGGCCCGCGCTGCGGGCTGGGAGAACTGCAACTTCCAGAGAACGAACCCGGCTCATCCATCATGCCCGGCAAGATTAACCCCACCCAGTGCGAAGCCCTGATCATGATCGCCATACAGGTCATGGGCAACGACAGTGCCGTGGCCCTTGCGGGCAGCCAGGGCAATTTTGAACTCAATGTCATGCGCCCCGTAGCCATCAAGAACGTGCTGCAATCCGTCAATATTCTGGGTGATGGCTGCCGTAAATTCAGAGAGCATTCCGTTGAAGGCACAACGCTCAACCGGGCAAAAATAGATTCGTTCGTCAATAATTCCCTGATGCTGGTCACGGCGCTTGCGCCCGTCATCGGCTACCAGCAGGCGGCAAAAATCGCGGAAAAAGCCTCGGCGGAAGGGCTCACCCTCAGACAGGCGGCGCTTGCGCTGGGGAGCGTAACCGAAGAACAGTTCGACAACATTGTACGGCCCGAAACCATGATTGGTAATGGCCTGGCTGGCGCATAGGCTCTGCGGCCTGCACGTGCCCTGAAAATCAAACATCCGGCAGGGAATCCCCTGCCGGATGTTTTTTATTTTGCAAAAGCGCCCCGCACAGGCGGGCCGCATGCTATGCGAAGTTGTAGCCCTGCTCCAGCGCCTTGGCGTTGGCGGAGATCAGTTTGGCATAGTGCGCGCTGACCACGCGATTCAGCGCTTCCTGCACCACATTGAGCGGCAACGCGCCTGTTGCCTTGAGCCATGCGCCCAAGGCCACCATGTTGGCCATTTTCACATTGCCCAGTTCGTGGGCCATGTCGTTCACGGGAATGTAGACCGTGCGCTTTGCGGCATCGAGCAGGTTCTGCGCCACCAGCGAGGCATTGACGATCTGCACGCCGCCCGCGCCCAGCCGCGGCTGGAACTTGGAAAGCGAAGGTTCGTTAAGAATGATGGTGGACATGGGCTCGCGCACCAGGGGCGAACCGATGGGATGCTCATCAAGCACCACCGTGCAATTGGCCGTGCCGCCGCGCATTTCAGCCCCGTAAACCGGGATAAAGCTCACTTCAAGCCCGTGTTCCATGCCGGCCTGCGCCAGCAGGTTGCCGATGAGCATGACGCCTTGACCGCCAAAACCGGCAATAATGACATCCTGATATGCATTAGACATGATCCGCCTCCACACTGGCCGTCACATCCTTGTACACCCCAAGGGGGAATACGGGCATCATGGCCTCGGCAATCCGCTTGTTGGCGGCAATGGGATCCAGATGCCAGTTGGTGGGGCAGCCGGAAAGCAGTTCGATGAAGCCAAAGCCAAGGCCCTGCAACTGCACTTCAAAGGCTTTACGCATGGCCTTTTTGGATTCGCGCACGTGCTTGACCGAATCCAGCGAGCAGCGGGCGGAATAGGCCACGCCGTCCAGCTGGGCCATGATTTCGGCCATGCGGATGGGGCCGCCCTCGTTGCTGATGGAGCGCCCCTGCCGCGAGGTGGTGGTCTTTTGTCCCACCAGGGTGGTGGGGGCCATCTGCCCGCCGGTCATGCCGTACACCGTGTTGTTGATGAAGATGCCGGTGATCTTTTCGCCACGGTTGGCGGCGTGCATGGATTCGGCCATGCCGATGGCGGCCATGTCGCCGTCGCCCTGATAGGTGAACACCACAGCATCCGGGCGGGCGCGGCGTACGCCTGTGGCCACGGCGCAGGCGCGGCCATGCGGAGCCTCAAGGCCGTCCACGTTAAAGTAATCGTAAGTGAATGTGGCGCAGCCCACCGAGGCCACCAGAATGGTGCGTTCGGCCACACCCAGTTCGTGCAGCACCTCGCTCACCAGCCTGTGGGCAATGCCGTGGTGGCAGCCGGGGCAATAGTGGGTGGGGCGCTCGTTGAGCACGGGATTGGTATCAAAAACCAGGCTTTCGCCCTCGGCGGGACGCAATGCGTCCAGTTCCTGAGCTTGCATGATTAGTTCTCCTTGAGGGCCTGAAGCATGGGTTCGCGCAGGGCATCGGCGCCGATGAACAGCCCCGGCATGACGCCGTGCCACAGCACGGATGCGGGCGCAACGCCCGGCTGGCCAAAGAGGGCCAGGCGGACATCTTCCACCATCTGCCCCGTGTTCTGCTCCATAACCAGAAAACGCCGACCGGGCGCAAGAGCGCGCAGGGCTTCATCCGGGAAGGGAAACAGGGTAATGGGCCGGAACAGGCCGATTTTATGCCCCTGGGCGCGCAACTGGCGGATTGCGCTGCGGGCAATGCGGGCAATGGAGCCAAAGGCCACCACAATCAGTTCCGCATCATCAGTATCAACGCATTCAAAGGCGCAGTCGGCCTTCATGGATTCGTATTTGCTCATGAGCAGGCGGTTGCGCTCGGCCAGGGCCCCTTCGGCCAGATAGACCGACTTGAGCAGGCGCGGCTGCGCGCCGGGGCCACGGCGACCATAACCTTCCATGCGCCAGGGCGCGGCAAGGGCGGCAAGGTCCTCGGCGGGCACGGCGTCCTTGGGCGGCACGCGGCGCACGGGTTCCTTGATCTGGCCCACAATGGCGTCGCCCAGCACCATGACCGGGTTGGAGTATTTGAATGCCAGGGCAAAAGCCCTGAACATAAAATCATAGCATTCCTGAGCAGTGGAGGGGGCCAGCACCAGATTGCGGTGATCGCCGTGTCCGCCGCCTTTGACGGCCTGAAAATAATCGCCCTGCGAGGGGCCTATATCGCCTAGGCCGGGGCCACCGCGCTGCATGTTGACGATCACGCCGGGGATCTGGCTGCCCGCCATGTAGGAAATGCCTTCCTGCATGAGCGAAATACCGCAGCTGGAGGAAGACGTAAGCGCAGGAATACCGCTGGCTGCCGCACCCAGCACCATGTTGATGGCGCCGACTTCGCTTTCGGCCTGCACAAACTGCCCGCCGACTTCGGGCAACAGGCTGGAGAGGGATTCCGGCACTTCATTCTGCGGGGTGATGGGGTAGCCAAAATAGCAGCGGCAGCCCGCATCTATAGCGCCAAAGGCCACGGCCTCGTTGCCCTTGATGAGCACACGTTCGGTTGCAGCGCTCATGCCTTGCCCCCCTTGGTTTTCGCGCTTTTGAACACGCGTATGGCCACATCGGGACACATGACCGCACACGAGGCACAGCCCGTGCATTGGCCTTCCATTTCCATCACTTCATAACCGTGGCGGTTAAAACGGCCCGAAGGCCTGAGGATGTGCACCGGGCAGACTTCCACACACAGGCGGCAGCCCTTGCAGCGCTCTTCCATGAATACAACTCTTGACATTTCAGCTCCTTGGGATTCCACACCCGCTTCTTGAAACAATCAGCGAATAAGCATGGCATCGCCATATGAGAAGAACCGATACCCCCTGCTCACAGCCTCGGCATAAGCGGCAAGCACGCGCTCGCGCCCGGCCAGGGCAGAAACCAGCATGATCAGGGAGGACTCAGGCAGATGAAAGTTTGTCAGCAGGCCATCAACCACACGGAAGGGCCTGCCGGGGTACAAAAAGATGTCCGTCCAACCGGTAAAGGGCTGCACCCTGCCGCACAATTCGGCCACGCCCTCCATAGAGCGCAGGCTGGTGGTGCCAACGGCAATCACAGGCCGCCCTTCACGCTTGGCCTCGGCAATGGCAAGCGCCGTTGCCTCGGGCATTTCCACATATTCCCTGTGCATGCGGTGGCCGCGTATGTCGGCGCTGCGCACAGGGCTGAAGGTGCCGTAACCCACATACAGGGTTACGTCCGCCCACTGAAAGCCTCTGGCCTTCAGGGTTTCTCGCATCTCGGGGGTAAAGTGCAGCCCCGCCGTGGGCGCGGCCACAGAACCCGTCTTGTCCTCGCGGGAATAGATGGTCTGGTAGCGGCTCAGATCTTCTTCCGCATCTGTCCGCTTGATGTAAGGCGGCAAAGGAATGTGCCCGGTGGCGGCAAAGGCCTTGGAAAGATCCCCGTCCCAGGCCAGACGCACACGCCGATGCCCGAATTCACCCGATTCCAGCACGGTCACGCTGATGCCCGCGCCAAATTCAAGCTTTTCACCATCACGAATGCTGCCGCCGGAGCGTATGAGCCCCTCGACTTCCGCGCTGGAGCCGCCAAGCTTGTCGGACCGCGCCCTTTCAAGCACCAGCGGCAGAGGCGTGAGCAGCAGAAACTCCACCTTGCCGCCAGTGGAGCGTGTTCCCAGCAGGCGCGCCTGCAATACGCGGGAATTGTTGGCTACCAGCAAAGCGCCCTCGGGCAGGCAGTCCGGCAGATCGCTGAACTGGTGGTGCTCAAGCTCAAGCGCACCCTGGCGCGGCATGACCAGCAGACGCGAGTTCCCGCGCTCTTCAGGCGGGAACTGGGCTATCTGCGCTTCAGGCAATGCAAAATTATAACTTTCGAGAAAAAAATCCGCTTCCTCAGTGGGCATAATACGTGGGCCTCATTAATGAACCTCTCACGCCGCGGACTTGTCAGCATGCGGCGGAGGCGCTAGTGTACTTGGGTTGCTTCCGGAGCATTTCACGCCGGGAGGAGGAGATTATAGCCATGCGACGCCCGCTTGTCATCCTTGCAGTCACCCTGCTTGCCGCTCTGATGGCGGGCTGCTCGACGATGGAAATCAGCAATCCCTTTACCAATGACCCCCTTACGGGCGGCGTTGATACTGGCACAAGCCAACTTTTGGGGGTTTCCACACCTGCCGGAATGCAGCGTTTCCCCACCCACGGATACCAGACCGCCGGGGCTGGTGGCGCGCAAGGGCTTGAAATATTTCGCGGTGATGCCGACATGGGCTTTGTAGCCCAGATCATGTTCACCGGTTTGCAGGGTCAGGGCTGGCATTTACGTATGGCCCAACGCAAAGGCATACGCAGCGTATACGTGTACGAACGCGGCTCAACAATGGCTACACTGACAATTGAACGGGAAACCATGGGCACCGTGCTTGCCATCTGGGTTGCCGACCGCATGCCCGATGGCGCAACCCTGCCCATGCAGGAAAATACTGGCACCAGCGGCTACGGCGGGGGCAACAGCGGCAGCGGCAGCTCGTCCGGTTACAGCGAAAGCTCTGGCGGTGGCGGCGGCATGAATTCCTCCCCCAAGCCCGGCTTTACTGAAAGCTGGGGCGGCAACAAAGGCGGTCTACAGGAGCGAAACCTATGAGCGAAAGCAAAAGTGGCCTGAACACTCCCTTTGACCAGAGCACCCGTTACGAACGCAAACGCCTGCACCTTGGAGTTTGCGGTTCCGTGGCCTGCTACAAGGCCGCCGATCTTTTGCGCGCGTGGACAGGCATGGGCATGCATGTTTCGGCCACGCTCACTCCGGGCGCGCGCCGCTTTGTGGCTCCCCTGCTCTTTGAGTCGCTGGGCGCTGCCCCGGTGTATGAAGACATGTTTTCACAGGGGCAGGATGTTTTTTCCCACCTTGAACCGGGACAACACGCGCAGGCTCTGGTAGTGGCTCCGGCATCGGCTGACGCCCTGTTCCGTCTGGCGCACGGCGCGGCGGGCGACATGCTGGCCGCGCAGGCTCTGGCCTTTGACGGGCCAATGGTGATCGCCCCGGCCATGAATCCGCGCATGTGGGCCAACCCAGCCACGCAGGCCAACATTGACATTTTGCGGCAACGCGGGGCGCATATTGTAATCCCAGCATGCGGCGGCACGGCCTGCGGCGAACAGGGCGAGGGCCGTCTTGCCCCCCTGCACGATATTTTTCTGGCTGCCCTGCGCGCGCTTTCACCGCAGGATATGGCGGGCAAGCGCGTTATGGTCACGCTTGGCCCCACCCGCGAGGCATGGGACGGCGTGCGCTTCTGGTCAAATCCTTCCAGCGGCCTCATGGGCGCGGCGCTGGCCGTGGCGGCATGGCTGCGCGGCGCAGAGGTTACTGCCGTCTGCGGCCCCGGTGTGCGCGCACGTTTGCCGCGTGAAATCGTCCGGCACGATGTTGTGAGCGCGCGCGACATGTTTCAGGTCGCCGCCGATGTCTGGCCCGGCATGGACATGGGCATGTTCACCGCTGCTGTGGCAGATTTTTCGCCCCAGCCCTTTGGCCCCCGCAAATTCAAGAAAGCGGACGCGCCGGACGGCCTCACCGTGGCCTTTACGCCCAACCCCGATATTCTGCGCACCCTTTCCGAGGGCCGCAAGCCAGGCCAGAAGGTGCTGGGCTTTGCCGCAGAAACCGCCGCCGACATGCAGGCCCTGCTGCCTCTGGCCCATACCAAGCTCCAAGGCAAAAAGGCCGATGTGCTGGCCGCCAACCGCGTCAACGCCACAGACAGCGGCTTTGGCGCTGCCACCAATTCCATGGCTGTTGTAGACGCAACCGGGCATGAAGAAATCTGGCCCAACCAAAGCAAGGCTGATGTGGCCTGGGAACTGTGTTCATGGCTTTTGCGCTCGTGAACCCCGTCAGCGCGCTCTGGCAGCGCCGGGGGCTTACCACCCTGCTCATGCCCGAAGGCTACGATGCCTTTGCCGCCCCCCAACAGGAGGCGTCTCGCGCGGCATCTGCCAACGCCCACAGCCAGGCGCGCACAGGCCAGCCCGCGCGTGAGCGCCAGCCTTGGCAGCAACGTGGTCAGCAGCAAGGCAAGCAACAGCAAAGTCCGCGATCGGCAAGCCCCGTGGCAAGCCGAGAAGTCCCCCCCCAGCGGCGACCCCACATGCCCGCAGGGCCGGATACCGCCCATGCCGAAGCCGCTCCAGCCGCAGAACCGAGCAAGGCCGCCGCTTGGCTGCCCTTGCCTCCCCACGTGTGGCCCGCCCCATGGCAGGCCCGACTGGAACAGACCCGCCCCGGCCCCATATTGTGGACATACTGGAATCTTGGCCCCGACCTCTGCGACCCGCAGACTCCGGGCCGTCTGGAACGCCGCCAGTTTTTGCAGCGCCTGCTGAAAGATCTGGGGCATCCCGCTGGTACGCATACCTTCTGGCCCTCGTGCCTCCCTCCCGATCCCGCTGCATTGCCGCCAGCCGTACCACCCATGGCGGACAATGGCTTTGCGGCCAATGCGGACGTGTTCTGGTCTGGCGCTGCCCAACTCCGCGCCAGAGGCGTGGTGGTCATGGGTTCGGCGGCAGCCAATGCCGTTGCGCTCCCCGGCGGGCTGCGGCCTCCCCAACAAATCCGCCACCGCGGCAAGCTGGTATGGGTTCTCTGGGACGTGGACAACCTGCTCCAGTTCGACCAGCGTTATGCATCCATGCTGGCCCTGCTGCGCGAAGCCCTGCGCCACATTTTGCGCTAAGACCCGC
Source organism: uncultured Desulfovibrio sp. (assembly GCF_902477725.1). Taxonomy (NCBI): domain Bacteria; kingdom Pseudomonadati; phylum Thermodesulfobacteriota; class Desulfovibrionia; order Desulfovibrionales; family Desulfovibrionaceae; genus Desulfovibrio; species uncultured Desulfovibrio sp. The sequence continues at coordinate 111,578 of NZ_CABSIF010000006.1, read as the reverse complement.
AAACAGGACACGTGGGGGTCGCCGCGCGCTTCGGGCTGCCCTTCATTGTCGCTCATGGGCGACCGAGAGGAGATTTTCTTTCCATGTTTATTGCGCTTGGACTTACCTTTCTTGGCATGGCCCTTGGCTTTCTGCTGCGCGGCCAGCCCTGGATCACCTCGCTGACACGTTGCGTCACACCCGCCATCATGCTGCTGCTTTTTGCTCTTGGCATATCCGTAGGCAGCAACGAGCTGCTCATGCAGTCCCTGCCTCGGCTTGGCGGCGCTGCCCTGGCCCTCACGGTTGCGGGCATTCTGGGTTCCTTTGCCTGCGTAGCGATGATCCGCCGATTCTTCACCAAAACGCCCACTCCCACAGGGATTTCTCCCCAACAAAAGGCGTCCGATGCTGAGGCACCCAACCATGAAGGGTAGCCTTATCATCCTGTTTTTCTTTTGTTCCGGTGTGTTGCTTGCCCGCGTGGAGCTGATACCCACCTATCTGGTGGAGCACGACTTCACGATATACGCCCTGTGGCTGCTCATGCTGCTGGTGGGCATTTCCATCGGTTCGGATCGCAGGCTGGGCGAAATTTTGCGCACGTTGCGCCCGCGCGTTTTGCTGCTGCCGCTGGCAACCACTGTGGGCACATTTGCGGGCACGGCTCTCATGAGTCTGTTTCTGGCCTACAGCGTGAGCGAATGCATGGCCGTGGGCGCGGGCTTTGCCTACTACTCGCTGTCGTCCATCTTCATTTCGCAATACAAGGGGCCGGAGCTGGGCACTATTGCGCTTATCAGCAATATTGCCCGTGAGCTCATCACGTTGCTGCTCACGCCCTTGCTGGCGAAGTATCTTGGCCCGCTGGCACCGATCAGTTGCGGCGGGGCGTCTACCATGGATACGACGCTGCCTGTTATTACAAAGTATTGCGGCAAGGACTGGATTTTTGTTTCCATCGTACATGCCATGATACTTGATTTCAGCGTGCCGTTCTGGGTGATTTTTTTCTGTACCCTTTAAGGCAGTCGTAAAGAACTTGCCCATTAAGACAGGCATGGTGAGCCTGTCAGGCTGATTTACGCAAACCCGACTTTTACGGCCTGAATGCGTCAGCGCCGGGATTTTGATGCTCACGTACATGAGTACGCTGCGCTCAAAATCCCGGCGCTTCCTGTTCAGCCCGCAAAAAGCGTATTTTGCAAATTCGCCCAACACCAACCATCGCCTTCGCTCCGCTCCGGCGAGTATAAGGAAGGCGACTTCATGACCCCCTTCTGATGACGGCTCTGATTCCTGTTATTCGCAATTTTTCAATATCCAATCTAGACAATAAGTGTTGGCTGAAACGGTTACTGAGCGAAGCGAAAGCGGCCTCTGGCATTTACGCGTCGCGGAGGGAGATCGCCTGAGCGAGCGCAGCGAGAGAAGGAAGCTCCCGCAGCACAAGACGCGTGCCCTCGCAATCCCACGAGAATTAAAAACTGCCAGGAGGGTGCTCCGGGGGGAGTGCAGAGGGGGCCGAGGAGGGGGCGCAGCCCCATAACCGGTCCCCTTTGCCCCGCGCCGGGGAGGCGTCCCAAACTTCGCCAGGTGGCGAAAATTCCGTGCCCGAAGGGCAAAAAATACGCTCTATTCCCCCAAGCCCCACACTTGCCCCGCGCCGGGCAGGCGTCCCCAATTTCGCCAGGTGGCGAAAATTCCGCGCCCGAAGGGCGCAATCCCGCCGCAAGGCGAAACAACTCACCAGATTCCTGCCTTGCCAGATTGCTCAAAAGCGCTCACTATGAATGCAAGCTTGGAAACAGACCGTGGAGGAACTGCTCATGGCCCGCATGCGATCCACAAAACAAAAGCTTAAGGAATGCCTTGTCAGCCCGCAGTGGCGCGAACACCTGGACGAAATCGCCCAAGGCGGCCTTGAAAATGTAGGGCCGCTCTTTTCCTTTCTTCTGCTCGGCCCCCAGACCATGCACCGCGCCGCAGTTGCGCTGGGGCAGATAACGGCGCGCCTGATGCAGGAACAGCCGGAAACGGCCAGGAATATCATCCGCCGCCTCATGTGGCACCTCAACGAAGAATCCGGCAACATCGGCTGGGGCATCCCCGAGGCCTTTGCAGAAATCCTCGCTGCCAGCGAATCCCTGGCCAAGGATTTTCACCGCATTCTTATCAGCTACATCATTGATCTTGGCCGCGATGACAATTATTGCGACAACGACACCCTGCGCCGCTCCTGCTACTGGGCCATCGGTCGTCTTGCCCAGGCACGCCCGCAATTGTGCCTGACCGCCCGCCCCTGGCTGCTGAAAGGGCTGGAAGACGTTGACCCTGTGTGCCAGGGCATGGCCGCATGGGCGCTCAGCCAACTGCCGCCTGACCTCATGGACGCCCCTGCCTTGCGCCGACTGGCCGAAGCGGACAATACCGCTCCCTGCGAACTTTTTGACGGCGAAGATGTTTACGAAAAAACCGCCAGCCAGATTGCTGCCGAGGCCCTTGAGGGCAAGCTGAAGTAACGTTCTTCTTTCGCGCAGCCTGCAAGCCATCGCTGGCACTTGCCATAAACAAAAAGCTCCCCCGGAACCGCGAGATTCCGGGGGAGCTTTGTTATGCCCGCCGCCAGCGGCGGCTCTCAGTTATTCTTCTGTTATTCTTCGGCCAGGACGCGCACGGGTTCGCCGTAAGCGTCGTTAACCGTACCCTTGATGTTCATAAGCTCAATCCAGCGGCGGATGGTGCCCACAAGCACAAAGACCATCAGCACCATGACCAGGCAGGCCAGGAAAGCAAGCAGATACTTGCCGCCGGGGATGTAGGTCTTGGTGACCTGCAAGTAGCCAGCCCAGAAGGTCACGGCGGTCAGGAAGATACCGGGGATGGCCGTAACAAGGCTGAGCTTGCCGCGGTTCATGCGCAGCAGCATGGAGGTGCACACGATCAGGGCGCAGCCAGCAAGCAGCTGGTTGCTCAGACCGAACAGGGGCCAGATGTTGCTGATGTTGCCGGTGTACATCAGGTAGCCCCACATGGACGTGAAGATGAAGCTGGTGATGTAGACGCCGGGCATCCAGTTCTTGTCGCCAAAGGGCGCGTACACCTTGCCCAGCATTTCCTGCAGGAAGAAGCGGCCCACGCGGGTACCGGCGTCAATGGCGGTCAGGATGAAGACGGCTTCAAACATGACGGCAAAGTTGTACCAGTAGGCCATCAGGTGATCCATGTAGGGGATCTTGTGGAAAATGTGGGCCATGCCCACGGCCAGAGAAACTGCGCCGCCGGGGCGGGCATGCAGGTTCAGGCCGATCTTTTCTTCAAAGAAGCCCAGGTCAACAGTATTCAACGCGGGGTGCGCGGCGATCAGCGAGCTGAACTTGTCAGGGGTGGAGTTGATGGCAAAATAGTCGCCGGGCATCAGGGTGCAGGCGGCGATCAAGGCCATGATGGCAACAAAACCTTCGGTCAGCATGGCGCCGTAACCCACAAAGAGGATGTCGCGCTCGTTGCCGATCATTTTGGGCGTTGTGCCTGTGCCGATGATGGCATGGAAGCCGGACATGGCGCCGCAAGCGATGGTGATGAAGATAAAGGGCAATGCAGGCCCGCCGATCACGGGGCCACCGCCGTTAATAAAGGGAGTAACGGTGGGCATGAGCAGGGTGGGCTGCACAAAGATGATGCCCACGGCCAGCATAAGGATGGTGCCGATCTTGAGATAGGTGGAAAGATAGTCGCGCGGCACCAGCAGGAACCACACGGGCAGAACGGAAGCGAGGAAGCCGTAGCCAGCGATGGCCAGAGCCACGGTGTCGCGGTTCCAGTCAAAGGCCCAGCCCAGAACGTCCTTCTGCATGAGATCATGGCCGCTCAGAATACCCACAACCAGCAGCACCAGACCCACAAGGCTGGCAAGCAGAACGCTGTTCTGCTTGAAGCGCATGATCAGGCCCATGAGCATGGCGATAGGCATGGTGATGACCACGATAAACAGCGACCAGGGCGCGTTGTGCATGGCGCTGATGCAGGCCAGCGAAAGACCGGCCAGGGTCAGGATAAGAATGCACAGCACGGCGATGCCCGCCACGGTACCCGTAACGGGGCCAACCTCGCGCTGGGCGATAGCCGAAAGGCTCTGGCCCTTGTGCCGCACGGAGGCGAACAGCACCACCATGTCGTGCACTGCGCCGCCGAGCACGCAGCCAATCAGAATCCACAGCGCGCCGGGCAAGTAGCCGAACTGCGCGGCAAGCACAGGGCCAACCAGCGGCCCAGCAGCCGCGATGGCGGCAAAATGGTGGCCGTAGAGAACAAATTCGTTGGTTTTGACGTAGTCGTGACCATCAGCAAAACGAACGGCGGGCGTAATACGGCCCGCGTCCAGTTTCAGAACCTTGTTTGCCAGAAAAATGCCATACACCCGGTAGGCAATGGCAAATATGCACAATGCCGCAAACACTAGCGTGATGGCATTAATGTGCTCCAAGCTTTCCATCGTGTCTCTCCCTGTTTTGTTCTTCTGGTCGCAGCCTGCAAATCATTCCAAAGCACACAGCCGCTACCCCAGAAAAACGCTACTGAATCCCGCGGAACAATGCACAGTCTGCTTCCTCCTTGCCAATGCGTCGGGCATCACAACCGCGACCAACCAGAATCCCCAGTTAACTGGTCAACATTGCTAATCATAAACTTTCCTGCTTTTCGACCTACCCTCAATACCAACTTCTGTCCATACAAATTGTCCGCTCAATGCACTCGCAGAGGACTCTGTCCAAAGCAAATCAGCATACATCCTGCATGGTTTTAAGGAACCAGCACCGTGAGTGCGCCATTAGTACAGTTGTTTACTACTGTTTCAGAAGGTAGGTTGCTTATAATCGCATATTCCAAGCAGTGATGTGAAAATTTTCACCCTTTTCGTGAATCCATGCAAGCACTTTATTCCAAGCATTGTCAGCACTCTTCAAAAAACTGTGCACGATAATTTCTGCTGTTTGCCGCTCGGCGGCTCAGGTGCTGCGCGTTTTGCTTGCATTCCTCCCTGCCTGGGCCTAAACTCAAAAAACCGGCTGGGGGAGCCTCAAAGGCTGAGAAAGGGTGATAGCGCCCTGACCCCTAGAATCGCGCAAAACAACGCGGTTCTGCACCTGACGCGGATAGTGCCGACGAAGGGAAGCTGGCCAACCTGCATTTATTTGCAGGATTGTGCTCGCCCGCAGCCGTAATGGTTTTTGCGGGCATTTCTGTTTTATGCCGTCCGGCATCAGTTACCCCGCAGAACCATTACAACCTCAACCTCGGAAACAGCCCATCGGTTGTTTTCCTCTGGAGGCGCGTATGGATGTCACAGTCAACGGGGAAACCGAAGCCATTGCCGAATCATGCAGCGTTGCCGAACTTCTGGCGGCGCGCGGACATGATACGGCACGGGTTGTCGTTGAACGCAACGGAGAAATCCTGCCCCGCGAGCGTTTTGCCCAAACCCTGCTCTGCGGGGGCGACAGTCTGGAAATCGTGCACTTTGTGGGCGGAGGATAACAGGCCAGCCCTGTTCCCGGCCCAGAATACCATCATTTTACCAGCACATTCCAGACGGAGAGCACAATGAACGATCCTTTCATCATCGGCGGCGTCACCCTTACAAGCCGTCTTTTCATCGGCACCGGCAAATACGGAGCCGACAGCCTCATCCCTTCAGTGGCCGAAGCCAGCGGCGCGCAAGTCATCACCGTGGCCATGCGGCGTGTGGACAAACAGGCCGAAAATCAGGCCTCCAGCCAGGGCATCATGGGGCATATTCCCGCCCACATGCGCCTTTTGCCCAACACCTCGGGTGCGCGAACCGCCGAGGAAGCGGTGCGTCTGGCCCGGCTGGCGCGTGCAGCGGGTTGCGGCGACTGGATAAAAATTGAAGTCATTTCCGACACCCGCCATCTGTTGCCTGACGGCTACGAAACTGCCAAGGCTACGGAAATACTCGCCAAAGACGGCTTTACCGTGCTGCCCTACATCAATCCCGATCTCTACGTGGCGCGGGCCTGCGTCAACGCGGGCGCGGCAGCCGTCATGCCGCTGGGTGCGCCCATCGGCACCAACAGGGGCCTGCGCACCAAGGAAATGGTGGGCATCCTGATTGAAGAAATCGACCTGCCCATTGTGGTGGACGCGGGCATTGGCCGCCCCTCGGAGGCTTGCGAGGCCATGGAAATGGGCGCGGCTGCCTGTTTGGTAAACACGGCCATTGCCTCGTCCAGCGACCCCGTCAGCATGGCCCGCGCATTCGGCGCGGCGGTACGGGCCGGGCGCGATGCATGGCTGGCTGGCCCCGGCGCGGTCAAGGCGCGGGGCCAAGGCGCGGAAGCGTCTTCACCGCTGACGGGATTTCTCCGCTAACGTTTGCAGTACACACCATGTTGACCGCCAGCCAAAACGCTGGCAGCCGACCGCTTATAAGGATCACACATGGAAACTTTTCAGGAATACTTGCAGGCGTGGCCCTCAGCCCGCCGGGCAGAAGGAGCCGCACGCGCCACAGAAGCGGATGTTCTGGCCGTGCTGCAAAAGGAAATTTTGCAGCCAGCCGATTTCCTTACCCTGCTTTCACCTGCGGCTGCTCCGCACCTTGAGGCCATGGCCCGCCGTGCGCGCGACCTGACCCTGCGTTTCTTTGGCAAGGCCGTAAACATATTCACGCCGCTCTACATCTCCGATGTCTGCACCAACCAGTGCCGCTACTGCGGATTCAATGCCAAGAACAAGCAACCACGCCGCCATCTGAGTATTGATGAGGCTGCTGCGGAGGCCGACGTTATCGCCGACAAGGGCTTTCAGCACATTTTGCTGCTGACGGGCGATGCGCGGCATCTGTCCTCGCCGCAATATATTGCTGATGCGGCCCGCCGCATCAAACCCCGCTTTGCCTCGGTGGGCGTGGAAGTCTATTCGCTCACCACCGAAGAATATGAACTACTGGTGAACGCAGGCGTGGACAGCATGACCATGTTTCAGGAGACGTATAATCCGGAACTTTACGCATGGCTGCACCCGGTTGGCCCCAAGCATGATTACGGCTTCAGGCTCAATGCGCCGCAGCGTGCGGCAGAGGGCGGCATCCGCTCCATCGGCGTGGGCGCATTGCTGGGGCTGGAATCTTTTGAGCAGGACGCCTTTGCCACAGGCCTGCACGCATGGTGGCTGCAAAGGCGCTATCCCGGGGTGGATGTGAGCGTTTCCATCCCGCGCATCTGCCCGCATGAAGGCAATTTTGACGTGCAGCACGGTGTGGACGACCGCCATCTTGTACAATATGTTACGGCCATGCGCTGCTTCTTGCCGCGCGCGGGCATCACCTGCTCCAGCCGCGAAAGCGCCTTTATGCGCGATCACCTGGTCCCCATCGGCGTAACCAGAGTTTCCGCCGGTGTTTCCACCGCCGTGGGCGGCCGCGCAACCGAAGATCTGCACAATCCCGGCCAGTTTGAGATCACCGACCGCCGCAGCCTTGAAGAAATGGCGGCATCACTCGCGGGCATAGGCTATCAGGCTGTGCTTAAAGACTGGGAAGACCCGGTGGCCGTATAAAAAACTGCTTGCAGCTATCGCACGGCGGTCTGGCGCACACCAGGCCGCCGTGTAAAACAAGCTAACAATTCCAGGCCAAACAACCAACTTACGGATCCACGCCATGCACAATGCACTTCACACGGGCCTTGCCCGCTACCTCAGCCCAGACCAACTGGCGACCCTGCGCGCCGCCCGCGTGGGCATTGCCGGAGCGGGGGGGCTTGGCTCAAACGCAGCCCTGATGCTGGCCCGCAGCGGTGTGGGCAATCTGGTGCTGGTGGACGATGACGTGGTGGACGCCTCCAATCTCAACCGCCAGCAATACTGGCCCCGGCATGTGGGGCGCCCCAAGGTCGAAGCCCTGGCAGAGCTGCTGCTGGAACTGAATCCCGAAATGGGCGTGGAAGCGCGACGCATGCGCCTTGACCAGAACAACATGGCTGAGGTGCTGCCCGCCTGCCCCATCTGGGTGGAAGCCTTTGACGGGCCAGACGACAAGACACTGCTGGTGGAAACAGCCATGCTCGGCGGCTATCGCATAGCCAGCGCATCGGGCATGGGCGGCTGGGGCGGCAAAGCCATGCGTAAACGCTATCTTGGCAATCTGGTGCTCGTGGGCGACTTTAGCACGGATATCCTGCTGGCCCCGCCCCTTGCTCCCCGTGTGACCGAAGCTGCCGCCCTGCTAGCTGACGCCGTCCTTGAGATGGTGCTGGGCGTGAACGAGCAACTATAGAACCTCCAGGCATTTTACCACAAAAAAGACCCGTCCCAGACAGATATTGCGCGCTTATCGCTCTATCCGGCTGCAACGGGTCTTGTACTGCCTTGAGGCAAAAAACTGCGCTACACTTTCAGTTGCGCTGTCAGGTCTTCCAGTTTGTCGGTCAGCTCCTGAAGCTTGTCGGTTTCCATGCTTGCCTGACCCATGGATTGGGACGTGTCGGCCACCATGTGGTTCACCTGATCAATGGTGTGGGTGATCTGCTCGCTGGCGGCTGACTGCTCTTCGCTGGCAGCGGCGATGGCCTTGACCTGCCCCACGGTGTTTTCCACCGTACCCACGATGGCGTCCAGCGCCTCGCCAGACTGCTTGGCGTAGTCTGTGGCCTGCTCCACCTGCTGCACGGCATTGTCCATGGATGACATGCTCTTGGCGGCGCTTTGCTGAATGGCCTCAATGGCACGGCCCACATCCGTGGTGGAAGCCATCGTTTTTTCTGCCAGTTTGCGCACTTCATCGGCCACCACGGCAAAACCGCGCCCGGCTTCACCAGCACGGGCCGCTTCAATGGCGGCGTTGAGGGCCAGCAGGTTGGTCTGGTCGGCAATATCTGAAATAACGTTCATGATCTCGGTAATGGCTCTGGCATGTGATTCCAGCGTGGCCATATCAGTACGCAATTCAAGCGTGACACGGTGCACGTTTTCAATGCCGTGCAGGGCGTTCTGCACAACTTCCGCCCCTGTGGTGGCCTTGGACATGGTGTGGCCTGAAGCTTCGGCGGCTTTATCCGCATTGCCGGCAACTTCCTGCACTCTCGCGTTCATGTGGCCCATGGAGGAGGCGGCCTCTTTAAGCTGCCCTGCGGCGATGGCGGCATTTTTGTCCGACTGCCGGATGCTGCCGGTAAGCGCCACCACGATCTGGGCCAGTTCATCCATGGTTTCTTCCAGCGCCTGGGCCACTTCGGCCATACGCTGGTTCTTTTCCGTGATCTGCCGCTGCGCCTCATTGAGCGCGGTCATGTCCACATACACGCACATGCCGCCAATGCAGGCCCCCTCGGCATTGTAGATGGGAAACACGTTGGCGAGCACATTGACCTTGCCGCCCTTGTGCCCACCGATGGTCACTTCAAGATTCTTGAAGCACTCGCCCGTGGCCATGCTCTTGCCCACGGCGGTTTTGCGCGTGGGATCGTTATAAAACAGATGGGCCAGTGTTTTGCCAAGGCAGGATTCAATGCTGTCGTCGATTTCCAGCATCTTCAGGCATGCCGTGTTGGTGCTGAGCGCGCGCTCGTTGGTGTCCACCAGCAGGTACGGCATGGGCAGACCACGCAAAATGCCGTCTTTATATTCCCTGTCGTTTTTAAAAGCCTGCCGCAGGTCTTCAAGACTTGTAACCAGCGGAGCAAGAAAGGGATCAGTATTGTTCAGACTTCGGCTGGGATTGGCAGCCACTGCGCAGACAGCCGCACCAGCCTGACGCAGAGCCCCGTTTGCAAGCGCACGACCGACAGCCAACGCGCCAAAGGCCGCCACAAGGGCGCTCACTATAACAGCCAAAACGGGCATACCCGCCAGCTGAGTTACGCCAAAACCAAGACCCGCTGCCAGCAGCGCTGATGCGCAACTGTACAAAAGGAATTTACCGTTCACTGAGCCACCTCGCTTTAAAACGCAAAAACTTTTTATGCCTGGCAAAAACTTGCCGTCTGCATGCCATCGTTTACAAAACGGTACAGCAGCCCCCTAATGCCGCTGTTCCGGTCTATTCTCTTCTCACTCTGCATTTCGGCATTTTTTTAAAAAAAATTAGTTTTCAGAAAAAAAAGGCCATTTTTATCATTTGGTGGTATCCATACTCCATCAATCAAGACAGGACAACTCACCTTAGTAGATATTGCCCGCATTGCACAAACATCTTGACATTTTTTTTTCACCAAGATAATGAAACTCATTCAAAGCGGCTGGCGTTCGCGCCACTGCTACATCCTGATGCGGAACGCAGTTCCTGCGGGGTGGCCTGAATGGGCCCCCTTTTTTTTGTCCTTGTGACAGGGCAAGCCCGCCAGGCAAGCGCATTTTCAGCGCAAAGGAATGCTCTAAGAAACGAATGACCGACGACGTACTCAAAGAAACCATCACCAGTTTGGCCGAGCCCCTCGCAACATCGCTGGGCCTGGTTATCTGGGGAGTGGAAATCGTCCGCGCCGGGCGCACAGTGGTTCGGCTCTTTGTAGACGTGCCGTTTTCTGCGGAATCCGGCACCCAGCCCGCCCCCGCCGACACCGACGACATTGATGCGCCAACCTTGGTCGCGCTTTCTGCCACCCTTGAGCAGTGCGAGCATATCTCGCGCCACATCGGCCTCGCCCTTGAGGTGGAAGATACGATTCCCGAGGCGTACGTGCTGGAGGTTTCCACCCCCGGCCTGACGCGACTTTTCTTCAGCCTTGACCAGATGCGCCATTATATTGGTGATGTGGTGGAAGCCCGTCTGCTCAGGGCCGTTGCCATCAACGAAGGTGCCCCCGAGGGGCCCAACCCCTCGCACGGTGGCCCCCGCCGCCTGTGGCGCGGCACTCTTCTTTCTGTTGAAGAAAGTGCATTCACCCTGGCGCCAGCCACCATCTCGCCCGAGGGCGAGGTGACACCCGAAAACCTGCCGCCGGTCAGCATCCCCTGGGATGCAGTGCGCAGGGCAAGCCGCATGTATATTTTCAGGCAGCCGCAAAAGCCTGGCAAGGGCCGCGCCAAAGCGCCCGCCGCCAAGGCCGAGGCCAAGCCCCGCAAGGAAAAGAAAACAAAATCCAGTGGTTCTGAAGAGAACCAATAAAACCTGACGCAACTGCACACTCGCTTGGCATGGCCAGACTCACTGGCCGCCGTGAACAGGGCAGGAACCAGAGATATTTTCGCCGCAGCGCCAGCAGCCGGAGGCACCCATGAATCTTGAACTTAAAAAGGCCATTGACCAGATCAGCAAGGACAAAGGCCTTGACCGTAACATGCTCATCGACACGCTTGAAGACGCGGTGCGCACTTCGGTGCTGCGCCGCTTCAGCGAAGATATGGACGTGGAAGTGACCTACAATGACGAAACAGGCGACATTGAGGTCTACCAGTTCAAAATCGTCATGGAAGACGACGACTTTGCCAATCCTGACACGCAGATCGAATACTCCGAAGCGATCAAGCATGATCCCTCCGTGCAGGTTGATGATGAAATGGGTTTCCGCGTCAAGGTTGAAGACCTTGGCCGCATTGCCGCCCAGTCTGCCAAGCAGGTTATCATCCAGCGCATGCGTGATGCGGAGCAGGAAATCATCTACACCGAATACAAGGACCGCGTGGGCGAAATTGTATCCGGCATCGTGCAGCGCCGCGACAAGGGCGGCTGGGTTGTGAACCTGGGCCGTACCGAAGCCATTCTGCCCCGCGAGGAACAGATTCCGCGCGAGCATTACAAGCGCGGCGACCGCGTACAGGCTCTTATCATTGAAGTGCGTCAGGAAGGGCGCGGCCCGCAGGTTGTTGTTTCGCGTTCGCACCGCGACTACATGGCCGCCCTGTTCCGCCGCGAGGTGCCCGAAGTTGACGATGGCGTGGTGCAGATCATGGGCGTTGCCCGTGATCCTGGCTCCCGTGCCAAGGTTGCCGTGCTTTCGCGTGAGCGCGATGTGGATCCTGTGGGCGCGTGCGTTGGCGTGCGCGGTTCGCGCATCCAGAACATCGTGCAGGAACTGCACGGCGAGCGCATCGACATTGTTGTCTGGAGCGCAGACATCGCCACCTATGCCCGCAACGCCCTGGCCCCGGCCCTGGTTTCGCGCATCGTGGTGGACGAAGAAGAAAATCTTCTGGAAGTCATCGTGCCTGACGATCAGCTCACCAACGCCATCGGGCGCAAGGGGCAGAACGTCAAGCTTGCCGCGCGCCTGCTGGGTTGGAAGGTCGATATCTTTACCGAAACCCGCTACAACGAGGCCAATGCCATCGGGCACGGCCTTGAACAGGTTGCCAGCGTGGCGGAAGTTTCCATTGAAGCGCTTCTGGCCGCGGGTTACAGCTCGCTGGACAACCTGCGCGAGGCTACGGACCAGGAACTGGCTGACAAGCTCACTATCAGCGCGGCGCGCATTGCCGACCTGCGCTCGGCCATCAACTTCCTGGCCCCGATTGTGGAGAGCACTCCCGAATCCTCGGCAGTGGAGCTGAAAATGCCCGCAGCCACGGAAAGCGGAGATGCAAAAGAATAACGCTGCGCCCGTTGAAGTCGGGGAGCAGGCCTGTGACGGGCCGGAGCGCATGTGCGTCATCTGCCGCCGCCGCTTTCCCAAGGCCGATCTCGACCGCCACGTACTGGCGGAGCAGGGAATTTTGACTTTAGACGCAGAAAAAACCAGACCGGGCAGAGGCTGGTATGTATGTTCCGATCCTGTCTGCGCGGCAAAGTTCGCGAAATTCAGACCCGGAACACGGCGCAAGGGGGGAAAACATGTCCGATGATAAAATAAAAATTAAGGATCTCGGCGGGGATATCTCGCAGGATCCCAAGGATATACTGCGTGTCGCGCGTGAGCTCGGCCTGTCGGTAAAATCCGCTACTGGTTCCGTCACCTCAGAGGAGGCCACTCGCTTGCGCGATTACTTTGCCGAACAGAAACAGGTTGATGCGGAGCGTGCCGGTTCGCAGCGCGACGTCATCGTGCGCCGCCGCCGCAAGGACTCCCCGCAGGAAGCCGAAACCACAGCGCAGGAAGCCCCCGTTGCCGCACCGGTTGAAACCGAAGCGCCCAAGGAAGCTGCCCCTGTGCTAGAAGCCGTGGCTGAAGCGGCCCCTGCTGCTCCTGCTGCCGCTGCCGAACCTGTTGCGCCCAAGGCTTCCAAGCCCGCGCAGGAGCCGGCCCCCGCTGCCGAACACAAGGCCCGCATCGTCAAGCCTGCCAAGGTTATCTCGCCCGCGCGCGTCATCAGCCGCCCCAGCGACCAGAAAGAACCCGAAGTTGTGGAAGCTCCGGCTCCCGCCGCTGCGGAGTCTGCCCCAGCGCCTGAAGCAGCGCCTGCCGCCCCTGTGGTGGAAGCCGTTGCTGCAAAGGCTCAGGCTGAAAAGCTCCACGCCGACAAGACTGAAGCGCAGGACAAGGCCGCCAAGGCCCGAGTGGCGCGCCCCGATGCCTCGGCCATGCCCGAAGGCTCGTCTGCGCCTACTCTGCCCCAGCGTTCTGCCGAAGCCCGCGCCAGTGAAGACGGCGAGGAAGGTGCCGCGCCCCGTCGCGCGCCCCGTGCGGAAGCTCCGGCAACGCCGCAGGTTCGCATTATTTCCCGTCCTGTTCCCGGCGCTACGCCCACGCAGGATGCCCGCCCCGCCCGCACTGGCGACAGCCGCCCCGGCGGCTATCCGCCCAGAGACGGCGCTGGCAGGCCTCCCCGTCCCGGCGGTCCCCGTCCTGGCGGCCCCGGTGGCCCCGGCGGCGCGCCGCGCTCTGCTGGCGGCCCCCGTCCCGGTGGTCCCGCAGGCGGCTTTGGGCAGCAGGCTGCGCCTGCCTCCCCTTCCGACACCCGCGATGGACAGAGCAAGAAAAAGCGCCTCAAGGGTCGCCGCACTGTTGATTTTCAGCAGGGTGATTTTGGTCGCCGCAGCGATGACGACGACAATGGTCGCCTGAACAGAGGCAAGGGCCGCCGCAAGTCGGGCCGTTCTTCTGTGGTGCCGCAGTCCACCCAGCCGCTCAAGGCCGCCAAGCGCAAGATCCGTATTACCGAAGCCATCCGCGTTGCCGACATGGCCCACCAGATGGGCCTCAAGGCCAACGAGATCATCAAGGTACTCTTTGGTCTTGGCATCATGGCGACCATCAACCAGACGCTGGATATCGACACCGCCACCCTGGTGGCCGCCGAATTCGGCTACGAAGTTGAAAAAGTTGGCTTTTCTGAAGACGATTATCTGGTTCCCAAGGAAGTGGACGCGCCTGAAACTCTCAAGCCGCGCCCGCCTGTTGTTACCATTATGGGTCACGTTGACCACGGTAAAACCTCGTTGCTCGACGCCATACGCAAGTCCAACGTCACCAGCGGCGAAGCCGGCGGCATCACGCAGCACATCGGCGCATACCATGTGAAGACCAAGCGCGGCGAAATCGTGTTCCTCGACACGCCCGGCCACGAAGCCTTCACCGCCATGCGCGCCCGTGGCGCTCAGGTCACCGACCTTGTTATCCTAGTGGTCGCCGCCGATGACGGCGTCATGGAGCAGACCCGCGAAGCCATCAACCACTCCCGCGCCGCCAATGTTCCCATTATGGTGGCCGTGAACAAGATGGACAAGCCCGGCGCCGACCCTGACCGCGTGTTGCGGGAACTGGCCGAGCTTGGTTTGCAGGCCGAAGAATGGGGCGGCGACACCATCGTTGCCAAGGTTTCGGCCAAGAGCCGCATGGGTCTGGACGAACTGCTCGAAATGGTGGCCCTCCAGTCTGAAATCATGGAGCTCAAGGCCAACCCCGACAAGCCCGCTCGCGGTCATATTGTGGAAGCCAAGCTCGACAAGGGCCGTGGCCCCATCGCCACCGTGCTCATTCAGGAAGGCACCCTGCGCCAGGGCGACAGCTTTGTGTGCGGCACCTTCTCGGGCCGTGTGCGCGCTCTCATGAGCGATCAGGGCAAGAAGGTCAAGGACGCCAGCCCCTCGCTGCCAGTGGAAGTACAGGGCTTTGAAGGCGTGCCGGAAGCCGGTGAGGAATTCTTTGTGGTGGCCGACGAAAAGGTCGCCCGCCGCATTGCCGATTCCCGCGCGATCAAGCAGCGTGAACGTGATCTGGCCTCCGAATCGCGCGTCACCCTTGAAACATTCCTGTCGCAGCGCAAGTCCGATCAGGAAACCCTGACCCTCAACCTTGTGGTCAAGGCGGACGTGCAGGGCAGTCTGGAAGCCATCACCGAAGCTCTGAACAAACAGAGCACGGAAAAGGTGCGCATCAACGTGGTGCACGGCGGTACAGGCGCAATCACGGAATCCGACATTCTGCTGGCTTCTGCCTCGCAGGCTATCATTATCGGCTTCAACGTGCGTCCCACTTCCAAGATCAAGGATGTGGCCGATCACGAAAACGTGGATATCCGCTTCTACGAGATCATTTACAAGCTCGTGGACGATATCAAGAGCGCCATGGCTGGCATGCTCGCCCCTGTGCAGCGTGAAGTGTACCTCGGCCAGGCCGAAGTGCGCGACACCTTCAGCGTGCCCAAGGTCGGCCTTATCGCTGGTTCCTACGTGGCTGACGGCAAGATCGCCCGTAATGCCGGTGTGCGTCTGCTGCGCGATGGCGTGGTGGTCTACACGGGCAAGATCTCTTCCCTCAAGCGCTTCAAGGACGACTCCAAGGAAGTGGTTAAGGGCAACGAGTGCGGCGTGGGCCTTGAAAACTTCAACGACGTGAAGATAGGCGACATCATCGAAGCCTTTGAAACCGTCGAAGAAGCCGCCACTCTTTAAAATTGATTAACTGGAAGGGAGGCCGCTTACTGGCCTCCCTTCTTTTTTTCGCATGCATGCCTTTGACAGCCAGCCTAACAGGTCATATCTGTATTACTTGGCTGTGCCGGAAGGTGCCCTTGAGGCCAAAAGCACGCCGCCTACCCCTTGCCGCCACAAGGCGGCAAGCCTGCAAAATGCCTTTCGCCCGGCAGGAATCCAGCCTATGACCATGTTTATGGCGGTTCTTACCGTAGAATTCAGCCTGGAAGGCAACGACAATCTCAAGGCGAAGCGCCGCGTTGCCAACAGCCTGAAGCAGAAGACCAGAAACAAATTTAATGTAGCCATAGCCGAAGCGGGAACAGAAGACAGTCTCTCCCGTCTGCGGCTTGCAGTGGTATCCATTTCCAACAGCGAGAGCCATCTGCGCAGCCGCATGGACAAATGCGCGCTCATGATGGAAGCGGTCTGCCCCGAGGAAATGACGGATAGCCAGGTGGAGATATATGCAGCGGACTGAACTCATTCCCCCGCAATTCCGCGAAGGTGCGGAACGCATGGCCGAAGCTTTTCGCCATGTGGATCAGGTTATTGTGGCCGCCCATGTGAACCCTGACGGCGATGCCGCAGGCGCAGTGGCGGCTGCGGGTCACATTCTGCGGTTCATGGGCAAGGAATTTATGCTCTACGCCCAACCAGGCCTGCCGGGGTATCTGGACTTTTTTTCCACGCCGGGCTTTGTGCACACTACGCTGGGGCATCCGCCCTTCAAGCCTCGCTGCGCCGTGCTGCTTGATTGCGGCGAACCCGAGCGCCTTGGCCGCGAGCTGGCGGGCCGCCTGCAGGATCTGCAAACTCTGAATATTGACCACCACCTCGGCGGCAACGGCATGGGAAACGTGGCAAACTGGGTTGAACCCCAGGCAGCGGCGACTGCCCAGCTCATGGCCTATGTGGCTCTGGCCGCAGGCCTGCCCCTCACTGGCGAGCTTGCAAACGCCCTGGCCCTTGGCATCATTACCGACACTGGCGGCTTCTGCCACGGCAACACCAGTGCGGAGGTGCTCTACCTCACGGCCCATCTGGTTGAGCATGGCTGTAATATTGCCCAGTTGCGCGAACATCTTGAAAACAGCTGGAGCCGTGGCCGCCTGAATCTCTGGGGCCAGCTTTTGCAGCGGGCGCAGCTTGAGCGCAACGGCAGCGTCTGTTTTTGCCCAGTCTATCTTGAAGACCTGCGCAAATGCGGGGCGCTGAAGGAAGACCTCGAAGGCTTTGTGGAACAACTGCGCCGCCTGCGCGGCGTCCATGTGGCCGCAGTACTGCGGGAGGATTCCCCGGCCTGCTGCAAGTTCAGCCTGCGCTCCTACGGCGCGGTAGACGTGCGCGCCGCAGCGGCCAGACTTGGCGGCGGCGGGCACCGCAATGCTGCGGGCGGCACCGTGCGGGCGGATATGGATACGGCTAGCGCCCAGTTGCTGGCTGCCATAGCTGAAGAACTGGATGCCGAAGACCTTGGTTCGTCCGGCGAGTAACGGTTTTCTGCTTTTTTCTCGGTTTTGGCTCCCGCCTGGGGCCTTTGCCGCTGATATTTTTTTGACTTATGCCCGCTCTGCGGCTATGGTTGCAACTTGCGTATGAGTATGACCAAAGCGGCTGCTGCCGCACCCAGCACCCCAGACCGGCAGCCGGAAAAAAGCTCCGGGGCGGCCCAGTTGCCCCAGCAGCACGGCATTCTGGTGCTGCGCAAGCCCTCTGGCCCCACCTCGGCCCGCTGTCTCACGGCTATCAAACGCCTTGGGCAAAAAAAGATCGGGCATGCGGGCACTCTTGATCCTTTGGCATCAGGAGTTCTGCTTGTTTTGCTGGGGCAGGCCACCAAACTTTCAGGCCATCTGCTGGCTGGCGGCGGCAAGGTTTACAGCGGCACGTTGCGGCTGGGCCAGACCACCGACACCTGGGATATTGAAGGCAAGGTTGTGGCCGAAACGCCGTGGGAGCATGTGAGCGAAGCTGACGTGCGCCGCGAAGTTGCCGCCTGGCTTGAGCTTGCCGAGCAGGCCGTGCCGCCTTATTCAGCGGCCAAGCACGAAGGCCAGCCGCTCTATAAACTGGCGCGCAAGGGCGTAGAAGCCCCTGCCAAGGTCAAACGCATAAAAATTTCACAGGCGGAAACACTCGAAGTGAGTCTTCCGTTTGTGAGCTTTCGGGTCGCTTGCAGTTCTGGCACCTATATACGCTCCCTGGCCCACAGCTTGGGGACGCGCTTAGGGTGTGGAGCCGTGCTCACAGAACTGACCCGGGAGTATAGTCACCCCTTCGGCCTCGATGTGGCCCGCGATCCTGCGGACTTCTCGGCTGATCCCGCCCTGTTGCCCGGTTGCGTGCGTCCCATTGCGGAAGCACTGCCCCACTGGCACAAGGTGGAGCTCACGCCGGATGAAGCCGCTCGCGTGCGCAACGGCATAGCCGTGCCTTGCCGCCCGGAAGCAACCGCGCAAGCGGATGCCCACGAGCAGGGCGCGACAGATGCCGAGCCTGCGGAGGGCTTTGCGCTGCTGCTTGAACAGGGCACTGCCCTGGCTCTGGCGCAGCTCGAAACCACGCCCGCTGGCCCATGTTGGACCGTGTTGCGGGGACTTTGGAACTAACCCCGACTATCAAGGAGTACTGCTGTGGTAATGGATGCCAGCGACAAGAAAACGGTTATTGATGCCCACGCCAAACACGAAGGCGACACCGGTTCCCCGGAAGTTCAGGTGGCTCTGCTCACCGCCCGTATTGAAGACCTCACCGGTCACTTCAAAGAACACAAGAAGGACTTCCACTCCCGCACCGGTCTGCTCAAGCTGGTTGGCCGTCGTCGCAACATTCTGAACTATCTGAAGAAGAAAGACGTTCAGCGTTACCGTGCTCTTATCGAAAAGCTCGGTCTGCGCAAGTAAGACTTCTGTCGCGCAAGGGGGAGCCAGCGCTCCCCCTTGTTGCTTGAATCAACCCCTTTGAGGGTACAAAACGCGAAGAAGGGGGGTCCGGGAAAATCAGGCAGAGGCCAATGGCCGATGATCTGCCCGCTTTTGCCGGAATCCCCTTCGCACTACGCAAAGGATTTTTTATGTATCAAGATATTTTTGAACCCATCAGGGTTACAGCCATGGTCGGCGGCAAGGAAGTTATCCTTGAAACAGGCCGTATGGCCAATCAGGCCCACGGTTCTGTGTGGATTCAGTGCGGCGGCACCGTGGTGCTCGTCACCGTGTGCTCGCAGACGCTTGAATTCGACAAGGGCTTCTTCCCTCTTACCGTCGAATACTCCGAAAAAATGTACGCCGCTGGCCGCATCCCCGGCAGCTTCTTCCGCCGCGAAATCGGCCGTCCTTCCGAGCGCGAAACCCTGGTTTCCCGCCTGATCGACCGCCCGCTGCGCCCGCTCTTCCCCAAGAAGGGCCTGAACGAAGACGTGCAGGTTCTGGCCAGCGTCATCTCTGCCGATCAGGTGAACGACTCCGACGTGCTGGCGCTTACGGGCGCTTCCGCCGCGGTCATGCTTTCGCCCCTGCCCTTTGACGGCCCGGTGGCCGGTGGCCGCATTGGCCGCATCAATGGTCAGTTTGTGCTGAACCCCACCTTTGAGCAGCAGGAACAGAGCGACCTCAACATCGTGTTTGCCGCCTCTGCCGATGCGCTCACCATGGTGGAAGGCGAAGCCCGCTTTGTGCCCGAAGAAGTCATTATCGACGCTCTTGAATGGGGCCGTCAGCAGATTCAGCCTCTGGTTGAAGCCCAGCTCAAGCTGCGCGAACTGGCCGGCAAGCCCAAGATGGCCTTTACCCCCCACGCCGACGACCCGGTTCTGGTTGCCCGCGTGAAGGAACTGGCCCTCGCCGCTGGCCTGGAAGAAGCCCTGCGCGTGCCTGAAAAGATGGCCCGCAAGGACGCCCGCAAGGCCGTGAAAGAAAAGGTCATGGAAAACCTCAAGAGCGATCCGGCCTGGGCCGAAAACGACGCCGCGCTCAAGAGCGTGGGCGACATGATCTCTGACCTGGAAAAGAAGCTGGTGCGCGCCCGCATTGTCAACGAAGGCACGCGCATTGACGGCCGCGACACCAAGACCGTGCGCCCCATCCAGATCCAGACAGGCCTGCTGCCCCGCGCCCACGGCTCCGCCCTGTTCCGCCGCGGCGAAACCAAGTCCATGGTTGTGACCACCCTTGGTTCCTCCACCGATGAACAGCGCATGGATTCGCTCATCGGCGACGTGACCAAGCGCTTTATGCTGCACTACAACTTCCCGCCCTTCTCTGTGGGCGAGGTCAAGCCCGTGCGCGTTTCGCGCCGCGAAATCGGCCACGGCGCTCTGGCTGAAAAGTCCTTGCGCCCCGTGCTGCCCGCTGACGCTGATTTTCCCTTTACCCTGCGCGTTGTGTCCGAAACTCTCGAATCCAACGGCTCTTCCTCCATGGCTGCCGTGTGCGGCGGTTCGCTTTCGCTCATGGATGCGGGCGTGCCCATCAGCGCTCCTGTGGCCGGTGTGGCCATGGGCCTCATCAAGGAAGGCGACAAGTTCATCGTGCTCACCGATATTCTTGGTGACGAAGACGCCCTCGGCGACATGGACTTCAAGATCGCAGGTACCGCAGAAGGCGTGACCGGCGTGCAGATGGACATCAAGATCACCGGCCTCACCACCGAGATCATGCGCGCCGCCATGAAGCAGGCCCACGAAGGACGTCATCACATTCTGGAAGAAATGGCCAAGGCCATTGGCGAACCGCGCAAGGAACTTTCGCGCTTTGCTCCCCAGCATGCCGAAGTGTTCGTGAATCCGGACATCATCCGCCTCATCATTGGCCCCGGCGGCAAGAACATCAAGGCCATCACAGCTGCCACCGGCGCTTCTGTGGATATCGAAGACACTGGCCGCGTTTCCATCTTCGCCCCCACGGCTGAAGCCTTGGAAAAAGCCCGCGAAATGGTTTCGTACTATGACCAGCGCCCCGACCTCGGCAAGAACTATCTTGCCAAGGTGCGCAAAATCATGGAAATCGGCGCCATCGTGGAAGTGCTGCCCAATGTGGAAGCCCTTGTGCACGTGTCGCAGCTTGATGTTAACCGCGTGGAACAGCCCGGCGACGTTGCCCGCCTTGGCGAAGACATGATGGTCAAGGTCATTGAAATCAACGGCGACCGCATCCGCGCCAGCCGCAAGGCCGTGCTGCTTGAAGAGCAGGGCCACCCCTGGAATCCCGAAGAAACCGCCCGTCCGCCCCGTTCCGACAGGGGCGACCGTGGCGACAGAAATGGCCGTGGTGACCGTGGCGGGCGTGACCGCCGCGACCGTGGCGACAGACGTTAAATTGTATTGTGCGCTGGCCGGATACCCCCGGCCAGCGCCCTGACCGCGCGATGAAAGGAACATTTCATGGCCAAAAAAGCTGAAAACAAAATTCAGGCTGCCGAAACCGAAGCCGAAGAATGGGTTCGCGTTGACAGCGAAGGCAATCCTCTTGCCGATCAGGCTCCTACTGCCGAAGAGCTGGAAGCCAAACTGGCTGCCGCCAACCGTGGGCATACAGAAACCCTGGGCGATGCCTGGGCTGTGCTGACGGGGCAAAACCCCGCCGCCATCATGGGCCAGATTGCCACCACCGTCATGCACGATGGCGGCACCCGCCCTTCCTGGCAGTGGAAGCGCGACGGCAAGGATCACATCCTGCTGGCATGGCCGCAGGATCAGCCCGTCAGGGCTGCTGTGCTTGTGGCTGGCGAAGAAGGGGAAAAGCTTGCCCCTGTCACCGCCACCCCCCTGCTTGAAGGGCTGCCCAACGATCTCACGGTCGACAATGTGCACCCCTGGCAGACCGGCGTTGAGGCCAACGTGGCCGTGACCATGCTTGAGGGCAAAAACCCCATGTGGTTTTACGACCCGCTGTATGGACGCGACAAGGACGACCTCACCCCCGGCGTCATGCACACATTTTTGCTGGCTGGCCTCGCCCTTGGCCTGCGCAAGGCTCTGCTTGACGAAATCACCATCACTCAGGGCGTGCGTTACGAGGCCTATGCCGAGGCATGGCTTGCCGAAAATCCCGGCAAAACCCGCCTGGACGTGCCGCCTCTCAAGGTGAGCGTCAGCAATCGTCACCTCATCATGCCTGGCCGCAACTTCTGCGAATACCAGATGCGCGCCACCATTGAAGAAGTGAAAGACTGCCAGCTTGAAAAAATGCCCGTGAAGCTGCTCTACGTCAGCTTTCCCTTTGAAGACAGGCAGCCCATGCGTCTGGCTGTTTACGCCTCCAAGATGGTTCTGGGCGACTACGAACCGGAAGTGGGACACGAGGTCGATGCCTATGTATGGCTGCAAGGCCGTATCATTGACATTGACCAGGGACCGCAGCAATAATCTTCTGAAGGGCCGCGCCGCGGGCGCGGCCCTTCAACCCTCTGTGACGGAGCCGCCCTGCCGCCAGCTATGAAGCGGCCCGTTTCAGAACAATCAGCCCCTCTGGGGCCGCTACTGCCTGGGCTTGCATCCTCCGCAAACCGACAACAGGGCAGACCAGATCCGCATCTTCCCCCCTCAGTCTGCATCAGCGGGCACCATGTGCCGCTATGCCTGATATGCCGTTCCATATTGCAGCAACTTACTTGAGATTGCTCAGGTTACTGCGTGAGCAGATGCCCGCCACCAAGGCGTAACACAGCTATGGATAATGTTCGGCAACTTCGGAAAACAGCGCCGTACTCACGCCGCATTGAGCAGGGGACATATGCAAGAAGCCCATTTCGCCGCGCCCTTCATGGGCACAGGGCAGTGCCTCGACACCCTTAACCGGGTGTTGGCCGCCCTATCGCCGGGCCATTCCTTTCGTGATTCTCTACAGGAGCTGCTGGCGGCTCTTGCAGAAGACATGCACTTCGACAGACCCCACATTGTGGTTCAGGATCCCGAAAGCGGCGAGCTCAAACTCTCGCTTTCCTACGGCCCTGCGGACGCGCCCGAGGCCGCCTATGAGCCGGGCTCAGGCATCACTGGCCAGGTTTTTGCCGAAGGACGGCCCATAATTGTTTCATGCATGCAGGGGCGGCCCGACTTTCAGAACCGCCTTTTTGGCCGCAGCCAGGAAGAAATGGCCCGGCTGGCATTCATAAGCGTGCCGGTGCGCGTTGAAAATGCCGACCAGACTGAAGTTATCGGCACACTGAGCGCCGATACCCCCACCGCGCCGGAATCAGAACTGGATCTGCGCTGCCGCTTTCTCGAAACAGTAGCCACGCTTGTGGGTCGGCAGGTAGCCCGTTTGCAGGAAGAAATGGCGCGCCAGCATTTCTGCATGCTGCCCGATGAACCGCTGGTCAGCGGTATGCCAGCCTCGGTTATTGCCACCTCCAAGAGCTTGCGCCACGTGCTGCGCCGCCTCACGCAGGCCGGGGCCAGCCGTGCCACGGTGCTGTTGCGCGGGGAGTCGGGCGTGGGCAAAGAACTGATGGCTCAAGCCCTGCACGCCGCAAGCCCCCGGCGCACGCAGCCGCTGGTCATGCTCAACTGCGCCGCCCTGCCCTCAGAACTTATTGAAGGCGAGCTTTTTGGCTGGCGCAAGGGCGCATTCACAGGCGCGGTGCAAAACCGTGCTGGCCTTTTCCGTCAGGCGGACAAGGGCACGCTGTTTCTGGACGAAATCGGCGACCTTTCCACCACCGCCCAGGCAAAGGTGCTGCGCGCGCTTCAGGAAGGCGAAATCCAGCCTCTGGGTGATGAACGCCGCTACAAGGTGGACGTGCGCCTTGTCTGCGCCACCAACCGCCCGCTGGAAGAGCTGGTGGAGCAGGGGCTGTTCCGCGAGGATCTGTACTACCGCATCAATGTCTTTCCTGTGTTTATTCCGCCGCTGCGCGAAAGGCCGGAGGACATTTTGCCCCTCACGGAGCATTTTCTGCGCATGTTCAGCAAGGAATATGACCGCCCGGTACGGCGCATTTCCACGCCCGCCATTGACCTTTTGCTGCAATATCACTGGCCCGGCAACGTGCGTGAGCTGAAAAACGTTATGGAACGCGCCGTGCTCATCTGCGAGGATGCCGTGCTGCGCGCCCATCACCTGCCCAGCACCCTGCAAAGCGCCGAGAGCAGCAGCACCGGCCCCACGGGCGGCGATCTTGGCTTTAACGAAACCATCGCCAGGGTGGAGCAGGAATTTATTGTGGACGCGCTCAAAAACGCCCGTGGCAACATCCATCAGGCCGCGCGCGACCTGGGCATCACCTACCGCATCATCTATTACAAGATGAAAAAATACGGCATAGACCACCGCCGTTTTGCGCCTTCAAACCCTGCATAAAGCCGCAAAGAGATGCAGGACATACACACTTCACCCCCGGCCCGTCAGATTAAAAGTCTGCCGGGCCGGGGGTGCTTTTTTGCGCGGACGCTCGGAGCTGTGGGCCGGACAGACAGCACCACTCCGAAGTCGTACAAAAATGTTTTAAAATCTCCTGATTTTACAAAAATGTTTTAACATTAGCGTGCCCATAAAAAATTTATCAAATAATTACGTGATACTACATAAAATACGACCTTGGAACGCCTCTTGCTTCACTCTGTGCTGTAGCAAGCAGCGCGGCAACCATGGGGGTGCGCCGCGTCACGTACAGCCATACAGACAGTTCCAAGGAGGCTCCACATGTTCAAGAAAACGTTGACGGCGTTGGCTCTCATGCTCGTCACCCTGTGCGGTTCGCTGAACGCAAAGGCAGCAGAAGACACCATCAAGGTGGGCATTCTGCATTCGCTCTCCGGCACCATGGCCATCAGCGAAACAACGCTAAAAGACGTCATGCTCATGCTCATTGAAGAGCAGAACAAAAAAGGCGGCCTGCTGGGCAAGAAGCTGGAACCCGTGGTGGTGGATCCCGCCTCCAACTGGCCCCTCTTTGCAGAAAAGGCTCGCGAGCTGCTGAGCAAGGACAAGGTCGCCGCTGTTTTCGGCTGTTGGACCTCGGTTTCGCGCAAGTCTGTGTTGCCCGTGTTTGAAGAACTCAACGGCCTCCTCTTCTACCCCGTGCAGTACGAAGGCGAAGAATCCTCGCGCAACGTCATCTACACCGGCGCGGCCCCGAACCAGCAGGCCATTCCCGCTGTGGACTACCTGATGAACGACCTCGGCGTGAAGCGCTGGGTGCTGGCCGGTACGGACTACGTGTTCCCCCGCACCGCCAACAAGATCATCGAAGCCTACCTGATCTCCAAGGGCGTGAAAAAGGAAGATATCCTTATCAACTACACGCCGTTCGGTCATTCCGACTGGCAGTCCATCGTTGCTGAAATCAAAAAGTTCGGCAATGCGGGCAAAAAGACCGCCGTGGTTTCCACCCTCAACGGCGATGCCAACGTGCCTTTCTACAAGGAACTTGCCAACCAGGGTATCACTGCCGCCGACATTCCCGTCATGGCTTTCTCCGTGGGTGAAGAAGAACTTTCCGGCATAGATACCAAGCCTCTGGTGGGCCATCTGGCCGCCTGGAACTACTTCATGAGCGTGGACAATCCCGCCAACAAGGCCTTCATCAAAAAGTGGCACGACTTCACCAAAAATCCCAAGCGCGTGACCAACGACCCCATGGAAGCCCACTACATCGGCTTCAACCTGTGGGTGAAGGCTGTTGAAAAGGCCCAGAGCACCGATGTTAACAAGGTTCTGAAGGCCATTGTGGGTCTTGAAACCCCCAACCTCACCGGCGGCGTGGCCAAGGTTCTGCCCAACCACCACATCACCAAGCCCGTGCTGATTGGCGAAATCCAGGCCGACGGACAGTTCCAGGTGGTCTGGGAAACGCCCTCCGTGGTTCCCGGCGAAGCGTGGTCGCACTACCTGCCCGAATCCAAGGATCTGATCGGCGACTGGACCGACCCCATCAACTGCGGCAACTACAACACCAAGACCAAGAAATGCGGCGGTGCTTCCAAATAGCCCACGCAACCGTCTGAACCTGCTGCGGGGGCCCCAGCGGCCCCCGCAATCCCCCCACGGCACGTCGGCCAGGGTCAGCCCAGCGCAGACCCGGTAGACCAGACTAAAGGATATTCCCATGCGCACGGCGCTCTTGCTCTGCTGCCTCATAATTTTCAGCCTGCCTCCCGCAGTGCTGGCGTCCGGACCGGAACCGGACGGGAATGCCGGGGACGCGGTTTCGACTCCTTCCGCGTCCCCGGTGCAAACTTCGCCATCCATTATTCCAACCGATCTGCTCAAGGCTCTGGTGAGCCCCAAGGTAGCAGACAGGGATGCGGCCATTGCCGCACTGGAAAAGGATGACAGCAGCCTTGCCGCGCCACTGCGCGAAAAACTGCTGGAAGCCCTGCTGCGCAACACCCTGCTGGCCGATGCCGCTGCCGGAGCGCTTTTTGTGAGCGACGATGCAGGTCAGGCGCGGCCCCTCAACGCCAGGGGCGAACTTGGCACGGCACAGAGTGCCGACAGCCTGCGCAAGGTGGGCACAAGCAACCGCCAGCGCCAGCGCATTACGGATATCCTCAACGCTCAGGCCCTTACTTCAACAGACGCGGCCAAGCGCCGTCAGGCTTCGGCAGCTCTTATGGACAGCGCCACCCCGCCCCTCAAGGCAGAGGCCCTGAACAAACTGCTGGATGGGGAAAAGGACGAAGCCGTGCGCGCGAACCTCAGCGCGGCACTGGCTCTCTACGTGGCGGCTGATCCTGCCGCCGTGCGCTCAGAACAGCTTGCCGCCGTCAAGGCCCTGAACAGCAACGGCAGCCCAGCCGCCCTCAACGCCCTGCGCACGCTTGCCGCTTCAACCGATGCGGCTGTGGCCAAGGCGGCGGACGATGCCCTGTATTCCCAACGCGTTTCCGCTCAGTGGGCGCAGTTTTTTGAAATGCTCTTTTTCGGCACGAGTCTGGGATCCATTCTTGTACTGGCCGCCATTGGCCTTGCCATCACCTTTGGCGTCATGGGCGTTATCAACATGGCCCACGGCGAGCTGATCATGCTTGGGGCCTATACCGCCTGGGGCATGCAGCAGCTCTTGCCGGGCCAGCCCGGTCTTGCGCTCATTCTGGCTGTGCCCGCCGCCTTTCTGGTGAGCGGCGGCACAGGCGTACTGCTTGAAAAGACTGTTATCCGCTTTCTCTACGGCCGCCCGCTGGAAACCCTGCTGGCGACATTCGGCATCAGCCTTGTGCTGCAGCAGGCCGTGCGCACCGTGTTTTCGCCCCTTAACCGCGCCGTGCAGAACCCGGAATTCATGAGCGGCGTGTGGCAGATCACCCAGCATTTCAGCCTGACCTGCAACCGCGTGTACATCATCCTGTTCTGCCTCGGCGTGTTTGCCCTCATCCATGTTGCCATGCACCGCACCCGGCTGGGGCTTGAAGTGCGCGCCGTATCGCAAAACAGGGCCATTGCCCGCTGCATGGGCGTACGCGCCTCGCGCGTGGACGCGCTGACATTCGGCCTTGGCTCCGGCGTGGCTGGCATGGCTGGCGTGGCCTTGAGCCAGGTTTCCAACGTTGGCCCCAATCTGGGCCAGACCTATATTGTGGATTCCTTCATGGTGGTGGTGTTCGGCGGCGTGGGCAACCTCTGGGGCACGCTCACGGGCGGGCTTGCCCTGGGCATTGCCAACAAGTTTCTGGAGCCTGCCAGCGGGGCCATGCTTTCCAAGATCATCATTCTGGTCTGCCTTATCCTGTTCATCCAGAAGCGCCCGCGCGGCTTGTTTCCGCAAAAGGGCCGTGCGGTGGAGGCATAAATGGCGACCGATATCTTTGAACGCGAAAGGCTGCTCAACGCGCCTACCCGCAACTTTCTGGCTGTCACCACCCTGCTGTCGCTGGCTGTGGTTGCAGGCAGCCTGCTGCCCGCAGGCAGCGCCCTGCACGTGCCGGGCTACATGGTCACCCTGCTGGGCAAATACCTGACATATTCATTGCTGGCTCTTTCGGTTGATCTGGTCTGGGGTTTCATGGGCGTGCTCAGCCTTGGGCACGGCGCGTTTTTTGCCCTTGGGGGCTACGGCTTCGGCATGTACCTCATGCGGCAGATAGGCGCGCGCGGCGTTTACGGCAATGCCAACCTGCCGGACTTCATGGTTTTTCTGAACTGGAAGGAACTTCCCTGGTTCTGGCAGGGCAGCGAATACTTTGTGGTGGCACTGCTGCTGGTTGTGCTGCTGCCCGGTCTGCTGGCCTATGTGTTTGGCAGATTGGCCTTTGGCTCGCGGGTTTCGGGCGTGTATTTCTCCATCATGAGTCAGGCCATGACCTATGCCCTCCTGCTGGCCTTTTTCCGCAACGAAATGGGCTTTGGCGGCAACAACGGGCTTACAGACTTCAAGACCCTGCTGGGCTTTGAATTGCAGACAGACGGCATGCGCACGACCCTGTTTGCCTGTTCCGCCGTGGCGCTCATGGCGGGCTACCTCCTGTGCAGGGCTGTCACGGCATCGCGCCTTGGGCGCGTGTGCGTGGCCGTGCGCGATGCGGAAAGCCGCGTGCGCTTTATCGGCTACAGGGTGGAGCGTTATCAGGTGGCGGTGTTCACGCTGTCCGCCATTCTGGCGGGCATTGGCGGCGCGCTGTATGTGCCGCAGGTGGGCATTATCAACCCCGGCGAATTTTCGCCCCTCAACTCCATTGAAATAGTGGTCTGGGTGGCGATGGGCGGCCGTGGGCGGCTTTATGGCGCGGTGCTTGGCGCGTTTGCCGTCAATGCCTTCAAAACGTGGTTTACGGCGGTCATGCCCGAGGCATGGCTGTTTGCCCTTGGCGGCATGTTTGTGCTGGTGACCATCTTCCTGCCGCAGGGTCTGGCGGGCTTGCCCGAGCAGTGGCGCAACCGCGCAACACGCGGCGCGATGCCGGATTCCCCTGCCGATCCCGCCAAAGAAGGAGGCGCAGCATGAAGACCCAGCAGGATATTTTGCACGGGCGCAGCCTTGAGGACGTGGCAGAAGCCGCCCGCGCCTACGAAGAAACGCACGCCCCCTTTGACAAGCGCCCCATGAAGATGCGCGCCCGGCCCCCGCGCCCCATGATGTCCAAGCCAGACATCGCGTTGTACATGGAAAAAATCAGCGTGAGCTTTGACGGCTTCAAGGCGCTCAACGACCTGACCTTCTATGTGGACAAAGGCGAACTGCGCTGCGTCATCGGCCCCAACGGCGCGGGCAAGACCACCATGATGGACGTGATCACCGGTAAAACCCGGCCCGACACGGGTTCCGCATGGTTTGGCCGCACCTGCAACCTGCTGCAGATGGACGAAGTCGCCATTGCTCAGGCTGGCATTGGCCGCAAATTTCAGAAGCCCTCAGTGTTCGAGGCCCTGAGCGTGCTGCAAAATCTGGAGCTGGCGCTGGCTGGCGACAAGCGGGTATGGCCCACATTCCGCGCGCGGCTCTCTGCCGACAACAAGGTCTTTATCGAAGAAGTGCTGCACCGCATCCGCCTGACGGAGCTGGCCCGCTTGCAGGCTGGCAAGCTCTCGCACGGGCAGAAGCAGTGGCTTGAAATCGGCATGCTGCTCATGCAGAAGCCGCAGCTTCTGCTGCTGGACGAACCCGTGGCAGGCATGACCCCTGAAGAAATGGACCGCACCATCGAGCTGCTACATGACCTGGAAGGCGAGCAGAGCATCATGGTGGTGGAGCACGACATGGAATTTGTGCGGGCCATTGCCCACAAGGTCACGGTGCTGCATCAGGGCAGCGTACTGGCCGAGGGCACCATGGACGAAATGCAGAACCATCCCTCCGTGGTGGAGGCCTATCTGGGCGAACCGCTGGGCGCGGCCTAAGTCCTGCCCGGCCCATGGTCAGCCGCTGGATGATCCTGGACTGATTTTGGGCTGGATACCGCTGCAAACTGCCAATTTTCGAGCCTCATGCTCCGGAGGAGCGTAATGCTGCATATTACAGGTCTCAATCAGTATTATGGCGAAAGCCACATCCTGCGCGACGTCAACCTTGAGGTGAAGGCCGGTTCGTGTGCCTGCCTCATGGGGCGCAACGGCGTGGGCAAAACCACCTTGCTTCAGTGCATTATGGGCGTGCTGCCTGCACGCTCCGGCCATATACTCCTTGAAGGAACGGACTTGCTTCCTCTGCCTGTGGAGCGACGGGCGGCCCTGGGCATCGGTTATGTGCCGCAGGGCCGCCAAATATTCCCCCTGCTGACCGTGCGCGAAAACATGGAGCTTTCCCTGCCCATGCGCAAGGACAAGGCAGGGGCCATTCCTCCGTTCATCTTTGACTTTTTCCCCGTGCTGGGCGAAATGATGCATCGGAGGGGCGGTGATCTTTCCGGCGGGCAGCAGCAACAGCTTGCCATTGCACGCGCGCTCACGCTGGAGCCGCGCCTGCTCATTCTGGACGAACCAACCGAGGGCATCCAGCCCAACATTGTGCGCGACATCGCCACAACCATTCGCAGACTCAACGAGGAAATGGGCCTTACAGTGCTGCTGGTGGAGCAGAAAGTGCCTTTTGCCCGCCGCATGGCAGATACCTATATGATTATGGATCGCGGGCACATCGTTTCGCAGGGCGGCATGCACGGCCTGGACGATGCCACCGTCAAAGCCTTTCTGAGTGTCTGATTCCCACTGCGGAATCCAAAAGGAGCTGCATGTCTGCCACCACCGCAAACCCTGCCGACAATCTCCACGGTCACTGCTTTACGCCTGACCGACGCTGGAGCGCGCGCATGGAGCTGGATTTTGCGGTGCGACAGGGGCGCACCACGCTGACAAAAATGCAGTTCAGCGGGCCTTTGCGTGTGCAGCGGCCCTTCTATCCCGAAGCTGCGCCAGTGAACGCACCGGGCCGGGCGCAGGCATCCCAGCCCTGCCACTGCTGCCTGCTGCACCCGCCTGGCGGCCTTGTGAGCGGTGATGATCTGAGCCTTGCCGTGCGGCTGGAGCAAGGCGCGCACGCGCTGCTCACCGCGCCTTCTGCCTCCAAATTCTACGCTACGGATGCACACAATGTGGCGCAACGCCAGACCACAGACCTGAGCGTTACGGGCGGCATGCTGGAATGGCTGCCGCGTGAAACCATCATCTATGACGGCGCGCGGGCCGAAATGCGCACATCGGTAGAGCTGGACAATGCCAGCGCCTGCATTGGCTGGGAAATGATCTGCCTTGGCCGCCCTGCCGCCAACGAGAGCTTTACCCACGGCAGCGTGCGCCAAAGCCTCATCCTCACTCGCGAGGGCCTGCCCCTGCTGCATGAGGTGCTGCGCTTTGAAGGCGGCGATGCCCTGCAAAAATGCGCCTGTGGTCTGGGTGATCAGGCGGTCTCCGCCACCCTCTTTGCCGTGGGGCGCGGAACGGATGACGGGCAAGACCTTGCCGCGCTGGAGGCATGCTGCACCACGCTGCAAAACATGCTTTCGCCCAACCGCGATTTTGATGATGCGCCAGATGGCACTCCTGATGATGCGCCTGATGATGCATCCGGGGGGCCAAACCCCGCTGCAAGCGACAGTTCCGTCCTGGGCAAGCCCGTGCCCCTGTCTGCCCACATGGGGGAACGGGCCGGAGCCACCGTGCGCGGTGAGGTGCTTGTGGTGCGCTATCTGGGGCCGGACATGGAAGAAGCGCGCAACCTGCTGCTGACAGCCTGGAACCATCTGCGCCCCGCGCTGACCGGTTGCCCGCCGCATATGCCGCGCATCTGGTACGGAGCTTTTTAAGGGTATTTCTCATAGCCGGGCTACGGCCTGAGCTGTTGGCCGGACTGCTGGTCGGGCTGTGATCATGTAAATTTCAAGGAACTCTTGCGGCATGCCGCATATACTGGAGGCATCATGGAACTTCTGCCCAGAGAAAAAGACAAGCTGCTGCTTTTCACCGCCGGGCTGCTGGCAGAAAGGCGCAAGGCGCGCGGCCTCAAGCTCAATTACCCCGAGGCTGTGGCCTACATCAGCCTGGCCGTGCTTGAAGGCGCGCGCGACGGGCAAAGCGTGGCCGAGCTCATGGGCTCGTGCCGCAACCTGCTCACGCGCGAGGACGTCATGGACGGCGTACCCGAGATGATCCACGAGGTGCAGGTGGAGGCAACCTTTCCTGACGGCACCAAGCTTGTGACCGTGCACGACCCCATTCTGTAATCAGGGCCGCACACGCCAACTCACACGAACACGCAAGGGGGACGCATGATTCCCGGTGAATTTCATATCGCAGAGGGCGAAATAACCCTCAACGCACTCTCGGAAGGGCACGAAGTGGTGCTGGAAGTTTCCAATACAGGCGACCGGCCCATTCAGGTGGGCTCGCACTACCATTTTTTTGAAGTAAATCCGGCATTGACCTTTGCCCGCGAGTTCGCGCGCGGCATGCGGCTCGACATACCCGCCGGAACCGCCGTGCGCTTTGAGCCGGGGCAAAAACGCGAAGTGCGCCTTGTGCCCTACGCCGGGGCACGGCGCGTGTTTGGCTTTCGCGCCCAGATCATGGGGGCGCTTGATGCCGAAGCCCCCAGGGAGGAAGAAGCATGATCCGCATCCCCAGAAGCCAGTATGCCGAACTCTACGGCCCCACCACGGGCGACCGCATCCGCCTTGCGGACACGGAACTGTGGATAGAAATCGAGCGCGACCACACCGTCTATGGCGATGAAGTCTGCTTTGGCGGCGGCAAGGTCATTCGCGACGGCATGGGCCAGAGCCAGATCAGCAATGCTGACGGCGCTATGGACACCGTCATCACCAATGCCGTCATCATGGATGCGGCGCTGGGCATCATCAAGGCTGATCTTGGCATACGCGACGGCCGCATCGCCGCCATCGGCAAGGCGGGCAACCCCGATGTGCAGCCCGATGTGGACGTGGTCATCGGCCCCGGCACGGAGATCATTGCGGGCGAAGGCTGCCTGCTCACCGCTGGCGGCATGGACTCGCACATCCACTTTATCTGCCCGCAGCAGGTGGAAGAAGCCCTTGCCAGCGGCATCACCACCATGCTTGGCGGCGGCACCGGCCCTGCCACGGGCACCAACGCAACCACCTGCACCCCCGGCCCCTGGCATCTGGAACGCATGCTGGCCGCCACAGACGCCTTGCCCATGAACTTTGGCTTTCTGGGCAAGGGCAATGCCGCCATGCCCGAGGCCCTGCGCGAGCAGCTCGAGGCGGGCGCTTGCGGCCTGAAACTGCACGAAGACTGGGGCACCACCCCGGCTGCCATCGACACCTGCCTTACCGTGGCTGACGAATACGATGTGCAGGTCGCCATCCATACCGACACGCTCAATGAGGCGGGCTTTGTGGAAGACACGCTGGCCGCGTTCCGGGGCCGCACCATCCACACCTACCACACGGAAGGCGCAGGCGGCGGGCACGCGCCCGACATTCTGCGCGCCTGTTCCCTGCCCAACGTGCTGCCCTCGTCCACCAATCCCACCCGGCCCTATACGGTGAACACCGTGGACGAGCATCTGGACATGCTCATGGTTTGCCACCACCTCAATCCCTCCCTGCCCGAAGACGCAGCCTTTGCCGATTCGCGCATCCGGCGCGAAACCATTGCAGCGGAGGATATCTTGCAGGACATGGGCGTTATTTCCATGATCTCGTCCGACTCGCAGGCCATGGGCCGCGTGGGCGAGGTCATCACCCGCGCGTGGCAGACCGCGCACAAGATGAAGGTGCAGCGCGGCCCTCTGCCCGAAGATCGCGGGCGTGGCAACGACAACTTCCGCGTGCGCCGGTATCTGGCCAAGTACACCTGCAACCCCGCCGTTACCCACGGCCTTTCCCACGCCATTGGGGCTGTGGCCCCCGGCCTTCTGGCCGACCTCGTGCTGTGGAAGCCCGCCTTCTTTGGGGTCAAACCCTCGCTGGTCATCAAGGGCGGGCAGATAGCCGCCGCGCCCATGGGCGACGCCAACGCCTCCATCCCCACGCCGCAGCCCATGCACTACCGGCCCATGTTTGGCGCCTTGGGGCAGGCTGCGGCTGCCGCCAGCCTGAGCTTTGTTTCGCGCGCCTTCATGGAAAACGGCGGCGAGGGGCGGCTGCGGGAGCTGGGTCTGCTGCGCGGGCTTTCCGCCTGCCGGGGCACGCGCACCCTGTGCAAGAGCGACCTCCTGCTCAACAGCGCCACCCCGGCTATTGCCGTGAACCCACAAACCTATGAAGTCCGCGCTGACGGCGAGATTCTCACCTGCGCTCCGGCAGAAGTGCTGCCGTTGGCGCAACGTTATTTTTTGTTCTAGGCAACCAACTAAGGAGCGACCATGCTGGAATTTACTGAAAACATGGGGCAGCGCACCAATCTGGAGCCTACGGCCACCCTTACCCTGACATGGGAGCAGCGCGGCAAATGCCGCCAGCGGCTGCGGCTGGACAGCGGCGAAGAAGCTGGCCTGTTTCTCACGCGAGGGCAGGTTTTGCGCGAGGGCGATATTCTGCGCGCCGGGGACGTGCTGGCAATTGTGCGCAACGGCGAGGAACCTGTGGTGACGGGCATTGCCCCCAACTGGGAAACTCTGGCCCGCGCCTGCTATCACCTTGGCAACCGCCACGCCGCCATGCAACTCGGGCACAAGTGGCTGCGCTTCATGCCCGACCACGTGCTTGAAGAACTGGCGGAAAATCTGGGCCTGCGCCTGCGCCGAGAAAATCTGCCCTTTGTGCCTGAGGGCGGAGCCTACGGCGGCCACGGTCACAGTCATGGCTGAATTGGCTGCCGGACTGGCGACTGAGCCGGCATCCGAGCTGCCGCCCCCTGCAAGGGCGCTGGCTGGCGGAACCTGCCTTGCTCAACATGTTCAACAGTGTGCGGCACATGCGCAGGCGGAGGATGCCGCGGGGCAAACCGGGCCGCATGCTGGCCGTGGCTGTAGCCACACGGCATGGAATGGGCCGCAGTTTGGCCTGACAGCCCTGCTCTATCTGGCGGGGCAATCCCTGCCAGTGGGCGGTTTTGCCTGGTCGCAGGGGCTTGCAGCCGCTGTGGAACGGGGGCATGCGGCCACTGCGGAAGGCGTGCGCCGCTGGCTTTGGGGCGTGCTGCGCCTCGGCCTTGCGCGCAACGACCTGCCGCTGCTGCTGCGCATGCACGCGGCGGCATCCAGTGCAGATGCCGATGCGCTGGCCCGCTGGAACGCCCTTATGCTTGCAGGCCGCGAAAGCCGCGAACTGTGGCAGGAAGAAATCCAGATGGGGCGCGCCCTGCGCCGTATTTTGCACGATCAGGGCATGCTGCCGCACTGGCAGCTGCCAGACAAAGCGGGGTACACGGCCTGTTTTGCGGTTGCCGCCGTCATGCTCGGCCAGCACGCCCGTAGCATGGAGCCTTATTGCGATCCTGCCCCGCAGCAGCGCGCCGGGATGGACGCGGCCTGCGCCTATGTGTGGAGCTGGCTGCAAAATCAGGTGGCCGTGGCCTGCAAAACAGTGCCTTTGGGCCAGACCGCCGCGCAAAAACTGTTGCTGGAGTTCATGCCTGCCGTCCCGCAACTGGTGGCTCAGGCAGCGGCCCTGCCCGATGAGGACATCGGCTCCAGCCTCCCCGGCCTCGCCCTGTGCAGCGCCGGACACGAACGACAATACACCCGACTTTTCAGGAGTTGAACGTCATGACCAATAGACCCTGCCTGCGAGTGGGCGTTGGCGGCCCTGTGGGTTCCGGCAAAACGGCCCTCCTGCGCCACCTGTGCATGCGCCTTCGCAAGCACTACAATATGGCTGTCGTCACCAACGACATTTACACCCGTGAAGATGCGGAATTTCTGCTGCGCCACAACGCCCTTGAAGCTGACCGCATCATTGGCGTTGAAACGGGCGGCTGCCCGCACACTGCCATCCGCGAAGACGCTTCCATGAACATTCAGGCCATTGAAGAGCTTCAGGCGCGCCATCCCGGCCTTGAGCTGGTGCTGGTGGAAAGCGGCGGCGACAATCTCTCTGCCACGTTCAGCCCGGAACTGGCCGACCTCACCATCTATGTCATAGACGTGAGCGGCGGGGACAAAATCCCGCGCAAGGGCGGCCCCGGCATCACCAAGTCCGACCTGCTCATCATCAACAAGGTTGACCTCGCGCCCATGGTGCATGCCTCGCTGGACGTGATGGAACGCGACACCCGCCGCATGCGCGGCGAACGCCCCTATGTGCTCACAGAAATGCTTTCCGGTGCCGGCATTGAGGCCGTGATCGCCTTTATCATCCGCGAGGGCATGCTGCGGCTGCCCGATCAGTCAGTATAAGTGCATTTTGTCGCATGGATGCCCGTCATGCAGACGCAAAAAACGCCCGCAAAATTTGCGGGCGTTTTTTGTATCCATATTTAATGCAGGTGGCGATTAATCCGTGGCTGCGGCCTTGAGCGCATCGGCCTGCGCCACCGTGCTCAGGGCTTCAATCAGCGGATCAATTTCGCCTTCCATGATACGATCCAGAGAATACAGGGTCAGGTTGATGCGGTGATCCGTGCAACGCCCCTGCGGGAAATTGTAAGTACGGATGCGCTCGGAACGGTCGCCGGAACCCACCTGCGACTTGCGGTCGGCGGAAATTTCCGAATTATAGCGTTCACGCTCGGCGGCCAGAATGCGTGAGGCAAGCACTTTCATGGCGCGGGCCTTGTTTTTGTGCTGCGAGCGTTCGTCCTGACAGGTCACAACGGTATTGGTGGGCAAGTGCGTGATGCGCACAGCCGATTCCGTCTTGTTGACGTGCTGCCCGCCAGCGCCGGAAGCCCGGTAAATATCGATGCGCAGGTCTTCGGGGCGGATTTCCACGTCCACTTCTTCCGCTTCGGGCATAACAGCCACGGTGGCGGCAGAGGTATGGATGCGGCCTTGGGCTTCTGTGGCGGGCACGCGCTGCACGCGGTGGGTGCCCGCCTCAAACTTGAGGCGGCTGTAAACCTTGTTGCCGCTGATAAGGCAGATAACTTCCTTGAGGCCGCCCGATTCGGAGGGCGATTCGCTCATGAGTTCCACCTTCCAGCCCTTAACTTCGGCGTAGCGCGAGTACATGCGGAACAGGTCGGCGGCAAACAGGGCCGCTTCTTCGCCGCCCGTACCGGCGCGGATTTCAAGAATGGTGTTCTTTTCGTCCAGCGGATCCTTGGGCAGCAGCATGAGCTTGAGCTCCTGCTCCACCTCGGGCAGTTCCTTTTCAATGCGGCGCAGGTCTTCCTGGGCAAGCTCGCGCATTTCGGGGTCTTCATCGCGCAGCAGCTGCTTGTTTTCGGCCTGTTCCTGCAACAGCGCCCTGTGGCGGCGGTATCTTTCAACAATGTCGCGCAGATCGGCATGGGCCTTGGTGAGCTTGCGGTAGTGTTCCTGATCGTTGAACACGTCCGGCTCAGCCAGGGAATGCTCCAGCTCCATGAATTTCTTTTCCAGACCTTCCAATTTGGCGAACATAGGTGTCTCCAACACGCTGTGGGCGGAAAAACGAAAAACGGGCGCGCAGCCATGCCGCAAGCAGCATGCCAGGCAACAAGCCCATGTACAGCATCTGCCGCAAAAGCGGCAGAAAAAGACGGCAATAAGCGCTATTCCGTGGTGTAGCCTACGGTGTGCACCCTCGCGCCATCATCCGGGCCAAGGGCTTCACGCAGGGCCACCACGGCCACCTCAAGCTGGCTTTCGTCAGGCTCATAGGTGGTGAGCCGCTGGAGGGCCAGCCCCGGCGCGCGCAGCACCGTTGCCAGAGGCCCTTCGGGCAGTTTGGCAGCGTAACGTATAAGCTCATAGGCCAGCGCGCTGATGGGCACCATCAGCAACAGCTTGACGCCAATGGTGAGGACATGTTTGGCAACCTCACCCTGCGGCGTGTAAATGCTCAGCATCAGGGGAACCAGCACCGCATGCAGCAATATGGAAATGCTGATGACAAACAGCAAAAACGTGGTTCCGCAACGCGGATGCAGGCGGCTTTTGCCCATGGCGGCGGCAGCGTCCACATCCCCCCCCGCCTCATAGGCGTGGATGGTTTTGTGTTCTGCCCCATGATACTGAAAAACACGGCGGATATCAGGCACATACGAAATTGCCTTGATATACCCCATGAAGATGCAGCACTTGAAAAAACCGTCCCAGAGGTGGAACGAAAGCCCTTCCACATCGCCGCCAAGGTGCGCCCAGAGCATCACCAGCGAGAGCAGGTGCGGCACAACCACAAAAAGACCCACTGCCATCAGCAGGGCCAGAATCAGCGTAAGCACCAGATGCCAGCCGGAGATTTCCTCCTGCTCGCTCTGGGCCACAGCTTCAACCGAGCGGTTGAGCGCCTTGATGCCGTTGACCAGAGTTTCCAGCAGCACAGGAAAGCCCCGCACAAAGGGCTTTTTGAGCCAGGGGCTGCGGGTGAGCGAAAACCAAGGGCAGCGCATGGCACGAATGACGCCATCGGCCTGACGAACCGCCAGCCCGTAGACATCACCGTGACGCATCATCACGCCTTCCATGACGGCCTGCCCGCCCACCGGAGCGCATTCCGCGTTCAAAAGAGCGAGGGCAAGCCGCAACACACCGCTCGCGCGCTTTGCACGCGGGGCGATTTGCTGCGAGCCTGCCCGCCGCGAACTTTCGGGCGTCATGCCAGTGCTGGAGTCCCGGTAAAGGCCCGACCCAAGCTTACTACTGATCAAACTTGGCGTACTTCTTGCGGAAGCGGTCAATACGACCAGCGGTATCAAGAAAACGCTGCTTGCCGGTGAAGAAAGGGTGGCAAGCGGAGCAAACTTCCACGCTAACCTGTTCGCCCTTGGTGGAGAGCACGTGCTCTTCATTGCCGCAGGCGCAGGTGATGGTGGCGTTGAACACTTTGGGATGGATATCATTTTTCATGGCAGCTACCTCGTGAACGCGGCATAATCCAGATTTTTCAGCAATTCGGACGCCCGCGCGTTTTACCCTTGGCGCGGCGCAGTACCGCACAAGGGCAAGCTATATAGCCCTCTTTTACGGCTTTGGCAAGTGCGCCGGACGGGGTTAAGTATAAATTGACTTTCCGCCATCTCATCGGGGGCCAGTTGCACCCCCTTTGCCGTGCCCGGTGCGCAGCAATCGCGGGGCAGTCTTGTGGTTGACGCGGCAAGCAGATATAAGACCCCCATGCCAAAAACACCCAGACAACGCGCCGACCAGCTTGTATTTGAGCAGGGCCTTGCGGAAAGCCGCGAACAGGCCCGCCGCCTTATCATGGCGTGCAAGATCATCCTTGAACAGACGGTCCCCGGTGCGCCGCCGCAGGTTGTGCCCAAGCCGGGGCATCCTTTTGCCGCCGACACGGTCTTTGCCCTGCTGGAGCCGGAACGCTACGTGAGCCGTGGCGCTTACAAGCTTTTGACCATCCTTGAACATTTCAAGCTGGATGTGACCGACTTTGTGTGCCTGGACGCGGGTGCTTCCACCGGTGGTTTTACGGACTGCCTGCTGCAAAGGGGGGCCAAACGCGTCTATGCCGTGGATGTGGGCAAAAATCAGTTGCACGAACGCCTGCGCGCCGACGAAAGGGTGATAAACCTTGAAGGCGTCAACCTGCGCCATGCGGAGCAGAGCCTTATCCCCGAGATGGTTGATCTGGTGGTCGCGGACGTTTCCTTTATTTCGCTCACCCTCGTGCTGCCCTCATGCATGCCCTGGCTCAAACCCGGCGGCATGCTCGCCACGCTCATCAAACCGCAATTTGAGCTTGGCCCTGGCGAAACCGTCAAGGGAGTGGTGCGCGATGAGGCCGCACGCCAGCGCGCGGTGGATAAAATCCTGCTCTTCACCCAGGCCAATTTGGCTCTTGCCTGTCAGGGAGTGCTGCCCGCCGCCATCAAGGGTCCCAAGGGCAATCAGGAATACATGGCTCTGTTTACGCGGCAGGGTCAGGCAAACGCATAAAGCCGCCTATTCTTCACTGTCAGATTCTTTTGTATCCGCCGTGCCTGCATCCCCGGCGCTATCCGGGGTAAGCGCGGCATCTGCCTTTTTTTCCGCAGGCGTAAACAGCCGCCCGCGCTGCACCGCCTTGTTGCCAAAGCGGCTGCGCAGATCGTCCAGCGCGGCATCAAGTTTTTGCCTTCTGGCCTCGACCTGCGGATCCAGACCCTGAGTTGCTGGCTTGACCGCGCCCGGCAAGACCAATTGCGCCACAGGTGCGTCAAAACCTGAAACCCCAAGGCCGATAAGCCGTACAGGCTGCGGCAGGGGCAGCTCGCGCAGCAAGGCGCAGCCCACCTCAAAAATGGTTTCCGTGGCGTTTATGCCCTCCGGCAGGGTGCGCGAACGGGTAACCTGCCTGAAATCCGTATACTTGACCTTGAGCGTCACCGTGCGGCCCCTGTAGCCATGCCGCCGCAACGAGGCCCCCACGCGCTCTGCATGGGCCAGCAGCATGCGCTGCAAAAAATCCCGGTCGCGCGTGTCCTCGGTAAAGGTGCATTCCGCACTTTCGCTTTTTGCGGCGCGCTCGGTTTCTATGCCGCGCGGGTCGCGCCCGTGCACGCGCTCGTACAACACGCCGCCCCACTTGCCGTATTTGCGCAGCATGAAGTCCAGACTGTAGCGGCGCAACTGCCCCACAGTTCTCACACCCAGACCTTGCAGGCTCTCAACCATGCGCTTGCCCACGCCGGGAATCTTGCCCACGGGCAAAGTCGCCAGAAAATCATCCACTTCTTCGGGCCGCAATATGAACATGCCATCGGGCTTGTTGATGTCTGAACATATTTTGGCAAGAAATTTCACCGGCGCGGCCCCGGCGGAGCAGGTGAGCCCGCCCGTAGCCTCGCGCACACGCCCCTTGATGCGCAGAAGCAGTTCTTCCAACGAGCCGAACAGACGTTCAAGGCCTGTGGCATCCACATAAGCCTCATCCACGCTGGCCTGCTCCACAAGGGGCGAAAACTCGCCAAGGGCCGCCATGACCGCCCGCGAAAGCTCGGCATAGCGCGAGTGGCGGCCACGCACCACAATGCCCTGCGGGCAGAGCCTGCGGGCCGTTGCCATGGGCATGGCGGAATGCACCCCAAAAACGCGCGCCTCGTAAGAACAGGTGGAAACCACCCCCCTCTGCTCGCCGCCCACAATAACGGGCTTGCCGCGCAGGGACGGGTCGTCCATCTGCTCTACCGATGCAAAAAAGGCATCCATGTCTATGTGGATGATCATGACAACAATCCGGGCGCTGGTTTCACTATAGCGTATGGGGTTAATTTGATTCGATGCTTATGATTTTTCTTTGCTGTTCACGTTAACGGGCAACAAGTTTCGCGTAATTCATACTTCTCAATAAGCTACATTTAAAAAGATGGATTTTGTCCTCTGGCAAGGAAAAGGCCCGTTTCAGGACAGGGATAGTACATGCTGGTGCAGCCCTGGACTGAAACGGGCCTTTGACGCAGTCAGGGGGAAAAAGACTCTTTTTAAACAAAGACTAGTCGAGGTTTTGGCGAACGCGTTCAAGCTCCGTCTGCACATACGCTTCCGGCGCTCCCGCCGAACGCAGCAAGTACTCCGCCATGGCCAATGCAACTTCACGCTCGCCGCTGAACACAGCATCCACGCCTTTCTCGCGCAGGGAGCGGGCCTCGCTCACAAAAGCTGTGTGCGCCAGAATGCGCGCATGCGGATTCACCGCGCGCGCTATGGGCGTCACTTCGCCAGCAGGGATACTGGGGGTTGTCAGCAGCAGTGCCTCGGCCTTTTCCAGGCCAGCTTCGCGCAGCACTTCGGCCTGCATGGCATCGCCGTGCACCACGGGTACCCCTTCGCTGCGCAAAAGCCGCACAGTGTCGATATTCATTTCCACAACCACGGGCAGCATGCGGCTGTCCTGCAAAATGCGGCAGCAACTGCGGCCAACGGGGCCGTAGCCCACCACAACCACCCGCCCGCGGGTGCCTTCGTCCGGCACGATCAGACAGGCCGAAGGTTCGGCAACGTTGCCGCGCTTGCGCTTCTCCCACCACAGCCCCAGATCCTTGGCCTTGCGGTACAGCATGGGGTTGAACGTGATGGAAATGATGGCCGCAGGAATGAGCGCATTGTTCACCCTCTGGTCAAAAACCCCAAGGCTGATGCCAAGACCCGCAAGAATAAAAGTAAATTCACCCACCTGTGACAGGGAGGCGGCCACGGGCAGCCCCAGCTTGAGAGGCTTGCGGAACAAACTTGTCATCAGCAGCGCCCCAAGGGGCTTCACAATCATGATGACAAAGAGGGTCGCCAGCATGAGGGGCCAGTCCTGCGCCAGCGAGGCGGGATCAAAGAGCATGCCCACAGACACAAAAAACAGCACGGCAAAGGCATCGCGCAGGGGCAGGGCTTCGGCGGCGGCACGGGCGCTGAACTCGGACTGTCCCACAACCATGCCAGCCAAAAAAGCGCCAAGCGCCATGGACGCCCCAAAAAACTCCGCCGCCGCCACGGCAATGCCAAGGGCCAGAGCCAGCACCGCAAGGGTAAACAGATCGCGGGTTCCCGTGCGGGCCACGTAGCCCAGAAACAACGGGATAAGCTTTTGCCCGGCCACAAGCGTAAACACGGAGAGCGCCGCCAGTTTGAGCAGGGTCATGCCCAGGGCGCTCCAGAATTCGCCGCCCGGAGAAAGAACCGAAGGCAGGAGCACAAGCAGCAGGATGGTAAAGATATCTTCCACCACCAGCCAGCCCAGGGCCACATGCCCGGTGGTATTGTGCAGGTCATGGTTATCGGCAAGTACACGGGTAAGCACCACGGTGCTGGCAACAGAAATAGCCATGCCATAGACCGCGCCGGACAACAGATCAAAGCCGAAAAAATGCAACAGCCCCATGCTTGCCAGCGTTGCCAGCGATATCTGCGCCGCTGCGCCGCCAGTGGCAATGGCCCCCACGGCCAGCAGATCCTTGAGGTGAAAATGCAGGCCCACGCCAAACATCAGCAGGATAACGCCGATCTCCGCGCACTGGGCCGCCGTGGACGCATCGGCCACAAAGCCGGGGGAGTGCGGGCCTACGATGATGCCTGCGAGCAGATAGCCCACAAGCGGGGAAAGGCGCAGTTTCTGCGTGATAAAACCAAGAACCAGGGCGGCGGAAAGCCCCCCGGCAAGCGTAAGAATAAGATCTACGTCATGGGGCATGGATTGTGCTCCTTTGAGGCCATGAAAAGGCAGGCCGCAAACAGCTGAATGCCCGCTCTAGAGCAGTTAACTCATTCCATTCGTTAACAGCTCCGCAAGGATTTTCCTGAAAAATCCTTGCCACGAAATGCTCTAGTCGTCGGACTTCAGCCATTGCAGCCACAGGTTGCGTCGGCGGGGGCCGTCGCCCTCGCACAGGTAAACAGATTGCCAGGTGCCAAGGCACAGTTCGCCCTTCTCCACAATCAGCAGAAGGGATGGCCCATGCAGGGTGGTTTTTATGTGGGCATCACTGTTGCCCTCAGCGTGGCGGTAATCGCCATGCTCCGGGGCAAGGCGGCTGAAAAAGGCCAGCATGTCGCGCCGCACGTCAGGGTCTGCGCCTTCGTTGACAGTGAGGCCGCAGGTGGTGTGCGGGCAAAACAGAGCCAGAGCGCCGCTCTGCCAGCGGCCATCTGCGGCCTTGCGACGCACCAGCG
Organism: uncultured Desulfovibrio sp.; assembly: GCF_902477725.1. Taxonomy (NCBI): domain Bacteria; kingdom Pseudomonadati; phylum Thermodesulfobacteriota; class Desulfovibrionia; order Desulfovibrionales; family Desulfovibrionaceae; genus Desulfovibrio; species uncultured Desulfovibrio sp. The sequence goes on along the minus strand of NZ_CABSIF010000006.1, from coordinate 68,251 downwards.
AGCGTAGCTCCGCCGTGATGTCGACCATCTCGCAACGGCTGCGGGTGCTTATTTCAAGAGTTTCCACGGCTGCCTCAACTTGTGAATTCCAGCAGGTCGGAGCGGGCTATGCGGTCCAGCTCTTCACGCTGGTTTTCCGGCGTTTCGGTAAAGAGAAAACCAAACAGCCCGTAGCGCGTGAAATCGCTTTTGCGCACATGCAGCACACGGGCAAAGCCCCGGCTCAATGCCTCGTAATCAAAGTTGCGCACGGGCGGGCAGTTTTCCGGCTTGTTCAGCACAATGAGGGTGTAGAGCTTGCCTTCGCGCCCTGCCAGAGCCTTGTCCCAATCGGGCCGCCGCCCTTCCAGAAAGCAGCCGTAGGTGTGGAAGCCCCAGGAAAACAGGGTGACGTCCGTGCAGCACCAGCCCGCAAAACGCAGGGCATTGAATTCTATGGGCCGTATACGTCCCTGGGCATCACGCCGCAGCTCCACATGGGTGGGAAAATTCCGCAGACCCAGCAAGGAGTTAACCTTGTTGAACCATGCCTCGAACTCCGCAAGGTGTGAGCGTACCACAGAAGCGCCCGTGTAGTACAGGCGGTCGCTCACGTCCGAAGCGGAAGCAAATTCGTGCCGCAGGATGTTGCAGATCACGGCCTGCCCCTGTGCGTCAAAGTACACATCCACGGCGTATTCATCGCCGTCAATGTATTCCTCGATGAGCCAGTCCTCGCTGTCCACCACGCTGTCTGGATACTGCTCGCGCCAGTGCGTTGCTTCCTGCTCAATGGCGGCAAGGGCGGCCTGCCAGTCTTCGCGGGTGCGCACAATGCGCACGCCCAGGCTGAAAAAGCCCACAGAAGGCTTGACCACGCAGGGCAGGCGCAGTTCTTCAAAAGGCAGGTGGCGCAGGGCATCAAGGCTGAGTCTGCGATAGAAATAATCATCGTAGAGGGGGCGCAGCAACTCGCGGGTCCTGGCCTTGTTCTTGAGCTTTTCAATGCCGCTGACAAGCTCGGCATTGTCCACATGGTCGCAAACCCAGGCCAGGGAATTTTCCGAGCAGGTATAAATGCGCGGGGGCGCGCAGTCCGGGCAGGGCTTCCGGCACTGGGCCGCAAATTCCGCTTCCGGCATGAGGTTCAGGGGCGCTGCGCCAGAAAGCGCGCGGGCGCGGGACAAGTCCCGCGCCACAGCATTGTCGAGCACCGGTTCCCGCCGGGCTGCCGCGTAGTCGAGCAGCTCTGGCGAGACATATGGTTCATCAAAAATTATCATGCTCCTCCCAACACGCGGAAGTACACCGCGGGTTCCTTGAGCAGGCCAGCGTCCATGGTGCGCTGGAGTGCGTCGCTCATGGCGCGGGCCGTGGTTTCGTGGGTCATGAAGACCAGCGGCACGCCGTTGCCTTCATCGCTCTTCTGGATAACCTGAGCCATGCTGATGCCCTCGGCGGCCATGCAGCCCGAAAGATCGCGCAGCACGCCGGGGGTGTCCTGCACCATGACGCGCACGTAGTAGCACGAGCGCCATTCTTCCGGCGGCACGATGGAGGCCTTGGGCAGTTCCTTGCCCACAAAGCCGGTGTTGTTGGGGCGTTCATCGCGGGCAACGGCCAGCAGATCGCCCAGCACGGCCCCGGCTGTGGGCAGATCGCCCGCGCCGCGCCCGTGGAAAAACAGCGGGCCGGAAGCGTTGGCGTCCACCCGAACGGCGTTGTACACGCCGCCCACGCGGGCCAGCAAAAATTTGTGGTACACAAGGGCGGGGAACACCCCGGCCTCAAGCCGGATGTTGCCTTCACCCTCAGAGCCCTCGGCGCCGGGCACCTCGCGCACCTGACCAATGAGCTTGATACGGTAGCCAAATTCGCGCGCAAGGCGGATATCCATGCCAGAAAGCCCGCGAATGCCGCGCACCGAAAGGGCCGTGTAGGGATAGTGCACCCCGTAGGCCAGACGGATAAGCAGAATAAGCTTGTGGGCGGCATCGTGACCATCAATGTCCAGCGTGGGATCGGCCTCGGCATAGCCCAGCTGCTGGGCCTGCTTGAGCGCAACGTCAAAATCCATGCCGTTGCTGGTCATTTCAGACAAAATATAGTTGCTGGTGCCGTTGAGAATGCCCATGAGCGATTCAATCCGGTTGCCCGTGAGGCTTTCCTTCAGCGTTTCCACAATGGGGATGGCCCCGGCCACGCTGGCTTCGTAGCGCAGAATGCGCTTTTTGCGGTCAGCCTTCTGGAACAGGGCCAGACCTTCCTCAGCCAGCAGGGCCTTGTTGGCGGTGACGATGTGTTTGCCCTGATCAAGGGCGCGGTCGATGATGGTGCGGGCATTGTCGATGCCGCCGATCAGTTCCACCAGCACGTCAATTTCAGGATCATCGGTAAGCGCGCGGTAATCGGTGGTAAGCTCGGTTCCGGCTGGCAACTGGGCGCTGCGGGCCTTGGTGGCGTTGCGCACAAGCACCTTTTTGAGCACGATATCGCGCCCGCAACGGCGGCGAATGAGATCGGCGTTTTCGTCAAGCAGACGCACAAGGCCGCCGCCCACGGTGCCGAATCCGGCAAGGCCCACTACCAGGGGTTTATCGCTGTTCTTTGTCATGTCGCCTCCGAATCTGCTGCCTAACCCCGGTCTGTCCGCCGCGGGCCTGCGCGGTTGTTGGCCATGTGCGGCCTTATGGTTGCTGCGGCGGGGCCGGAAAACCTCCCGACCCCGCCGATTTCAGTAATTCTGACCTCGCTTCTTACCGTCCGAAAAAACGGCTTTTGAAAGCGAGTTTTTGTTCCCTGGCAAGAAAACGACCCGTTTCAGGCCAGGGATGGTACATGCTGGTGCAGACCTGGACTGAAACGGGCCGTTGACGCTGTCCAGGGGGCAAAAGATACTTTCAAAACCTGTTTTGCCATCCTGCGAATTTTTGCCTTCCGGCAAGGAAGGCGGGCTTTTTATGCAGGGGGTGTACTCTGATGGTACTCGACCGGAATAAAAAGACCGCCTGACGCCGCCGGAAGCAAAAAGGCGCGGAGGGCGAAACAGGTTTAGTCGGAGACGCCCGACAACAACCGCCGCATACTGCTAATAGCCTGCCGCGTGCGTTGATCGTTTTCAATCAGGGCAAAACGCACGTATTCGTCGCCGTAGGAGCCGAAGCCCAGACCAGGCGAAACGGCCACGTGGGCCTCCTGCAACAGCAGCTTGGAAAATTCCACGGAGCCCATCTTGCGGAAGGGTTCGGGAATGTGCGCCCACACAAACATGGTCGCCTTGGGCGAAGGCGTTTCCCAGCCGATGCGGTTCAGGCCTTCGATGAGGCGGTCACGCCGTTCCTGATACACGTCGCGGATCTGGTGCACACAGTCTTCGGGGCCGTTGAGGGCCACGGTGGAGGCAATCTGGATGGGCTGGAACATGCCGTAATCCAGATAGCTCTTGATGCGCGCCAGGGCATGGATAAGATCCTTGTTGCCCACGGCAAAACCCACGCGCCAGCCGGGCATGGAATAGCTCTTGGACAGGGAGTAGAATTCCACGCCCACATCCTTGGCGCCCTTGGCCTGCAAAAAGCTGGGGGCCTTGTAGCCGTCAAAAACCAGATCGGCGTAAGCCAGATCATGCACGACCCAGATGTGGTTTTCCTTGGCGAAGTCCACAATCTTCTGGAAGAATTCCAGATCCGTCACTTCGGTGGTGGGGTTGTGCGGATAGCAGATGAAAAGCACCTTGGGCTTGGGCCAGGCCTGACGCATGGCGGCCTCAAGGTCTTCAAAAAAGTTGCGGCCAGGGCCGATGGGCACGCTGCGCACGTCCGCGCCTGCAATGATGGGCGCGTACTTGTGGATGGGGTAAGTCGGGTCGGGTGCGAGCACCACATCGCCGGGCTCAAGAATAGCCAGCGAAAGGTGGGCCAGGCCTTCCTTGGAACCCAGGGTCACGATGGCTTCGCTGTCAGGGTCGAGCTGCACGCCGTAGTGGCGGGCATAGCGATCACAGATGGCTTTGCGCAGGTTCGGAATACCGCGCGAAAGCGAGTAGCGGTGGTTCACCGGCTTCTGTGCTGCCTCAACAAGCTTTTCGACGATGGGTGCGGGCGTTGCGATGTCCGGATTGCCCATGCTGAAGTCCACGATGTCGATATTCTGCCGACGCAGCCGCATTTTGAGGTCTCCCACCACCGCAAAAACATAGGGGGGGAGGCGGCGAATCCGCGAAAACTCTTCCATGTCTGATAGCTCCTAAGTTGATCGACATGCAGTCTGTCCCATGCGCTCGCAACAGGTCACGCCCGCACCATGCAGGCATGGACTCCACCCTGCCGCGCAGCCCCACAGGAAGCCAGTGCGTTTACCGGGCGCTCACATCGCGCCGGAAACGATTTTGTCAAGCCGCAGCATAGCCAGCCGCGCGCCTGTTTGTAAAGCATTGCGGGCCGCAGAACCTCTTGATGGGGCATGTTTTTTATATGGTTTACGGCGGAATGCCGCCAACTGCGCTTTGCCTTCAGCGCATAGTTGTGTATCCTTGATAAATATCTCGAATCCTGCGGAGGCAAACCATGGAAGATCATATTCGCTTTGACAGGCAAAATCTTGCGCTGCACCTGCTTGACCAGCGCTTGCTGCCAGAGCAGGAAACTGAAGTGATCTGCCGTAATACAGACGACATTGTATCGGCGTTACAAACCATGGTTGTGCGCGGGGCTCCGGCCATTGGCGTCACTGCGGCCTGGGGCTGCGCCCTTGCGCTGAACGAAACCAGCGGCCCCGGCTGGGCCACCCAGCTTGAAGAACTGCTCGACCGCATTGCCAATGCCCGCCCCACCGCCGTAAACTTGCGCTGGGCCGTTGAACGCATGCGCAGATGCTGGTGGAAGGTCATGAACAGCGGACGCGGCGACCGCGCCCCCCTGCTCGCGGCCTTTCTTGACGAGGCCGCCAGAATGCAGGCCGAAGATGTGGAAGCATGCAAGACTCTGGGCCGTTTTGGCGCGGATTGCCTGAAAGACGGCGACACCGTGCTCACCCACTGCAATGCTGGCGCCCTGGCCACTGCGGGCTATGGCACGGCGCTTGGGGTTATCCGCGGTGCTGTGGAGCAGGGCAAACGCATCAAGGTTATTGCCGATGAAACACGGCCCTTCCTCCAGGGCGCGCGCCTCACGGCCTGGGAACTGCACAAGGACAATATCCCCGTTACCGTTGCCTGCGACAATGCCTGCGCGCTGCTCATGAGCAAGGGGCTCGTGCAGTCTGTGGTGGTGGGGGCCGACCGCATTGCCGCCAACGGCGACGCGGCCAACAAGATCGGCACCTATGGCGTTGCCCTGCTGGCAAAGCACTTCAATATTCCCTTCTACGTGGCTGCCCCGCTCTCCACAATTGACCCCACAACATCCGACGGCAGCGGCATTCCCATTGAACAGCGCCCGGAACGCGAGGTCACCCATGTGGGTGATACGCGCCTGACACCCGCAGATGTGCCCGTGTACAATTTTGCCTTTGACGTAACCCCCGCAGAGCTTATCACTGGCATCATCACCGAAAAAGGCGTGTTGCAGCCGCCCTACGGCCTTGCCATCTGGGCAGCCCTCAACGAGGCCAGCGCCGCGCCCGAAGCAGAAGACGCCGGGATTAAGGAGCGCTAGGGGTTCAGCATGAAAGAGCTTGTTCTTGTCATAGGCCCGATGCTGCCGGATGCGGCGCGCGCGCTGTGCACGGCCCCGGGCTACAGCCCCAACGGCAAGGCCGAAACAGAGTCGGGTCAGGCCCTGCCCCAACGGCTTGTTGCGCACTGGGACGGATGGGAAGCGCCCAGTGGCGAAATTTCGCTGTCTGCGCGCCTGCGCGATGAACTGACGACCATCCGTGCCGAGCATATGGCCTGGGCGCACGATTTGGGACGCATGCGCGTTGGCGGGCGCGAGGTGCAGCAGCATCTGCGTTGCGGCGAAAAACTCTCCATGTGGTGGTGTTCGCTGCTGTACGAGCGCCATCCCAAGATGACGCCCGGGCTCTACACTGTTTACAAGCTGCGCACCCTTGAGCGCCTCATGGACGAGGGCGGATTTGCCTCCCTGCGCGTTTTTGGCGGGGATGAAGACCTGCGCGGCGCGCTTGCGCGCATGTGCAAATCTGGCCACAGGCTGTTTGCAGAATGCAGCGAAGCTCCGGTTCCGCTTGAGCCAGCCCGCAGTCTGCTGCGCAAGGTTTATGACGCAACGCCTCCCCCCTTGCGCGCGCTGGCCCGCTACGCCCACTGGTGGTGGACTGTACGCCGCCACCTGCCGCCTTTTTCAGCCAAAAACCCGCTGCCGCCCGCTCAGGGGCAGGCTGCCACCATCGCCACCTACTTTCCCAATGTGGACATGAAGGCTGCGGAAAATGGCCGCTATCGTTCCCGCTACTGGGAGAGCCTGCACGATGCGCTGAACGCCACCGCCGATGCGGAGGCGCAAGAACATGGGAACGCCGGGGAGCATGCCCAGACCGCCGGGCACTTTGTGCGCTGGCTTTTCATCCGCTTTCCTGCGCCCCAGCTCAGTCTGGCCCAGTGTATTGCCCTGCGCGACCGCTTTCGCCGTGAAGGCAGGGACGGCGCGAGCTTCCATTATCTTGAAGAATTTCTGACCACAGGCGACCTCATAGCCGCCCTGTTCCGCTACGCGCGCCTGTGCCTTGCCAGCCTGCGGCTGGAAAAAGAAGCCCGCGCGGCCTTTCATTTTACAGGCTCGCAGCTTGATTTCTGGACCTACCTCGGCCCCTACTGGGCGGAATCGTTCCGGGGCTGGCGCTGCCTTGAACGCTGCCTGCAACACCGGGCATTCAAGCGGTATGCCGCCATGGCAGGCCCGCAGCGCTGGACGCTCTTCCCGCTGGAGAACTGCCCGTGGGAACGCATGCTCACGCAGACCATGCACGAGGCGGACAACGGCCCCGTCATCGGCGCGCAGCATTCCACCATTCGGCCCACAGACTTTCGTTATTTTGACGACCCGCGCACCTTTACGGGAGAACTGGCCGCTTTCCAGCCCGACATGGTGCGGGGCAACGGGCAATCCGCGTGCTCGCAGTGGCGCGAGGCAGGCGTGCCCGCCGAGCGGCTGGGCGAAGTGGAAGCTCTGCGTTACCTCTATCTGGCCGACAAAGATGCGCAAAAGGCCAGCGTTGCTGCGGGCCATGATTCCACGCCTGCTCCCCGGCGTCTGCTGGCTGTAACCAGCTTTTTTGCTGACGAAACCGAGGCCCATCTGGCTCTGCTTGCCCGTTCGCTGCATGCAGGCCTGCTTGACGGCTGGGAAATCCGCGTAAAGCCGCACCCCTACCTGCCCGTTCAGGAAAGACTGAACGCCTTGCTGGGTCGCCGTGCGCAGGACGTGCAAGTTGTGGATGGCCCCATTGCCGACCAGCTTGCTCCCGGCGTGGTGGTCTGGGCCTCCAACTCCACCACTGTGGCGCTTGAAGCCGCCATCAAGGGGCTGCCCGTCGTGGCCATGCTGCCCACAGACGACTTTGACCTCTGCCCCCTGCAAGATGTAGCCAGCCTGCCGCGCACCGGCAGCGTGGACGATGTGGCCAGTGCGCTGCAAACTGCGGCGCCTCTGCACCTTCCACCTGAATATCTTGACCTGAACGTCTATCTTCCCAGATGGAAAACACTGCTGCACCTGAGAGGAAAACCATGAGTACGCATGACAGAGTGGCCGCCCTGGTGCGCCACTATTATTGGGACAGAGATCTCAATTGCGCCCGCACGACCCTGCGTTGTCTGGAAAACACACTCCAGGAACCGCTGCACCCGCAGATTTACACTGCCACCGTAGGTTGCCACGGAGCTGGCGGCACAGGCGGACAGTGCGGGCTTGTGGAGGGCGGCTTGCTGCTTATCGGCCTGCGCGGCGCGGAGCTGGGCAAGGAAGAATCCGAAATCGTTGATCTGTGCGCACAGTTTGCAGCCCAGTTTATTGACCGTTTCGGCAGCCTCTCCTGTAAGGATTTGCGGCCCGGCGGCATCCACCCCAATGACCCGCCACATCTGTGCGAATCCGTTTCAGTAGACGCCATATGTTTTTTGCATGACTTTCTTGACGAAATGACACATTCCGCCGAGCCCAACCGCAGAAAACATGGATTTAGCGCCGACACGGCAGAATAGGCTTCCGTTTTCCCCCTTTGACAATAATGTCCGGAGCGAATAGGTTCCGCGCGGATGGCCCGTTGCGGCCATACTCTTTTTATGTGTCTGCCCTCTGGCAGGCGGTCACCCTCAACCCTATGGAAGGAGCTTCCTACATGCCGTCCGACAGTTGCCACAGTTCCCCTTCGGAACCTGACAGTTTACGTCGCACCACTCTTTCCACGCCATTCCGTTCCCGTAGCTGAAAATCTTCCTGCGGGTAACGCGTTGCGCGTGCTCCCAGGAGGATTTTATGGTTCTGCGCTCTTTTTTGCCGCACGGCCTTGTTGTGCCGTTTGCCCGTTTTTTTGGCCGCAAAGGCCCCGCCGCACATACCGTCAGTACTGAACTGGTCCGTCAGGCTACAACCCGCCTGCTTGATGCCGCGCGCGTTGAGCCGGACGAAGCATTGCAGACGTTTAACTCCTCACCCGATGGCCTTTCCCGCCATCAGGTGCATGAGATGCGCCATCAGTACGGTGCCAATATCCTTGCCGCCAAGGGCAGGGACAGCCTGCCCAAACGCCTGTTCACCTCGTTTATCAATCCCTTCAGCGTTGTGCTCCTGCTGCTGGCCTGCATTTCTTTCTTTACCGACTATCTGCTTGTAACCGCCGGAGAAAAAGACCTCACCGCCGTTATTATCGTGATGGTCATGGTCTGCATCAGCGGCGTGCTCCATTTCGTGCAGGAGGCCCGCTCCGGCAATGCCGTGGCCCGTCTTGAATCGCTGGTCAAAACCACCATTGAAGTGGTGCGCGAGGGCGAAGGCAAGGAACTGCCCATCAATTCGCTGGTGGTGGGCGATGTGGTGCGCCTGGCCGCAGGCGACATGATCCCCGCCGACATGCGGATCCTGCGGGCAAAGGATCTTTTTGTCAGTCAGTCTTCCCTCACTGGCGAGAGCGAACCGGTGGAAAAGTTCCCCCATGCCCTGCCCGCCGACACTGCCGCCGCCTCGCCCCTTGATTGCGACAATCTGGCCTTCATGGGCAGCAACGTTGTCAGCGGCGCGGCCTACGGCCTTGTGCTGGCTGTGGGCGGAGCGTCGCTTTTCGGCTCTCTGGCGCGCCAGATTGCTGCAACCACTACACCCACCAGCTTTGACAAAGGCGTGAACTCCGTTTCCTGGCTGCTTTTGCGGTTCATGATCTGCATGGCCCCGGTGGTGCTTTTTATCAACGGCTTCACCAAGGGCGACTGGGTGGAAGCCGCATTGTTTGCCCTTTCCGTCGCCGTGGGTCTTACGCCCGAGATGCTGCCCACCGTGGTATCCGCCAATCTGGTGCGCGGGGCCGTGTTTATGGCCCGCAAAAAGGTTATTGCCCGCCGCCTCAACGCCATCCAGAACCTTGGGGCCATGGATGTGCTGTGTACCGACAAGACGGGTACCCTCACGCAAGACAGGATTGTGCTTGAGTATTCGCTCGACATTCATGGCACGGAAGACGCCCGAGTGCTGCGCCACGCCTTTTTGAACAGCTGGTTCCAGACCGGCCTCAAAAACCTGCTGGACGCCGCCATCGTCAACCACGCCGATGAACTGAGCATGCAGCCCCTACGCAAGGAATACAGCCTTGTGGACGAAATGCCCTTTGATTTCAGCCGCCGCCGTATGAGCGTTGTGGTGGCCGACACCACGGGCAAAACCCAGATCATCACCAAGGGCGCGCTAGAAGAAATGCTCACCGTATGCGCCTATGCCGAATATCACGGGCAGGTCGAACCGCTCACGTCTGAACTCCAGGCGGAAATACTGGAGCGCGTGCGCCGTTACAACAACGACGGCATGCGCGTGGTGGGCGTGGCGCACAAAACCATGTCCGCACCGGGCGGCGTTTTCTCTGTGGCGGACGAAAAAGATATGGTGTTGCTGGGCTATCTGGCCTTTCTTGATCCGCCCAAGGATTCCGCATCAAAGGCTCTGGCCGCGCTCAACGAACACGGCGTGCGCGTAAAAGTGCTGACAGGCGACAACGATGCCGTTACCCGTAGCGTATGCCGTCAGGTGGGGCTGCCGGGGAAAAACATCCTGCTGGGCGCAGAAATTGAAGAGATGGACGACGAGGCCCTGAAAATCGCCGTTGAACAGGCCGACATTTTCGCCAAGCTCAGCCCTCGCCAGAAGGCCCGCATTGTGACCTGCCTGCGCGGCAACGGCCATGTGGTGGGCTTTATGGGCGACGGCATCAACGATGCCCCTGCCATGAAGAATGCCGATGTGGGTATTTCCGTAGATTCCGCCGTGGACGTGGCGCGGGAATCCGCAGGCGTCATCCTGCTGGAAAAAGACCTCACCGTACTTGAGGCCGGGGTGATGGAAGGCCGCCGCACCTATGCAAATATAATCAAATACATCAAGATTACGGTCAGTTCCAACTTCGGCAACATGTTCTCCGTGCTGGCGGCCAGCGTGTTTCTGCCGTTCTTGCCCATGACGCCCCTGCAGATTCTGGTGCTCAACCTGCTCTACGATGTCTCCTGCACGGCCATGCCCTGGGACAATGTGGACGAGGACTTTTTGCGCAAGCCCCGCAACTGGGACACGGACAGCATCCGCAGGTTTATGTTCTGGCTCGGGCCTACCAGCTCGGTCTTTGACCTCACAACCTACGCCCTGCTGTTCTGGGTGATCTGCCCTGCCGTGGTGCCCATGCCCGCAGGCGGCTGGCAAGCCATGAGCAGTACCGATCAGGCGAGCTTTGCCGCCCTGTTTCAGGCGGGCTGGTTTGTGGAATCGCTGTGGACGCAGACCATGGTCATTCACATGCTGCGCACCCCGGGCATTCCCCTGCTGCACAGCCGCGCCGCATGGCAGGTGACCCTGCTCACGGGCCTTGGCGTTGCTGTGGGCACAGCCATTCCCTTCACCGCTCTGGGTCAGGGGCTGGACATGGGCGCGTTGCCCGCCAGCTACTTTCCCTGGCTGGCTGCGGTGCTTGCGGGTTATCTGACCCTGGCCACGCTGGTAAAGGGAGCCTTTATGCGCCGCTACAACACATGGTTATAACAAGAACTGCGGTCAGGAGGCTGGTTTCCAACCTCCTGGCCGCAGCACGAAAAGAAGCCGGAACTATCTGATTTTTGCATTGTCCTTTGCTCTCAGGCAAAGCTTTCTGATGCAGCCAGCGGGCAAAAGAGCTGTTTAGCGTTTGCTGTCAAAAAAATCCTTCTGATCCCCCACTCCATACAAAAACCCACCGCGGTGGTCGGCGGTGTCGCCAGCATACACGGCTTCAGCCCTGGCTCCCCCTGCGGTGATGGTGTAGCCCACGGCAAGGGTGGACACATAGGGCGGCATGACTTCATCCACCTTGCCGTAATAGTAGCGGCAAGGCGTTGCCGAGCGCCACATGAAGGCCTGATTGTCGCGCAATCTGCGAAAAAAGGTATCCATACCCGCCGAGGATTGCGCCATAACTTCCTCTTGCACCAGGTCGGCAATCTTGGCGGGTATCTGCGGTTGCAACTCTTCCCAACCGATCTTGTTCTCGTAAAAATCACGGCAAACAGCCTGATACTCTGGCTTGATGATGGTCTGGGGCAGGCCGGGCATGTCGTAATAGTAGGCGTAGGAATAGGTAAACAGAATAACGCTGCCCGCGAGCCACGTGGCGTCAAGCGATGAGGGATTGTTTATCCAGCGGGTCAGCAGCAGGTACAGATCGGCTGCCGTTGCCGCCGCCTTGACGGGCATGTTCAGGGATTCGAGCCGATGGCGGAACTGCTGGGTGCTCCAGCTGCCCTGCGACCAGCCACTAAGATAGAGGCCATCCTCTTCAATACCCAGATCAGCAAGCACCGCTCGGGCGGCAAAAAGCATATCCATGCAGGCCTGCACTGTTGACTCGCGCACCATGTAGCTGTCCGGCTCTGTGGAATCACCCTTGCCGATGTAGTCCGCGCCTATCACCACATAGCCGTTCCCCGCCAGCCGCGCGGTCACAATGCGTGTTTCGTCCGATTCCTCAGGGTGGGAAGGCACCGCCGTGCGAGTAAATACCGTGCCGTGCTGGTACGAAACCACAGGCAACTTTTTTGGGGCGGTTTGCGGCACTGCCACAAGGCCGGAAGCCAGCGTGGGCCGATTGCCCTGTTCCGGAATCATGGTTGTATACAGCACCTTGTACAGGCTCACGCCATTGGCGGCTTGCGGGTACTGCATCTTGAAATTGCTGAAGGTCGCCACTTCTGACGTAAGAATTTTGTTCAGCCGTTCAACGCTGTAGTCGCCGATGTGCGTATAGCGCACGCCGGAGGCTACGTCCTTGTAATCTGCCGCACTGGCAGTCACCGCCAGCAGCATGAACAAAAGAGCAATGATCGTAGTCTGCCGCATGGAGCCTCCGGGTTTGCTGGTGTTTTTTCCACACTACTGATGCTCTGTTCTTTTGCAAGCCTCTGTGGGCAGCCCAAAAAGCTGACCCGGAAAAACCATATGAAAAGGGGCCCTGCCATGCGGCAAGGCCCCCCATATTGGTACTTACAGCCGGGCGGCTAATGCCCGGATTTCATACTGCTGATAAGCCCGCGCAGCACCTGGGCCTGCTGGGCCATGTCTGAAACCGCCCCGGCAGAATGCTGCATGGCGGAGCTGGTTTCTAGCGAAATACGGTTCACGTCTTCAATGGAGCGGTTGATCTCCTCGCTGGTCGAAGACTGTTCTTCCGCGGCGGTGGCGATGGATTGCACCTGCTGGGCCGTAGCATCCACCAGATTCACAATTTCATGCAGGGCCTCGCCGGAAGTGCCCGCAAGCGTGGTGGCGGTATCAATCATACCCACTACCTGCTCCACGTTGCCCACGTTTTTGCGGGTGCCGTTCTGGATATCGCGGATGGCGTCGCCCACTTCCTTGGTGGCGGTCATGGTCTTTTCCGCCAGTTTGCGCACCTCATCGGCTACCACGGCAAACCCTCTCCCGGCCTCGCCTGCGCGCGCCGCTTCTATGGCGGCATTGAGCGCCAGCAGGTTGGTTTGGTCTGCAATGTCCGAAATAACACCCAAAATCTGCCCCGTACTCTCGGCCTGCTTGCCGAGCGTGGTCATTTCCGATTTCAACTCCACGGCGCTGGTCTGGATGCGGCTGATATCCTTTATCACGCTGGCCACTACATCCGCGCCGCTTTCAGCCTTGCTCTTGGCGGCCTTGGCGGATTCCGCCGCCTGCCCGGCATTGCGCGCCACTTCAAGCACGGTGGCGTTCATTTCTTCCATGGCCGTGGCTGTCTCGCCCACACGCGCGGTCTGGCTTTCAGCGCCGCGACTGGCCTGTTCCACCTGGGCAGAGAGTTCTTCCGAAGCCGTTGTTACGGCCTCCACAACGCCTTCAAGCTCGGTGGCGGCATGCAGCATGCCATCGGCCTTGGCCTGTTCGGCAGCCATGCGGGCGGCTTCGGCTTCCTTTGTTGCGCTGGCTGCGCGTTCTGATTCTTCCTGCGCCAGAAGGCTTTTTCCGTCTGCTTCGGCTATTTTGTCTTTAAGGCTGCCCACCATGCTGCGCAGGCTGTCTGCCAGATGACCAATCTCATTACGCCGCACAAGGGTCAGGCTGCGGTCAAGCTCGCCCGCCGCCACCGACCGGGCATAGGATTCCAGCTCTTGCAGGGGTTTGACGATGATCTTTTCAAGGGCCAGCAGGGTAATGCCCACAAGCAGCAGGATTGCGGCAAAGCCAGCGCAAACCATGATGTTGCGCTGGCTGTTGGCCGAGGCCTCAATCTCCGCGCGATCCATGGTGATGACAACCTTCCAGTTCCAGCCCGGAACCGGCGCCCACGCCAGCATTTTTTCCATGCCGCCACTGGTGAAAGGTTCCACGCCCGACGGCGTGGCAAGAATCTTGGCAATGCCTGCTTCCTTGGAAACATCCTTGAGTACGCGCTCGCTGTCAGGGTGCCCGACCATGACGCCCGTGGGCGCAACAATAAACGGATAGCCCGTTTTGCCCAGATGGATGTCGTTAATGTAGTTTTCCATCAGGCCGTCAATGGCATAGGCCATGCCCACGCCGCCAATGACCTTGCCGTTCTCGTCCACTATGGCATCGGCAACGCCCACAATGGGCTTGCCCGTGATCGCGCTTTTTGACGGAGTGTCGCTCAGGCCTGGCTTGCCATTGAACGTCTGGCGAATATACTCGCGGTGGGCAAAATTTTTGAGGCTGCCTTCCTTGCCGTGAACACGGTTGATCAGTTGGGTGCCTTCCGTATCAAACAGAAAGAAGGAGTTTACTTCGTCTGCCGAGCGCGACATGGCCGAGAGAAAACCTGCGGCTTCGCCATTATCGTGCCGGTTACGCAAATATTCCTTGAGGGCAGGTTGCAGTACGGCTCCGTGCAGCACCATCTGCTGCTGCTCGCCAAAGTCGCCCAGCGACTTGGCAATGGTGCCAGCCAGAAGGCGCATCTGATCTACGCTTGACGTCAGGCTGGCCTCATAGCTGTAGCGGGCAACCACGACAATCAGGGCTGACTGCACCACAAAAACCACCCCGCCCACAAGAAGCATCATTGCCATTCTGATGCTGCGTACCGACATAAACTAGCCTCCTCACTGCAAAACAGATCATTTCAATTCAGACTGTCCACTGCGATCTTGCTAAAACCTCAAATGGAAGGCATCTGCAATATATGTTCCAATATATCAAGATATTTAATTTTACGATTATCACCTGAAATAACTGATAATTCATTGTTATCTGAATCTTGATTCCTTCACGTCACGTTCACATATGTCTGCATTTATTAACACTGATATTAAAATAATTAACAGTAATACCTGCACGTGCGCCTTGTGGCAGCGACAAAACGAGAATGAAAAAAGCGGCCCCCACGTGAGCAGGAGCCGCTTGCAGTCAGACGTCAAGCTTGATTTTAAAATACTTCAGCAACAAGTTCAGCCTGGCGGGCATACCTGCCGCTGTTTTCCACCATCACTGGCTAGTTTCCGGATTTCATACTGCTGATAAGCCCGCGCAAGACCTGGGCCTGCTGGGCCATGTCGGAAACCGCCCCGGCAGAATGCTGCATGGCGGAGCTGGTTTCGAGCGAGATACGGTTCACGTCTTCAATGGAGCGGTTGATCTCTTCGCTGGTGGAGGATTGTTCTTCCGCAGCTGTGGCGATGGACTGCACCTGCTGGGCCGTGGCGTCCACCAGTTCCACGATTTCGTTCAAGGCTTCGCCCGAGGTGCTCGCAAGCGTGGTGGCGGTGTCAATCATGCCTACAACCTGTTCCACATTGCCCACGTTTTTACGGGTGCCATTCTGGATATCGCGGATGGCGTCGCCCACTTCCTTGGTGGCGGTCATGGTCTTTTCCGCAAGTTTGCGCACCTCATCGGCTACCACGGCAAATCCACGCCCGGCTTCGCCAGCGCGCGCCGCTTCAATGGCCGCATTGAGCGCCAGCAGATTGGTCTGGTCGGCAATATCCGAAATAACGCCCAGGATCTGCCCCGTGCTCTCGGCCTGCTTGCCGAGCGAGGTCATTTCCGTTTTCAGTTCCACTGCGCTGGTCTGGATGCGGCTGATATCCTTTACCACACGGGCCACTACATCTGCGCCGCTTTCAGCCTTGTTCTTGGCGGTTTTGGCAGATTCAGCCGCCTGCCCGGCATTGCGCGCCACTTCAAGCACGGTGGCGTTCATTTCTTCCATGGCCGTGGCTGTCTCGCCCACACGCGCGGTCTGGCTTTCAGCGCCGCGACTGGCCTGTTCCACCTGGGCAGAGAGTTCTTCCGAAGCCGTTGTTACGGCCTCCACAACGCCTTCAAGCTCGGTGGCGGCATGCAGCATGCCATCGGCCTTGGCCTGTTCGGCAGCCATGCGGGCGGCTTCAGCTTCTTTTGTTGCACTGGCGGCGCGTTCCGATTCTTCCTGCGCCAGACGGCTTTTTTCATCAGCCTCGGCGATCTTGGCCTTGAGACTGCCTACCATGCTGCGCAGGCTGTCAGCCAGATGACCAATTTCATTGCGCAGGTTGATCGTCAGGGAGGACTCAAGATTGCCGTCCGCAACGTCTGAAGCAAAAGCCTGCAACTGCCGCAAGGGGCGCACAACCACCTTGTCCAGCGCAAACAGACAAATGCCCACCAGAGACAGAATAGTGATAAAGCCCACCACCAGCATAACGTTACGCTGCTCATGGGCAGGGGCCTCTATTTCATCACGGCTCACTGTCACGCCCACGCGCCAGTTCCAGTTGGGGGCCACATCCCACGCCAGCATGCGTTTCTCGCCGTTACGCATAAATTCCACGCCATTGCCGGAATCAGCCTTGACCATTTCACTGACGCCCGGTTCCCCGGCCATATCCTTGAGAATAAGCTCGCTGTCCACATGGCTGATCACAACGCCCTCGGGCGAAACCACAATGACACGGCCAGTTTTACCTATGGTTATGCCCTTGAGGTTTTTGGTCAGGGTGTCTATGTCGTAGGACATGCCAACACCTCCAACCACTTTTCCTTTGTCGTCAAAAATGGGCGTAGTGACGCTGACTATGAGCTTGCCCGTGGCAATGCTCCTGAGCGGGGCAGAACTGTAACCCGCCTTGCCAGCCAGTGCGGTCTTTATGTACTCGCGCTCCGCCAGATCGTTAACCTTGCCCAGTTTGCCCTGAGCACACAGAATAACCTGCTTGCCCGAGGCATCAAACAGATAGAGCGTATTTATTTCGGGCGCGGCTTGCGACATGGCGGCAAGAAAAACTTCCGCGCCTTTTTTGTCTTCGCCCGTAAGCAGAAATTCACGCAGTCGCGGCGGTTTGGAAACTCCGTTTATGAACATGCTGAGCTGTGTTCCAAAATCGCCCAGGGATTTGCTTACCGTGTCCGCGGTGAGATCCATTTCGTGAGTGCTCGCCTTAAGGTTCGCCTCATCCCCCATGCGCGTTACGACAACAACCAGAGCCGACTGCACCGCCAGTACCACAATGCTGATGACCAGCAACATGGCAGTCCTGATACTGCGTGAAAACATAAAAACATCCTTTGCGTAATAAACCTATCATCTTAGCACATTGATCCTTGGGGATTCATATGCGGCACCTCCCATTTCGGGAGGATGATAATTCCCCAAGAGATCACGCCATGCAGCCCGCAACGCGGCAATTCTTCAAATACCACGCAATCTACGTACCAGAGCAGGGGCGGCATTCCGCACAGCAAAAAAGAAGCGGCAGCGCAACAGATCTGCGCTGCCGCTTCTTTGATTATCGGCTTCTAAAATATAAACTTTACTTTTTTTGTAAAGAAAGTCGTCCAGCCACGGCATCCGCCCCCATGCGGGCAAATTCGGCCACTTCACGCCCCTGACGGGCACTTTCGGGCAGGAGCAGTTCCGGCTTGTTGGCCAGACTCTTGTCTGGCGTGACGCCGTATTCCGGCGGGAAGGAGTCGTTAAAATACATGTCCTGAAAACCAGCGAACTTGAGCGCATGGGCCGTCGCGTCAAGCACGGCATGCTCCTTGTCGCTGATCAGGCCAAGGGCCTTGGCGTTCATGAGGCCAGCAAGGCATTCTCCGCCCTGGGTGCAGGCAATATGGCCGTGACGATTGGCAACAATCATGGCGTCCATGATCTGCTGTTCGGTCACGCGCACCACCTGAAAGGCCCCTTCGCCGCCTTTTTCGATAAATACCTCCGCCAGCTTGCGCACACGCGGGAATGAAACGGGGTTGCCGATCATGGCGGCCTGCGCCACGCTGGGCGTGACGGTTACGGGCTGCCAGTGGCGGGCATCCTTGGGCGCATCGTAATAACGCCACACCGGGTCGGCATGCTCGGACTGGACGCCGAATACGCGGGGCAGCGAGGAGATGATGCCGAGCTCCAGCATTTTCAAAAATCCGCACATGATGGCCGTGACGTTGCCCGCATTGCCGATGGGCACAAAGAGGCACAGATCAGTCATGTCCCAGCCGTACCACTGGGCTGTTTCATACGCGTAGGATTCCTGCCCGAGGATGCGCCAGCTGTTCTTGGAATTGAGCAGGGCCACGCGGTAATTTTCTGCCAGCAGCTCGACCACCTTCATGCAGTCGTCAAACACGCCGGGCAGCTCAAGCACGGTTGCTCCGCTGCCAAGCGGCTGCGAAAGCTGCTGGGGTGTCACCTTGCCGTGGGGCAGAAGCACCACGCTCTTGAGGGGCGCGCCCACATACGAGGCGTAGAGGGCCGCCGCCGCCGAGGTATCACCAGTGGAGGCGCACACGGTCAGCACTTCGTCCCATTTGTTGCGGCGGCACAGCCACTTGAGGTAGCTGAACGCGCAGGCCATGCCGCGATCCTTAAAGGACGCGCTGGGGTTCTGACCGTCGTTCTTGTAGGCAAAGGGCACGCCCACGCGGTCGCGCAGGGCCGGGGCCGCTTCAATAATCGGCGTGATGCCTTCGCCCAGATACACGATATCGTCTTCGTCCAGCAGGGGAGCAAGCAGCTCGTAAAAACGGAATATCCCCCGAAGCGCGGTGCTGCGGCTGGCGGAGCGGGCGTCAAAAAGCTCGCGCCACTCTGCGCCGCTGCGTTCTTTCAGTTTGTCGAAATCCAGGTTTTCCAGCAGAAACACGCCGCCGCACTGCGGGCAGGTGTACAGCAGGCTGTCGCCGGGATGACGCGCGCCGCAGTCAAGACAAACATACTCCATGCGGCCGCGATAGGCCGGAAAATCCGCATGCGCCATGAGAGAAACTCCTTGATAATGACATCAGGAAGGGGCTTTGCAATCCCCATCCTCACCTCTGGTCTGCAAAAACACTTTGCGGCCAGGGGCGCTTGTGGCTGTGACAATGGCGGCACAGAGGGCCGCAACATTGCCGAAATCTGCGGGAAAGCCAGGCTATCCCTTGTCTTCCTGTTTTTCCGAATGCTTGCCCTTGAGCCAGCTGTTTTCTGTTCCTGCACGCAGTCGGGCGATGTTTTCCTTGTGCTTCCAGACCACCACGGCGCACACGCACAGGGCCAAAGGCAGCCAGGCCCATTGGCCGGTAACGGCCAGCGCCACGGCCAGCGCCACGACCAGCGTGAGCGAACCCAGCGAAACAAAGCCGCTGCGCCAGATAACAAGGCAGCACAGGGCCGAGGCCGCCAGCAGATGCCAGAAAGCCAGGGGGAGGAACACGCCAATACTGGTGGCAACAGCCTTGCCGCCCTTGAACTTCATGAAGCACGAAAAAACGTGCCCAAGCACGCAGGCCAGGCCCACCACGCTCACAAATACGGGCGAGGGATTGATGCGAAAGGCCAGCCACACGGGCACAGCCCCCTTGCAGACGTCGCACGCAAGGGTTGCCACACCCCAGCCAAAGCCGCACAGGCGGGCCACATTGGTGGCCCCGGTGCTGCGGCTGCCGCTTTCACGCGGGTCTATGCGGCAAAAGGTCTTGGCGATAACAAGGCCCCACGGCACAGAACCAAGCACATAGGCCAGAGCAATCCACAATACTTCCAGCATATAATTCTCCGCTGCAAGCCTCTGAAAATACGGGCAGATATGCCCGAAAACCCCAAAAGTCCTCTTAAAAACACAATCTTACATGGCAGCGCAAATACCTGTCGGCACGCAGGCCAAGAGGGACGCAGCCCGACTGAAGCGAAAGGCTGGTCTAGCCCGCCGTAACCGCTTCCAGAATCATGATTTCATTATACAGGGGCTGCACCTTGCCGATACGCACGTCCACGGCAAGGCCGGGGTGCGAGCGCTCGTCAAAGAGCCGCCTTTTACCGCGTACAAACATACCCTGGTCAGGCAGGCTCACGGTAATAAAAGCATCGTTTTCTTCAGTGATGACGCCGTTCCACCAGACTTTGTCGCCCTTCTGGCGGAAGAAGAGCAGCTTCCAGTAGCGCGGGCGGAAGCGCTGCACCTGCCCCGCCGCGTCCAGTGCGGGCGAAAGCACGTTGAGCAGGTCTGTCAGCTCGGCTTCTGTCCAGCGCGGCGCGCCAGTACGGAAAAAATGCACCAACTGTTCTTCGTTGACAAGATCGGGATAACGCCTGAGCGGCGAGGTCACAGGGGTGTAGCGCGCAAGCCCGAGGGCCGCGTGGGGCCGGGCCTGCACCTCAAGGCCTGAGGGCGTGAGCGCGCGCATGATGCGCGTCATGTCCTGCGGCGTCGTCCAGATGCCCGCGTATTCTCTGGGCAGGGCCACATCCTGCACGCGGTGCAGCATGGCGACGCCCTGGTCCGCGGCCCACTGGGCCACAGCGGCGCTGGCAAGAATCATCATTTCCGCCACCAGCATCTGCGCGTCCGAGGCCTGATAATCCAGCCCAACTTCCACGCGCACATCTGCCCCTTCGCCCTCAAGACGTATGACAGGGTCGGGCCTGTCCATGATTACCGCGCCGTCCGCGATGCGGGCGGTCTGCCGCTGACGGGCAAGTTCAAGGCCCAGACGCAGCTGTTCGGCATAGGGCGTGGCCGCGTTCTGCGGCAGGGGTTCGCCTGCGGCCTGCGCGTCAAGCACAGCCTGACTGTCCACATAGGTCAGGTTAGCGGCAAGGCTGGTCTGCACAACCGAAATCTCGCACTCGCCAAGGGTGCCGTCCGCCGCCACATGCACGAGCACGCTCAGGGCGGGGCGCGTCTGGCCAGCCAGCAGCGAATAGGCGTCCGTGCCCAGCACTTCGGGCAGCATGTGGCAGTCGCCTTCCGGCAGATAGATACTGGTGCCGCGGTGCAGCACCATCTTGTCCAGCGGTCCGCCAAAATTCCAGAACAGCGAGGGGCAGGCCAGCATGAGGGTCAGGGCCCAGCCGTCGCCCTCCGCCTCCACATGAAAGGCATCGTCCACATCGCGCGTGGTTGCGCTGTCTATGCTGATGCAGGGCAGATCGCAAACATCAAGACTGCCTGGCTGTCCGTTCTTGGCAAGGGCTGCCTGGGGGTCGCGCCCTGCGGCGGCAAGGGATTCAACCTCGTCGGCGCAAGCCTGCCACCAAGTATCGCCCGAGGCATAGCCCGCGCGGTCAAGCCAGAAATTATAGTGCGGTGGCACCTTGCCCCAGGCCACCAGCAGTTGCAGGGGCAGATGCGGCACATCCGGCATGCCCTTGCTCAGGGTGCGCCAGATGTTTTCCCATTCCTGACTTTCAGGATCAATCATGCGGGAAAAAAGAACTTCTTCTAGGCGCTCTGCCACTTCCTGCGAGGGCCATTCGCCAAGGGCAGCGCCCTCGCGCGGGGGCTGGGGCAGCTCGCGCTTGCGGCAGGCAACATCCCACAGAAGGCGCAGAAAGGCGGCTCCGCCTGCAATAAGCGATTCGCGCTCAAGGCGGATTTTCTCCTCGGCCATGCGTTTTTCAACCATGTCGGCTGAAAAAACCTGAAAATCCGGGGGCTGAAAACGAAAATGACTTTTGCAGGCCAGCAGGGCGCGGCCATAGGCAGCCACATGATCGGTGGTGGGGTCGCTTTCAAAAAGCTCGGCAAACCAGCTTGCCGGGGCCGCTTCCACTTCGCCCTGGGCGAGTTCCCACACGTCCATGACGGGGATCTGGACGGCCATATCTTCGCGGTTTTGTCTGTGCGCTTCAAGCACGCGCACTGCGTCTTCCCGCCCCATATCCGCCCCGTGCATGGGCCCTATCCAGGGCAGCAGGCGCGAAGAATTGAGCCGGGTTTCCCTTCTGTTGGGTAACAGTAGCCGCAGCCTGCCCCCGACCTCTTCAGTGACCAGGGCAATCTGCACGGCATTGCCTTCCATATATTCCACCACGCAACCCGGCGCCGGGTAGCGCACACAATCAGACATGCCCGCTCCTTCAGAAAAAGCGCGTCCGCTCTCCCATAGACCGCCGCGCTTGCAGCCAAAGACATTCCTTTATTTTTGGCCTTCTGGCAAGTGCCGCCGGGGGCGCAGCACCAGATATACTGGACGCAAGGGCTATAAACCGCTATCTTAGCGGCTTACGGCAACAATTTTTACCACGCGCATAGCGCTAGCAGGGCGGACACCCAATGAGCAACATTATTCACCAAACTGGAGGCAGCCGTACCCTGGTCATGCAGGAGCCGGAAAAACCGCAGCTCTACCGTGAGCTTTTCCCTTACACCAGCGTTTGCCGCACCTCGTTTGACGAGGTTCTGCTGTCCCCCCGACCGGCAGATCAAATGCGCATTACCGACACGACCTTTCGCGACGGCCAGCAGGCCCGCCCCCCCTATACGGTCAAGCAAGTGGCAAAGATGTTCGATTTTCTGCACCGACTCGGCGGAAAAACAGGACTCATCACGGCTTCGGAATTTTTTCTGTACTCGGCCAAAGACCGCAAGTGCATTGATGTATGCCGCGCCAGAGGCTACCGCTTTCCGCGTGTGACCGCCTGGATACGCGCCACCAAGGAAGACCTCAAGCTTGCGCGCGACATGGAATTTGACGAAACCGGCATGCTCACCAGCGTGTCGGACTACCATATTTTTCTCAAGCTGGGCAAAACCCGCCAGCAGGCCATGGACATGTATGTGGGCATGGCCGAGCAGGCGCTGGAATGGGGCATCATCCCCCGCTGCCACTTTGAAGACGTGACCAGAGCCGATATTTACGGCTTCTGCCTGCCCCTGGCCCAACGTCTCATGGAGCTTTCGCGCCAGAGCGGCATGCCGGTCAAAATCCGCCTGTGCGACACCATGGGCTACGGCGTCCCCTACCCTGGTGCGGCGCTACCCCGCTCGGTGCAGCGCATTGTGCGCTGCTTTACGGACGAGGCCGGCGTTCCCGGTCAGTGGCTTGAATGGCACGGACACAACGACTTCCACAAGGTGCTGGTCAACGGCGTCACCGCATGGCTCTACGGCTGCGGCGCGGTCAACGGCACACTGTTCGGCTTTGGCGAACGCACGGGCAACACCCCGCTGGAAGCCCTGCTGGTGGAATACATTTCGCTTACGGGCGACGATGCCGCCGCAGACACCACGATTCTGAGCGAAGTTGCCGATTTCTTTGAAAAAGAACTGCACTACCGCATTCCCCACAACTATCCCTTTGTGGGCCGCGACTTCAACGCCACCAGCGCGGGCGTGCACGCCGACGGCCTGGCCAAGAACGAAGAGATATACAACATCTTCGACACCAAGCATCTGCTTGGCCGCCCGGTGCCCATCATCATTACCGACAAGACGGGCCGCGCGGGCGTTGCCTACTGGATCAACGCCAACCTCAATCTGCCCAACGACCAGCAGGTCTCCAAAAAGCACCCTGCCGTGGGCCAGATATACGACGCCATCATGGCCGTGTACGAAGAAACGGGCCGCACCACCAGCTTCTCGCACGAAGAAATGGAAGCCCTGGTACAGCGCTTTATGCCCGAACTCTTCGCCTCCGAATACGACCACATGAAGCAGCTGGCTGGCGAACTTTCGGCCAACATCATCATTCGCCTTGCCCGCAGCAAGGATCTGCTGGATCTCAGCAAGCATGCCTGCGCGCGGCTTGACGAATTTGTGCGCGAATTCCCCTTTATCCAGTATTGCTACCTCACAGACGACCAGGGCAAGCTGCGCTGCTCGGCCATTACCGACCCGGTCTACAAGGAAACCTACGAGGCTCTGCCCATCGGCTACGATTTTTCGGAGCGCGAATGGTTCAAGATGCCCATGAAAACCGGCGACCTGCACATCATGGATGTGTACCAGTCGCACTTCACGAGCAAGCTCATCATCACCGTTTCATGCGCGGTGACGGATGACAAGGACAACATCGTGGGCGTCATTGGCGTGGACATCCAGCTTGAACTGCTCCTCAAACGCGCGCGTGCGCTCCAGCAGGAAGTGGCGGCAGCAGACGACAGCGACAACGACTAAGGTAAGGAAATTCCATGAACAAGAGAATCTACTGGATCGAAGGCGATGGCATTGGCCCCGAAATCTGGAAGGCCGCGCGCCCTGTCATTGAAGCTGCCCTTGCTGCCGAAAATACCGGCATCAATCTGGAGTGGACAGAGCTGCTGGCGGGCGACAAGGCCGTGAAAGAAACTGGCTCTCCCCTGCCGGAAGAAACCATGCAGACCCTGCGTAGCGCAGAGCTTGCCATGAAGGGCCCCCTCGGCACCCCCGTGGGCACGGGTATCCGCAGCCTCAACGTGGCTTTGCGCCAGGGGCTTGATCTCTACGCATGCATCCGCCCGGTGCGTCACTTTGAAGGGCTTGAAACTCCCGTCAAACACCCCGAGCGCGTCAACATGGTCATTTTCCGCGAAAATACCGAAGACGTTTACGCCGGTGTGGAATTTGCCGCCGGGACCCCCGAGGCCCGCAAGCTTATCACCTTTTTGCGCGAGGAACTGGGCGTGAACAAGGTGGACGATACCGCCGCAGTGGGCATCAAACCCATGACCGAGGCTGGCTCCAAGCGTCTGGTGCGTCGCGCCCTTCGCTTTGCCCTGGACCAGAAGCAGCAGAGCCTCACCCTTGTGCACAAGGGCAATATCATGAAGTTCACTGAAGGCGCCTTCCGCCAGTGGGGCTACGATGTGGCCGCGCAGGAATTTGGCGACCTGACCTGCACGGAAAAAGAACCCGTGGCTGGTCGTCTGGTGGTCAAAGACCGCATTGCAGACGCCATGTTCCAGGAGGCCCTGCTGCGCCCCGAGCAGTACCAGATTCTTGCCACGCCCAACCTCAACGGCGACTACATCTCTGACGCGCTGGCGGCGCAGGTGGGCGGCCTTGGGCTGGCCCCCGGCGTCAACATGTCGGACACCCTGGCCTTTTACGAAGCCACCCACGGCACTGCCCCCACCATTGCGGGCAAGGACAAGGCCAACCCCGGCAGCGTCATTTTGTGCGGCGCGCTGATGCTTGAACACATCGGCGTGCCCAAGGCAGCCGAGCGCATCCGCAATGCCGTGAGCAAGGCCATTGCCGCCAAGGCCGTGACCGAAGACCTCGCCGCTCAGGTGCCCGGTTCGCGCACTGTGGGCTGCGTGGAGTTCGGCGAAATCATAGGTGCAAATCTGTAGAGATATGTTAGCCCGTGGCCGAAAGGTTACGGGCTTTACTTCTGCATGCTGCGCGGGCCAGCTGCATGGCTAGTCATACGGCCAATTGCCCGGCCAGATGCATATTCTTGAAGGTAGAATATGAAGAAAAGGAGTGTCTTTACGGCTCTGTTCGGAGGTCAACCGACTGACGGGCGCAACCGCAAGGTACTCCTTTTATTTCTCCTGCTCTGGCTTGAATGAAGGACTACACCATGATTTCACTGGATACTCTGCTGCTCTTTGTGCCCATGGCCGCCATTCTGGTAATGTTGCCGGGGCCGGATTTTGCGCTTATTGCCAAAATTTCGCTCATGAATGGTCGCCCGCAGGGGCAGGCCGCGGCAGTGGGCGTGGCCCTTGGCATCTGTGTGCACACCACGGCAGCCATGCTGGGCATTTCGGCCATCATCGCCCAGTCCGTGCTGTGGTTCAGCATCCTCAAATATGTGGGCGCGGCCTATCTGGTGTGGCTGGGCATTCAGGCCATACGCGCCGGGCAACGTGCTGGCCAGCCTGTAAGCGCGGCGGTAGTTAAAACGGCGCAGGAGCCGAATCCCGCCCGGTCAGTGCAACGTCTGACGTTGCGCCAATGGCTGCACTTCTTCGGCCAGGGCTTTCTGACCAATGCGCTGAATCCCAAGGCTGTGCTGATTTTTCTGACTTTTCTCCCCCAGTTCATGGATCCCCACGCACCGCTTGCCCCGCAGTTTCTCACCCTGGGCAGCATCATGTCTGGACTGTGTCTGTTCTGGTATGTGCCGCTGGCCTATATGTTGGGCCGCATCCGGCACATCTTTGAGAACAGCCGTTTTCAGAAGTGGATGCAGCGCTGCACTGGCCTTGTGTTCATAGCCTTTGGCCTCAAACTGGCCACGGCGCAAGCTCGCTAACCCGCGTCGCGCCAGCGACCCGCAAACCCCTGAAGGTCTGCCATGATCGAAATTGTGAACAGTTCTGTGGTGATTGACGCCAACGGCATAAGCATGGCTGAAGAAGCCCGCGCCAAGGGCGTGGATATCGAAGCCGCCCGCAAAAACAGTCTTTCCGCCCGCATTCTGGCGGCGCACAATACCGGCACGGACGACAACGTGCTGCGCATCCGTTTTGACGCCATGGCCTCGCACGACATCACCTATGTGGGTATTGTGCAGACGGCCCGCGCCAGCGGACTCAAGGAATTCCCTGTCCCATACGCGCTGACCAACTGCCACAACAGCCTGTGCGCCGTGGGCGGCACCATCAATGAAGACGACCATCTCTTCGGTCTTTCCGCTGCCCGCAAGTACGGCGGCATCTTTGTGCCCCCGCATCTGGCGGTCATCCACCAGTATGTGCGCGAAATGATGACCAAGTGCGGCGGCATGATCCTTGGATCAGACAGCCACACCCGCTACGGCGCGCTGGGCGTAATGGCCATTGGCGAAGGCGGGCCGGAACTGGTCAAGCAGCTGCTTGGCAAGACCTACGATGTGACCAACCCGCAAAAGGTGGCTGTGTGGCTTGAAGGCACGCCCCGCCCCGGTGTTGGCCCGCAGGACGTGGCCCTTGCCATCATTGGCGCGGTGTTCAAAAACGGCTTTGTGAAGAACAAGGTCATGGAATTCATGGGCCCCGGCGTGGCGGGTCTTTCCGTGGAATACCGCTGCGGCATTGACGTCATGACCACGGAAACCACCTGTCTGTCGTCCATCTGGACCACGGACGAAAAGGTGCGCGACTACATGACCATGCACGGCCGCGCGGGCGACTACGCCGAGCTGAGGCTTGAAGGCCCGGCTTGCTACGATGGCCTTATCCGCGTTGATCTGAGCAGGATTGTGCCCATGATCGCCCTGCCCTTCCACCCCAGCAACGTGTACCCCGTGGCCGAAGTTGCCAAGCACGGGGCCGAACTGCTGGCCGAAGTGGAAGCCGAAGCCCAACGCCAGTTTGGCGATGCGGCCAAGGGTCTGAACATGCGCGCCAAGGTGCGCGATGGCGGCGTGTGGGTGGATCAGGGCATTATTGCTGGCTGCGCTGGCGGCAATTTTGAAAATATCGCCCTGGCTGCCGCCATCCTGGACGGCAAATCCACGGGCAATCAGGCCTTCAATCTGGCCGTGTACCCCGCCAGCGAACCGCAGGGCCTTGCGCTCGTCAAAAACGGCGCAACCGCCAAACTTATGCTTGCAGGCGCGGTGATGAAGACGGCCTTCTGCGGCCCCTGTTTCGGCGCTGGCGATACCCCGGCCCACGGGGCGCTCTCCATCCGCCACACCACCCGCAACTTCCCCAACCGCGAAGGCTCCAAGCCTTCCAACGGGCAGGTTTCCACGGTGGCCCTCATGGACGCCCGCTCCATCGCCGCCACTGCGGCCAATGGCGGCCGCCTTACCCCGGCAACCGAGCTTGACTGGTCTGCGCCCACGCTGGCCAATGTCGATCTTTCCTACTCCTTTGAGCCGCTCATCTACCACAGCCGCGTGTACAACGGCTTTGGCAAGGCGGAACCCGAAGCCCAGCTCGTGCGCGGCCCCAACATTGCCGACTGGCCGAGCATGAGCCCCCTGCCCGAACATCTGCTCTTGCAGGTGGTAAGCGTGATCACCGACCCGGTCACCACCACGGACGAGCTGATCCCCTCCGGCGAAACTTCGTCATTGCGTTCCAATCCGCTCAAGCTGGCGGAATACACGCTTTCCCGCAAGGATCCCGGCTATGTGGGACGCGCCAAGGCTGTTAACGCCATGGAAGCCGCCCGCCTCGCCAATCCCGCCAATGCGGAGTTGCTTGCCAAGGCGCGGGGGCTCTTTGCCGTGTGCGGTCTTGATGTATTGCAGGGCGCAGCCGACCTCAAGCAGGTGGGCCTTGGCTCCACAATCTTTGCCGTAAAGCCCGGCGACGGTTCGGCCCGCGAACAGGCGGCCTCCTGCCAGAAGGTGCTGGGCGGCTGGGCCAACATGGCCGTGGAATACGCCACCAAGCGTTACCGCTCCAACCTTATCAACTGGGGCATGCTGCCCTTTATCGTTGATCCCTCGCTGGCCGACAGCCTGAAAGTCGGCGACTGGCTGGTGGTGCCCAACGTGCGCAGCGCCGTGCAGAACGCCGACCCCTCCTTCACCGGCTACGTTGCCAGCGAAGACGGACAGGCTCAGCAGATCAACCTTGCGCTCAAGGAACTGACCAGTGATGAACGCAAAATCATCCTCAATGGCTGCCTGATCAACTTCTACAACAGCTAGGCGAGAATTTTTCGGGGGAGGGACCCTCTAAAAAGGGTCTCCTCCCCGTACCCCCAACCCCTAAATTTTTTATTCTGCTATCAGGGGTGGCTAACAAGGCCATTCAAATCAGCAAAAGGCCTCGGTGGAGCAGTTCCACAGAGGCCTTTTTAATTTCTGGCTGGCAGAAAAGCCTTACTTGGCGGCTTTCTTGTCTGCCTTTTTGTCAGCTTTCTTGTCCGCCTTGGCGTCTGCCTTGGCATCGGGCTTGGCTACGGCGGGTTGGGCTTCTTGCACTGCGGGGACTTTTTCCAGTTCCTGCTTGATGGCAGCCTTGAGTTCTTCGCTGGCGGTGGCGTCGGTCAGGCCCGCGCGCAGGTGCTCCGCGCCGCGCTTTGGGTCTTCGAGAAAATAGATGTACAGCACGCCGAGGCTGTAGCGCACGGAGGCTTCGTCCTTGATCTTCACAACCTGCTCAAGGGCTTCGGCGGCTTCCTTGTGGCGGCCCTGATTGTGCTGGATTACGCCAAGCAGGTACAGGGGCTTGGAATTGCTCACGTCCATGGTCACGGCGCGCTGGGCAAAGGTTTCCGCCGCATCCCAGTTCTGCGCGGTCACAAGATGCTCGATCAGGTGAATAAGCGCACCAAGATCCTGCGGATTTTCCGCGACCTGACGCATGAGCTTGCCCACGGTCTGGGCATCTTCGCCAGCTTCACCACCGCCCATGCCCTGCTGTTGACGGGCCGCCACAGTGAGATGCGGATTCTGGAACCGCGCCTTGAGCGAAGCCCCAAGCATCACGGCCAGCGCAACAGCCAACGCGACAATAAGTATGCGGGCGGAAAGGTTGCTTTTCTTCGTATCAGTCATGATTGAGCATCTCCATCTGGGCAAGGCGCGCGGCCAGTGAACGCTGGCGAGCCGCCAGAAAAGCCATATACGAGCCAATGCCAATCCACACGACGGCATTGGCCATGATTACCCATGTCAGTGTATCCATAGTTCCTCCGGGTGGAGTGAATGATTTCAGTTACGGGCCGAAATTTTAGGCATTCAGCCGATTTTGCGCCAGCGCGTCAAGGCGGTCGCGCAGATCAAGCTGACGCTTGCGCAGCCACACCAGGGCCGCCCACAACAGGCCAAAACAGGCAACGCAGGCCATGACGGTAATGCGCATTTCAGGCTCCAGCCCGCCGCCCTTGCTGCCAAAAACAGCCGGATGGATGGACCGCCAGATGCGCGCCGACATAAAGACCAGCGGCACATCCAGAAAGGCCACCACGCCCACCACGGCGCACACCGTATTGCGGCGCTGCGGCGACAGGTCAAGCCCGCGCAAAACCAGATAGCCCGCGTACACGAACCACATGATCAGGGTTGTGGTCAAGCGCGGATCCCACGTCCACCACACGCCCCACGAGCGGCGCGCCCAGAGCATGCCCGTGACCAGCGCAAGGCCGCCCAGCAGCACGCCCACTTCTGCGGCGGCTGCGGCCAGCCTGTCCGCAGCGGGATTACGCCGCCACAGGTAGGCCACAGATGCGCCAAACACCACAAAAAAACTCACCAGCGCCCACCACGACATGGGCAGGTGGATGTAAAATATCTTTTGCGCCAGCCCCAGGGTCACTTCCTCGGGGGCATAGGCAAACACAAGCCACTGACAGGCGGCAAAGGCAACGCCCCCCAGCAGGGCCAGAATCTGCGGCAACGCCGAACACTTGGGCATTACTCATCCCCCGCGTAGATGTATCCAAACAGCAAAAGCCCGGCACCAAGAAAAACGGCGTCAAAGGCGGCGGCAACGCCGAGCCACGCCCCCGGGCCATCCGGATTGGCCGCGCCGAGCGCCTGCGCCCCCACGCTTATACCCGCCAGCAAAAGCGGCGTCAGCAGCGGAAAAAGCACAATGCTCAGCAACGATTCACGGGCGGCCTGCCCCTGCGCCAGCGCCCCCAGCAGGGAGCCGAGAGCGCACATGCCGATATCCGTCAGCACAAGAGCCAGCAGAGCCTCGGGCAATGGCCCGCCAAGCTCCTGCCCCAAGAAGACCACAGCCGCAGGCAGAAAAATAACCTGCGCCAGCACCAGCAGTGCAAGCCCCGCGCAGCCCTTGCCAAGCCATACGGCCTGCACCGGGGCGGGGCACAGCAAAAGCCCGAGACGGGAATTGTTAACTTCTTCCAGCGCATAGAGCTGGTTGAAAATAAGCACCTGACAAAAGGCGGAACTTATCCAGAACACAGCCGCAGCGCCCTGCGGCGCCATGCGCTCGCCAATGCCCTGCGACAGGCTGAATACAAAAAGCAGCAAAAGCCCGAGCAGCAAGGCCTGCACCAGCCCGCTGCCACGCGCCAGCGTCAGGGCCAGATCCTTACGGGTCATTGCAAACATCAGGCGCAGCATGCGGGGCCTCCCTGCGCGCGTTCAGAAGCCTCTGCGGCAGCGCCTGCCAGTGTTTCCACCGAAGCAAAGCCGCCAAATCCCGCCGGGGAGCCGTCATAAGCCAGCTTGCGGTGTTCCAGCGCCAGCAGCCTGTCGGCCAGGGGCGCATCGCCCGCCAGATCGTGGCTGATAAGCACCACGCATGCCCCGCGCTGGCGCGCTGCAAGAATCTCTCGCCGCAGCAGAGCCAGCGAGGCCACATCAAGGCCTGTGCCGGGTTCGTCCAGCAGAAGCACGTCCGGGGCCTGCATGAGCACCCGCGCCAAGTTCAGACGCTGGGCCATACCGCGCGAGAACACGCCCGCCCGTTCGTGGGCGTGGGCTTCCAGCCCCACGCGGGCCAGCCCGGCCATGATATCGTCACGCGTCAGCTTAAGGCCGTAGGCATCGCGCCAGAAGGCCAGATTCTCCACCGCCGTGAGGCCGGGATACAGAAAGGTAGCGTGCCCCAGATAGCCCACGCGGGCCTGATCTGCCACGTTGGCAGCGCCAGCGCTTGGGCGGGAAAGCCCCGCCATGATGCGCATGAGGGTGCTCTTGCCCGCGCCGTTGCCGCCCACGAGCAGCGAGACACTGCCCGCAGCAAGAGCGCAGCTTACGTCTTTAAAGACGACCTTGACGCCATAGACCTTGGCAACGCGCACAAGTTCCAGCAAGAGGGCCTCCTGCGGCTAGGCCGCGCTGTTCTCGCTGTCCGACTCCGGCGCGGGATTCTTGCGGCGGCGCAGGCCAGCAAGCGGCACAAGGCACATGATGGTGCCGCCGATCCACAGCCAGTTTACCAGCGGCTCAACGCTGACCTTGACCACAACTCTGGAGCTTTCGTCCAGCCCCAGCAGGGAGGCGTAGATTTCGTTGCCAAGGCCGGGGATCACGTCCACTTCGGAGAATTGCATGGTGCCGAACTTGTCGTACAGGCGGCGCTCCGGCGCGACGATGCCGAGGGATTTGCCGTCCTTGAAGATTTCCAGTCGCGCTGCGATAAATTCATGGTCAACGCGGCGGCCCTCGCCCAGTTCAAGCAGGGTGGCAGTATAGCTGCCCACGGTGCTGCTTTCGCCCTTGGCGAGGATCATTTCGCGGTCAGTGGTGTACGGGCCGGAAAAGGAGATACCGATGGCGACCAGCGCCATGCCGATATGCGCGCCCAGCGCCCCGATGGTGACGGGCTGCGAACGGTTGGCCTTGTCTGCCAGCAGCATGACGGCCCCAAGCACAATAGCCACAGCGGCGGAAGCGCCCAGCAGGGCCGTGGGCTGATGGTAGCCCAGCGCCCAGATAACCCCGGCGCTGACTGCAAAGGCCCCGATCACGGCAAAAAAGCCCTTCTTGTTGCGCAGGCCTCCGCCCCAGCCAAGCCAGGGACAGGCAGCCATCATCACCACCAGCAGCGCGCCGAGGGGCAGGCACACGCGGTTGTAGAAGCGGGCGTCAAGGCCGCGCGGCGCGGTAGACCACAACTTGCTGATGACGGGCCACATGGTGGCAACCAGAATAATCACGGCAAGCGCCAGCAGCACCCAGGCCACAAGGGTCAGAAAGCCTTCGCGGCTTTCAAGCCCGGCAAGGGGTTTGCCGGTTTTGGGCGAGGCAAAGGGAATCCACAGGGCAATGACAAGGCCGCCCAGCACAAAGATGGTCAGGGGCGTACCCACGCTGCCGTCGCCAAAGGCGTGGACGGAATCAATAACGCCGCTGCGCACGAGGTAAGTGGCAAAAAAGGCAGAAACCGTGGTGAGCACCATCATGGCGACGTTGACGCGCCCAAGCTTGCCCCGGCGGTCTTCAACAATCAGGGTATGCAGCGAAGCCGTGGCGATGAGCCAGGGCACCAGAGATGCGTTTTCCACAGGGTCCCATGCCCAGTAACCGCCCCAGCCAAGCTCCATGTAGGCCCACCATGCGCCGAGCACTATGCCCGCCGTAAGGAACAGCCACGCCAGAATGATGAAGGGCCGCGAAAGGCGGAACCAGGACCCTTCGCTGCTGCTCTGCCCCGAAAGACACTGGGCCAGCGCCAGACAGGCGGGCACGGCAAAGCCGCCGTAACCAAGGAACAGCAACGGCGGATGAAAGATCATACCGGGATTCTGGAGCAGGGGGTTCAGGCCGTTGCCGTCTGCCGGAACAGGCGATTGCAGCACAAAGGGATTGCTCCAGCTGGTGAGGATAAGGGCAAAAAAGCCCATGATGATGTAAAAAAAGCTCCAGTACCACAGGCGCGTGGGGCGGCTGAGGTTTCTGTAGGCCCGCGTGAGGGCAAAGGCGCTGCCGCTCAGGCCCACTGCCAGCGCCCAGAAGAGCATGGAGCCGGGCTGCCCGGCCCAGAAGGCCGTGAGGCGGTAAAATACGGGCAGTACGCGGTCAGTATAGCTGGCAACGTAGGCCACGCTGAAGTCGTTCCAGAACAGAGCGTGCAGCAGCAGGGCCGAGGCCAGCAAGAGCGCGCCGCTGATAACGAGGTGGGCTTTTTCCACCACGGCGAGGGAGTCTTCCCGGTTTTGCCACAATTGCAGAAGGGCCAGACCACAGCCGCCAAGTGCGGCCAGCAGGGCCACCAGTTGAAGGGCAAAGGCAAAAACGTACATAAGACTCCTTTATCCCGCTTAGGGGGCGGCCCGCCGCTGGGCGGGGCGTTACTATCGTTTGGGCATCGGGTGCCCGATTACGGCTCTGCGCACTGAGCTGAAACCCGACCATCTTGCAGGGAGAGCCCGCGACCTTGGCCCGCAACAATGGACAGAACGAAGGGCCAGTCAGGCCAATCGCACTCGCCAAACGGCAATGCCGCTGAGCAGGTTCAGCTATTGCGGTTCTCTTTCTGGTATTTGGAGGGGCATTTGGTCATGAGCGTCTTGGCCTGAAAGCGGCCTTCCGGCCCCATGCCGCCTTCAACAATAACTTCCGCGCCAGCCTTGAAGGTATCTGGCACCGCGCCGGAATAACTTATCAGAATGGTCTGGCTGGCGTTGTCCTTGTCTTCAAGGCGAAAATCCACACCGGGCGCGCCCCGGTGCTTCTCAATGCCGTCTTCGGCCACAGTACCAAAAAGCCGCGCCGCCACGAGTTTTTCGGGCGTTGCGGCCTTGGCTTCCGACACATTCAGAAAATACACGCTGTTTTCAGAAAAGCCGGAATATGCAAGATAGCCCACCCCGCCCAAAAAGAGCAGCAGCGCGGCTATGTAGATGCCAGTGTTTTTTTTGCGGGCCATGCGTTTCTCCTGAAACATTGGGTCATGTTTGGTGCTGCCCGAAAGGGGCCATGACCTTCGACCTGTCGCGCCGCAGGGCGCGCAGACCGAACCTGCCGGGCTGGGGCTTTTGCCCTGGGCCGCCCGGCCCTGATTGCTCAAACCCTTACGCTATTTTATACCTGCTGACAAGATAGGAATTATTTTTAATAGAAGTATAACTCAGCTAGGGGCGCGGGTTCTGTGATTGTGGTCACACTTGCCGCAAGCTTTGTGTGCGGGCGCACACCACTGCAACAGCAGGGGAACAAGGCTGAATCCAAACAAGCATTTGCTCAGGCACACATGCAAGGCAGAATGCGGCCTGCGTCTTATCAT
The DNA here is from genome assembly GCF_902477725.1 of uncultured Desulfovibrio sp. Lineage (NCBI taxonomy): Bacteria > Pseudomonadati > Thermodesulfobacteriota > Desulfovibrionia > Desulfovibrionales > Desulfovibrionaceae > Desulfovibrio > uncultured Desulfovibrio sp. Next base: position 33,883 of record NZ_CABSIF010000006.1, on the reverse strand, counting down.
ACTACTGCAATAAGATTTCTGCCGCAAGGGATAATACAATTATTCCACGCCGCCCAATCCTAATCGGCTGGCGCGCAAGCTGCTACGCGCCGGATTTGCAAGCCGGGCAAGCGGGCAGCGCAGGGCAACAGATCAGCCCTGCCGGTTCACGCTCAGTTCGCGCCGCCGTTGCCGGGCAAGCGCGCGCAGATCATCCACATTATCGCTTTCGTCCACAATCTCGCTGCCGAGAATTTCTTCCAGCACGTCTTCCAGCGACACCACGCCAGCAAGGCCGCCGTATTCATCCAGCACGATAAAGAGATGCACGCGGGCCTTGAGTAGATCGTGCAGCAGCACGTCAAGGGTCTGGTTTTCAATGATGAAATGCGCCGGGCGCATGATCTTGCTGAGGGTCACATCTTTGCGGCCCTCGTTGATGCAGCGGCCCAGGGTGCGGCGCTCCACCACGCCCACGATATCTTCGTTATTGTCGCCGTACACGGGTATGCGGCTGAAATGCCAGGTGCGCTGGTCTGTGTAGGCCTGCTCCACGGTAAGGTCGTCCGGCAGTTCAAACACCACCGTGCGGGGGGTCATGATTTCGCGCACGCGCTTTTGGTCCAGCGCCAGCACATTGCGGATAAAGGCTTCTTCATAAGGTTTGATGCGCCCCGCCTGACGCGAAAGGCTCGTGACGGCGCGGATGTCGTCCTCGGAAATGACCGGGCCTGCGGGCGGCGGGGACACAAGCCGCGTTATCATGCTCGTAACCCACAGCAGGGGCGACATGAGCTTGACCATAATGGCAAGCGGACGGGCGAGCATCACGCCAAGCGGCTCCGCCTTGGTCACGCCCAGATTCTTGGGCAGGATTTCGCCCATTGTCAGAATCAGCACCGTAAAGCCCACGGCAAAAATCGACATGTATTCCGGCCCGTACACGGCCAGAAAGGCCGCGCCCGCCACCGTGGCCCCGGCGGTGTTGGCAATGGTGTTGAGCGTGAGGATGGCAGCAATGGGTTTGTCCACCTGGGTGCGCAGGGCGTACAGCAGCTCGCCGGACTTGCTGCCGGACTTGCGCAGCCGCTCGATGGTTGACCACGAAAGAGAATACAGCACCGTCTCAAGCAGCGAACAGGTAAAGGAAACGGCAACAGCAATGACAACGGCCAAAACAAGGGTGAGCATGGCGAAACATCCGAAGGATTTGATGCGGCGGGTCGCCCTGCAAAACGCAAGGCGGCGCTGACAGCCGAAGTTTAGCCCCGCGCGGGCCTGTTTGCAATCGCCGGGGCGTTGCGCGAGGGGCGGATGTGGGTGCTGACCTGCACGACCAGCCGTAATCTCAACGAATGAAATGAAAAAAGGAACAGCAGTTACTGCGGCAACTGGCAAGTGAGATTATGCTGACTGAAAAACGTGACCCCGGAGCAAAAATATTTTTGAGAAGTAAAATGCAATATAACTGCGCAAACAAAGGGTTTCAGACTCTGACAAGCACTTTTAAATGAGGCTCTTTCAAAAAAATTTATTAATTTCCTTGACAGTCAGAGGCCAAGCGCTTAGATATCTGTTCTCGCAGCGAGAAACGCTGCACGTGTCGCGGGGTGGAGCAGCTCGGTAGCTCGTCGGGCTCATAACCCGAAGGTCGTAGGTTCAAATCCTGCCCCCGCAACCAGATAATTCAAGCCCTTACGGAGACGAGCCGTAAGGGCTTTTTTTGTTTATTCTCTTGGTTATTTTGCCTCACGAAACAAGACACTAAGTAGCTATCTGAATACTTCGACCAGAGCTGAGCCAGCTAACGCAAATTAGTTGGTATTTTCATCAAAAATAAAATCAAGGGTGTCTCTGATTGAAGGCTGTGCATTAAAAATTTTAATTTTTTTATATGCTCCCATTCCAAGCATATTTATTGGGGTTGCTAGCATTGCATTCAAAAAACTATGTGGGGCATACTCAACATCTTTAAAATCTATCTTGATTGTTTTTCCCGCAGCAACCGCTGGAATAATATATTTATCACGATGAGCCATTCCTTCAAATTTGCCCTCAGCTTTTGAACCAAAAAAGTTATATACACTCAAGTAGTATTCAAGATCATTTTCATTTATTTCTTTTTCGCTCAATTCTTCTGATGCACTTTTTCTTAGATCTGCAAGCAGATGCTCATATGAAAATTTATTTGACCTATCTAACTTAATTTTTAGATAAGCAAAAGTCCCCGGCCACCCATTCACAATTGTTTTTTCAGTAATATCAACTGGCGATATATGGACAAGTCCATTTTGAGAGACAATATACATATCTGCATGCAATTTTTTTATTATATTAGTCGAAATATACAGCCCCATACCAGCATTATTACTAACAGAGTACATATCGCGAGAACCAAATGTACCAGATACATTTGGTTTTATAGCTTCAACAATTGCCGTTGCATCTGAATCAAAAGGATTATATGTTTGTTCAAGGTGTTGCTTTATCCCAACGCCGATATCGGCAACAATAAAATGCAATTCATTCCTTTCACGATACCAAGTATATTGCACAATTGGCGGAATACCCAAATTATTAATAGCACGTAACGTTTTTCCATGCTCTATTGCATTATAAAAAAGCTCCGCAAGAACATATCTCAATGTATTTTTATAATCTATTCCAAACTCTCTTGTGTATTCTTCAGATTTATCGATAGCTTCTATTAAATTATTATTTGTCAGTGCGAATATTGGTTTATCATATGAAAAATTAAACTTAAATTGCGCTCTATTAACATTTAGCCAAGAATTACCATTTATTTTTCTCCACATTTTTGATGCGCCACTACTATATCTATCATTAGTATATTTAATATTTACATAATTATCGCAACTTTTCAGATACATACAATACAATATAATCAAAGATATTGATTGATAGTTTGCCCGGTGACAATTTCTAAGATCAATAGTTACATAGTCGTTAATAATATCCCACTTAAAAAAGCTAAGCGTCCTATCAATATCCATTTGCCCTCTGCTTGAAAAAGCAAACCAGTTAGGAAGCGATAACAGCATAATGCGACCTCGATTTTTTCATCTTAACTGCGCATCACAACAACTATTCCAATATTTGGAAGATATCATCGACATTGCTTCATTCCAAGCCCCCAACGCACTAGGCAAGCGCTAACAGAACCGGCTGTTTTGGAGGTAGAACAAGATGGCATCCTTGATGATTTTACTATCTAAAGAAATTCAATATTTTTTAGACAGCACTCAATTATCTCAGGTACTTGCTTCGTTTTCTCCTTTTACCTGTCCTTTATCCGTCCATTTTTTATTATTCCACCCTACCCCAATATCCTCCCCTACCCACCACTCAACCCCACAAGCAGGGTCTTACCGTCTGGCGCGAGCTTAAATACGCCAAACTTTGCGCCCGTGTGCTGCTGGGCGGTTCCTTCCTGAAAATAGAAGGCCGTGGCGGCGGTGAGCACTTCGTAGCCGCGCAGCCTGTAGGCCAGCAGAAATTCATCGTCTTGCAAGGGGCTGCCATCGTCCAGCCGCACAAATGATGCCGCGTGCGGCACCGGGGCATTGGTAATGCGCAGCACGGCAAAGCCTTCCGCGTTACTGCTTTCGTCATATGTGCTGCGGTTTTTTTCGCTCGCTATAGGGGATCTGGCCCCGCCATCCGTGCCTCCGCCGTTTATCGCATTGCCGGAAGTTCCGGCCTCTGATGCCCCGTTTTCCGCATTCATTTGAGCAGCCTTTTGAGCCGCGCCCTGTGCGGCTCTCTGCCCACGTAGAGCCTTGCGAATATCGTTGTTCACCACATAACGCAGGGCCATGTAGTCGCCCATGAGCGGCGCGCGCGGGTCAACCGGGGCAAGGGGCAGCAGGATTGTTTTGCCCTCCGCCAGCACGGTTTCCATGCGATATACGGAAAGGACGTAGCCGCCCAAAAACAAAACCAGCACCGCAAGAATATAGAGCTTACGCATGGGCTGCCTCCCGCGCCGCAGCTTTTGCCTGCCATAGCCGCAGAATCAGGGCCAGCGCCAGCAAGCCAAGGCCTGTTGCCATCAGATAGATGGATTTTTGCGAAAACGGCACAGCCAGACTGTAGTAATAAAAAACCATGTAGGCGAAGAGATACGCCAGCACAAAGCCCTGCATCACCACGCTGCCCATCCGCCTTGCCAGCGTTAACCCCAAAAGGGCCAGCCCAGCCCCCGGCAGATACCACGACAACGCAAACACGAGGGGCACGCCCGCCATTGTGAGCAACCGGGCAGTCCTGCCCGCGCCTTTGCCTAGCCAGTATGCCAGCGCGGCCACAGCCAGAGCCGGGGCAAGCCCCAAATATCCCGTAGCCAGACCGGGCAAACCCATATCGCTGGCGAGGCTGTACGCCGGGGCAAGGGTGAACATCTCAAAAATCAGCGCAGAAGCGTAAAAGCCGTAAAACCACCCTTCCGCCACTTTGCCACGCGCCGTGCCGCGCCACCTGTGTTCACGCAGGCAATAGCAGGCCAGCCCCGCGCAAACCAGCGCCCACCACAGCGAAAGCAGCTCCACCGCGCAGCCCGCTTCGGAGGCGGCAAAACTATTGCGCGCATACCCGTAAGAGAACGCAATCCCCAGCGCCACTGAGTTGCCGATCACCACCGCCGCCAGCACTGCGTAGCCAGTATTGCCCATGAGGATGCCGAGAGCCAAAAGCACCCCCGCCAGCGCAAAACAGGCCAAACCTTCGGGCCTGATGCTGGCGCACAGGGCAATGCCAAGCCCGACAGTTCCGGCAATCACCAAGGCAAAGCCAAAGTGCCGGGCAAACAACTGCTGCCTTGCCAGCAGCACCCGCCCCATAAGCAGCACCGGCATAGATGCCGCAAAAACGGTCAGTTCCTCATTAGAGCTGATCCCCAGACTCTCAAAAAGCAAAAATCCAAAAAAGGCGATGAAGAAAACCGCCGCCACCCATCCGCCAAAGGCCAGCATGCCCCTGACATACCAGGGGGAGGGTTGCGCCCCCAGCCTATCCAATGCGTCAGGCAACGACTGATTGAGCGGCACAAGATCGCCCGCCTGCAAGTGCACCCACAGCGTTTGCCAGTTATTCCCGGCAGCGGTACGGCCAAAGAGCGAAGGGGAAAAGGCCACGGCCTCTGCCTCCTGCCGGGGGGCCGTTATCATGCTGCGTTGCAGGTGCAGCAGTATCTTTGCCAGCCCCGCGGTCACGCCGGTGACAAGCAAACCCCACAGCAAAAAGGTTGCCATGCTTCCGGCGCTGAAAAACAGCTCCGCTTCCGCCAGAGTGGAAAGCAACACTGCCGCGCCCGCTGCCAGAAGTGTCGCAAGCATGAAGAGGTCGGACTGCCGGGTGCGGTACCACCACCACGAAAAACCCGCCACGACCACGGCAAAACCCACAACAAAATTGGGCGGCAGCCAAAGCATCTGTCCAGCCCTGAAATACTGGTTAAAAATAGTGGCAATCAGAAAAAACGTGGTGCGGGAAACCATGTCAAAAAAGAGCAGTCTGGGCATCCAGCGCGAGCAGAGCCACGCCTGCGCATGGGCCGTGTTCTTATTCTGGTCTGGATTATTGCCTGTACCATCGCCTGCATCATCCAGATTCTGTTGCAGCCTGGCCGCCGCCCTGCGGGCCATCCACTCCCAGCACCCAATGGCGCAGGCAATGGCAACAAGCCACTCCGGCACCATAAAAAACTGCCCCAAGGCATCAAGAGGCGATGAAAGGCTGCGCCCAAGCCAGAGCGCCGCAAAAATATTGGCCGAAATCCACGCGGCAAACCACAACCCGACCTGCCTGCCCGCCAGCGCAAGCAGCACCAGCAGCGCCGTCCATACCCGAAACAGCTCCCACAGTTCGGCCCCTGTCTGGTAGGTCTGCCCAAACACCGCCAGCATCGGCCCCATTGCAATGCCGCAGGCCAGCAGCAAAACCTGCCCCAGCCGCGTATCCGGCCCCAGCATTACAGCCCCAAGGCCGCTCCCGGCCACCAGAGCGCCCATAAGCGCCATGCGCGCAGAGGGCGTCATGGCTCCCCAGTTCCAGGCAATGAAGCAGATCACGCCCGCCAGAAAAAACAGCGCCCCGCCCAGCAAAAACATCTGCCGCCAGTAGGCGAGCCAGGCCTTGCCGTCCGGCCTGAAACCGCAAAATTCCACGGCCCGCTGCCATGCTACAGTGCTGATTACCCCGGTATCGCACAGGGTGTTGAGCGCGGTCTTGGTCAGCGGCGGCAACACTCCGCCACCGGGGGCGTAATCTGGCGCAGTGTATGGCGCGTGGCCTGCCTCATGGTTTGATGCATGGCTGGGCGTTGCAGAAGGATCAGGATTTTCAATTTCGGTCATGGGCTGTTTCCTAATTGTGGGCAGGCGCTTGAAAAGCAGTGACGGTTATCAGCGTAACGCCAGCATAACAAAACACCCTCTGGCGGAGAACAGGAATATATCTCTGTAATTATAGCGAGATATACAACTCTGCCGCCACGTGCGGCAGCAGGTGAAGCCAGCGCGCATGCTCAGCGGCGGCGCTCTGACGCAAGCGACAAATCATAGTGAACGGGTTTTATACGGTTGCCTTTCAGCGCAAGCTGTACCAATCTTGGGAGCTTGAGACAGCGCAAGTGCGCGGGCAGGCCTGCGCCATGCCCCTGCGCAGCGTAAAACCTTTTTTGTAAACCACTCTATTGGCCCCAGCGCGGCACCAATTCATGAAATATACAGCCCACATACTGTGCGCGCTTGCGCTGCTTTTTGCCGCCGCCTGCTCGCTCCTGCCAGAACACACGCCGCTCACAATGGAAGAACGCCGCTGGATCAAGGAACACCCGGACGGCGTGCGCGTGGGCGTAAGCCTGCACTACCCCCCCTACGAAATTTACGACATGAATGGGCATTATCAGGGGCTGAGCGCAGACTACATCCGGCTTATTACGGAAAAGACCGGGCTGAAATTCGTGCCTGTCCGCTTTCGCAACCGGGAAGAAGCGCTCAAGGCGCTGGAATCGCACAAGGTCGATATGGTGGCGGCTCTGGAGATGACCCCCGAGCTTCAGGAGTATCTGGATTTCACCCAGCCCTACATCAGCGTGCCCGCGGCCATCATATCCCGTAAGGAATACGCGGACGACCTCACTCTGGACAAACTGGCAGACATGCGCATCGGCGTAACGGTTTCCGACCATTTCACCAAATATCTCAACGAGCATTACAGCGGCACGAGCCGCACCATCCTGCCCGTTACCGGCGGCTATATCGGCGGCCTGCGTGCGCTGGCCGTGGGTGATGTGGACGCCCTCATCTGCGACATGGCCCTTGCCTCGCACTACATTGCCAATGCCCGCATCAGCAACCTGCGCATAGCTGGCATAACCAACTATTCCATAGACCTGCGCATAGCATCCCGCAAGGATGAGCCCATGCTCGGCAGCATTGTGCGCAAGGGGCTTGCCCTGATCCTTCCGCACGAACGGCAAGTGATTGAAGAGGAGTGGCTTTCCCTTCAATACCGCCCATTCTGGGCGAGCCGCACGTTCTGGATGGGCGTGTTTGCCGTGTTTGGCCTAGTGTTTGGCAGCATTGTGCTGGTGCTGTTCTGGAACCGCAGCCTCAAACGGCAGGTCAACCAGCGCACCCTTACCCTGCGCTCCATCAACACCGTGCTGCTGGGATCTCTGGATTGCCATACTGAGCAGGAGGTTATGCTGCGCTGCCTCATGGAGGCGCGCGTCATGTCCGGCAGCGAACACGCCACCCTGGCCCAGTTGCAGCCCAAGGGCACGCTCAACCACCTGCTGACGGTCTATCCCGAAGATGGCGAGCCGGACGGCAAAAACACCAGCGGGCGCGATGCCATCCAGCTTGGCGAAGCCCAGCTCAGTGAACTGCGCTCCGGCAATGTTGCCCGCGCGCATCTTGCCAGCGAGGGCCTGCACATGGTGATCGTGCCCTTGCAGCAAAAGGACGCCGCTGTTCTGCGCTGCATCACGGTAATGCGCCGCGGCAAGGATTACACCCCCACGGAAATACTCGGGCTGACGCAGGTGCTTTTTGCCTTTGAAGAAGCCCTGCAACGCAAGCGCGCAGAAATTTCCCTGCACGACAAAGAACTGCAATTGCAGCGCGTGCAGCGCATGGAGGCCCTTGGCACTCTGGCAGGCGGCATTGCCCACGACTTCAACAACCTGCTGGGCGTCATCATAGCCAATGGCGAAATGATCGAGCTGTTCCATCTGGACGGCGATGCCACGCTGGAATCCAAGACCAAGGCCATTCTTGCCGCAGCCTACCGGGGCCGCGACCTTGTGAGCCAGATTCTCAGCTTCACCAAACGCAGCAATCAGGAAGTGCAGCTCGTACAGGTCAGCCATATTATCAAGGAAACCGCAAAGTTCCTGCAAACATCCCTGCCTGCGCCCATCTCCATCCACTACAGCATCGGCGACCCGGAGCCTCCGGTGCTGGCCGATCCCACGCAGTTGCATCAGGTGCTCATGAATCTGTGCACCAATGCAGCGCAGGCCATGGAAACCAGCGGCGGAGAGCTGACCATCGGCATAGAAACGGCGGATGAAGCCCCCTGCGCAGCAAAAATAACCGAACGCGGCTTTTTGTGCCTCACCGTTTCAGACACAGGCTGCGGCATGAGCAAGGACGTGCTCGAGCGCATTTTTGATCCCTTCTTTACCACAAAAACGCCGGGCAAGGGCACAGGGCTGGGGCTGGCTGTGGTGCAGGGCATCGTCAAGGCCTGGGGCGGCTGCGTGCAGGTTTCCAGCGAGGCGGGGCGCGGCTCTGTGTTCCGGGTGTACATTCCCGCAGCGCGTGAGCAAAAGTACGCCCAGCCCGCCAAGACCGGGCCGCAAAAGATGCCCGCAGGCACAGGCTCCATCCTCTTTGTGGATGATGAACGCGAACTGGCGGAGACCTTCCGCGTGTTTCTCGAAAGTCTCGGCTATACCGTGCATGTGGAGACGGAAAGCAACGCCGCGCTGGAGCGCTTTGCCCAGTGCCCCAAGGCATACGATCTGGTCATCACCGATTACAGCATGCCGGGCCTGTGCGGCGACAAGCTCGCCCGCGCCATACTGAACATCCGGCCCGATGTGCCCATCATCCTCTGCACCGGGTATAGTCACACCTTTGGGGAAGACGAGGCCGCAGCCATCGGCATTGCGGCATTTCTGAACAAACCAACGGAGCTGCACAGTCTGGCCGAAGCCGTGAAAAAACTGCTGCATCCTGACGAGACCAATCCATAATATTTCTGAGACATTGCAGCGCCGCTGGCGCTGTCTGGCACTACGGAGGAACGCATGGCCCGCATGCTGGTGATAGATGACGACAAACTGACCTGCGACGCACTGGTGGAACTGGTGCGCACCATCGGGCACACGGCTGACTTTGCGCTCACCGGGGCCGAAGGCAAGCGCATGGCTCAGGCAACGGAATATGACGTCATATTTCTGGATGTGCGCCTGCCCGACACCAACGGGCTGGTTATTCTGCCAGACCTGCGCCAGGGCACGCCCCCGCCCGAAGTCATTATGCTCACCGGGCTGGGCGACCCGGACGGCGCGGAGCTTGCCATACGCAATGGCGCGTGGGACTACCTGCAAAAACCGCTTTCTCCCAAAAAAATATTGCTGCCGCTGCAACGTGTGCTGAAATACCGTGACTCGCTGAGGGAATGCAGCGCCCCGCCTCTGCTCCTCTCCCGCGCGGACATCATCGGCCACAGCCCGGCGCTGGAGCGGGCCCTGGAGCATCTGGCCTCCGCTGCCAGAGGCGACGGCAGCGTTCTTATCCACGGCGAGACGGGGACAGGCAAGGAGCTCTTCGCCAAGGCCCTGCACCGCAACAGCAAACGCAAATCCGGCCCCTTTGTTGTGGTGGACTGCGCTTCCATTCCGGCGACCCTGCTGGAAAGCACCCTGTTCGGTCATGTTAAGGGAGCCTTTACCGGGGCGGACAGAGCCAGCGACGGTCTGGTGCTTGGGGCCAACAACGGCACGCTTTTTCTGGATGAAATCGGAGAACTGCCGCTGGAGCTGCAAAAAAAGCTGCTGCGCGTACTTCAGGAGCGGCGCTACCGCCCTGTGGGCGGCAGTGTTGAGGTGGAGAGCGATTTTCGACTTGTGGCCGCTACCAACCGCAATCTGGAGCAAATGGTCGAAGACGGCGATTTCCGCCGTGATCTGCTCTATCGTCTGGGGGCCACCACCCTCCATCTGCCGCCCCTGCGCGAGCGGAAGGAGGATTTTCCGGAATTAGTGGAAAGCATGGTGCGACGCATGGCCCGGCAGTATGGCGTTCCGGAAAAGAAGCTCAGCACGGGCTTTCTGGAAACGCTGGAATCCTACGACTGGCCGGGAAACGTGCGCGAACTGGACAATGTGATTGAAAGCGCCTTTACAGGGGCCTTTGACCTGCCGGAACTGTGCGTCCACAACCTGCCGGAAGGCATGCGCATTCGCATTCTCAAGCATTCCATCGAGCTTAATGGCGAGCATAACGGCGCAGCGGTCGCACACCCAGCGCTCTCCGCCAGCGGGAACCTGGGCGCGGCCCCGTCCGCTGTGGGGTCGTACAAAGACTTTCGTCAGCAGGTGCTGGCCGTGGCCGAGCGGGAATATTTTTCACAACTGATGGAAGCCTCGGCCTGGGATATCAGGAGGGCCTGCGAAATCTCCGGCCTTGGCAAGAGCAGGCTGTACGCGCAGCTCAAACACTACGGGCTGGAAAAGTACTAACCTTTCCATAAAAAATGGAAAGATCTGGACTATGCGTGGACGTTCTGTCCACCTTTTTTGTAAAAAGCGTGACAGTAAAATTCAATGCGCTGATATTAAACGATATTTCATTTGGCACATAAATTGTTAAGCCTGCTCATATGTACTGATTGGTTACAAATTTCACAATAAGACCTTGAGAGTAGATATGAGCAAGAAAAATCCCCCCGAAACTGCGCCCGGTGGTGAAATCACGCGGCGCTGCGTTCTCAAGTGGGTTGCCGCTCTGGGCGGTCTGGCCGCAGGCGGCGGGCTGTTCTACGGCCTCAACTACGCTGTGAGCGCGCCCGCCAAGGATGGAAAGACCATCTGGACATCGTGCAACGTCAACTGCGGCAGCCGCTGCCTGTTGCGCGCCCATGTCGCTGACGGAGTGGTTACCCGCATTGATTCGGACACACAGGGCGACAGCGAATACGGCCTGCACGAAATCCGCGCCTGTCTGCGTGGCCGCTCCATGCGGCACCGCCTGTACGCTCCCGACCGGCTCAAGTACCCCATGAAGCGCGTTGGCGCTCGCGGCGAAGGCAAATTTGAGCGCATTTCGTGGGAGCAGGCGCTGGACGAAATTTCTGCCCGTCTGAAAAAGACCATTGCCGACTACGGCAACGACGCCGTCTACATCAACTACGGCACGGGCAACCTCGGCGCCACGCTCTCCATCTCCTGGCCCACGGGCAATACCCCGCTGGCGCGCCTGATGAACTGCCTTGGCGGCTATCTGAACATGTACGGCACGTACAGCACCTCCCAGATCAGCCAGGCCATGCCATTCATGTACGGCGAATATCTGGGCAACAATGCGCTGAGCGACATTGCCAATACCAAGCTTGCGGTCTTTTTTGGCAACAACCCCGTAGAAACGCGCATGAGCGGCGGCGGCATGACCTACGACCTCATGCAGGCAAAGCAGAAGGGCAATGCCCGCATTGTGGTTATTGACCCCCGCTACACCGATACCGCCGCCGTTGCCGACGAATGGATTCCCATCCGCCCCGGCACGGACGCCGCCCTTGTGAGCGGCATGGCTTATGTGCTGATTTCGGAAAACATGGTGGACAATGATTTTCTGAAGCGCTGCACCGTGGGCTATGACGAGGATTCCCTGCCGGAGGGCATCCCCGCAGGTAATTCCTACAAGGCTTACATACTCGGCCAGGGTGAGGACAAGACCCCCAAAACTCCTCGTTGGGCTTCAGCTATTACCGGGATTCCGGAAGACAAAATCATCAGCCTCGCGCGCGAAATCGGCGGTGCAAAGCCCTGCTACATCTGTCAGGGCTGGGCTTCGCAGCGCCATGCCAACGGCGAGCAGACCTCGCGGGCCATCACCATGATGGCAATGCTCACCGGCAACATGGGCCTGCAAGGCGGCAGCACGGGCGCGCGCGAAGGCAGCGCCAACCTGCCCGTTGCTGTCTTCCCCTTCCTGACCAACCCGGTCAAAAAGGCCATTTCCGTCTTTTCGTGGACAGAAGCCATCAAGCGCGGCGCGGAAATGACCGCCCTGCGGGACGGCGTGCGCGGCGCGGACAAGCTGGACGTGCCCATCAAGTTCATGTGGAACTACGCGGGCAACGCCATCATCAACCAGCACTCCGACGCCAACGAAACCAGCCGTATTCTCAAGGATGAATCCCTGCTGGAAACACTGGTGGTCATTGACAACTTTCTTACGCCCAGCGCCAAGTTCGCGGACTATCTGCTGCCGGGCACCTTTAACCTTGAAGAAGACGACATCATCCCGCAGGGCTCTTCATCCCAGCTCCAGTATGTCATCTTTGCCCAAAAGGCCGTGGAGCCGTTCTTTGAATCGCGTTCCATTTACGACATCTGCACAGGCATTGCCGAACGCTTCGGCGTTCAGGAAAAATATACCGAAGGCCGCACACGCGATGCGTGGCTGCGCAAGCTGTATGACGACACCCGCAAAAAAATCCCCGAACTGCCCGCAACGGTAGAAGAAGCCTTCAGCATGGGCGTGCTGAAGCGCAAGGCTCCCCAGCCGCCAGTTGTGCCGTACAAGGCTTTTCGCGACAATCCCGAGGCCAATCCGCTCAAGACACCCACGGGCAAGGTAGAAATTTTCAGCAAGAAACTCTGGGAGATCGGCCACACATGGGAACTGCCCGAAGGGGATCGCATCACCGCCCTGCCCGAATACCTGCCCACCTGGGAAGGTGTTTCCGACCCGCTCAGGAGCAAGTATCCGCTCCAGCTCATCGGGCACCACTACAAGCAGCGCACCCACTCCACCTACGGCAATGTGGACTGGCTGAAAAAGGTGGCCCCGCAGGAACTGTGGATCAACCCGGTAGACGCCGAAAAACGCGGCCTCAAGGCGGGCGATACGGCCAAGGTCTTCAACGACCGGGGCACGGTGTTTGTTCCCGTCAAGGTAACGCCGCGCATCATGCCCGGTGTGCTCAGCCTGCCGCAGGGCGCGTGGTATGAACCGGATGCAAAAGGGCAGGATCACGGCGGGTGCGTGAACGTGCTCACTTCCTTGCGGCCCAGTCCGCTTTCAAAGGGCAACCCGCAGCACACCAACCTTGTTGAAGTCGTCAAGGTCTAAGGAGAAGCTTCATGTACAAAAGACCTGCCTTTCATATCGACACTTCACGGTGCACCGGGTGCAAAACCTGCATGATTGCATGCATGGACAAGCATGACCTGCCCGAGGGCGTGCTGTGGCGACGCGTTACGGAATACGTTGGCGGCGAATGGGCCGCGCGCCCTGACGGCACCTATACCCAGAATATTTTCGGTTATTATCTGTCCATTGGCTGCAACCACTGCCAAAACCCCATCTGTGTGCGTTCCTGCCCTACAACGGCCATGCACAAAGGCAAGGACGGCATTGTTTCGGTAGACCACACCAAGTGCGTCGGGTGCAGATACTGTGAATGGGGCTGTCCTTATTCCGCCCCCCAGTACGATGCCAAACTCGGTAAAATGACCAAGTGCGATTTTTGCCGCGACTATCAGCAGGAAGGCAAGGCCCCGGCCTGTGTGGCGGCCTGCCCCAACCGCGCGCTGGATTATGGCGAATATGAGGAGCTTGCTGCGAAATACGGCGAGGTCAACGTTATCGCGCCCTTGCCCGATCCCGGCATTACCCAGCCGAATCTTGTGATCACCCTGGGCAAAAATGCCAAGCCGGCTGGTTCCAAGGCCGGGAAAGTCAGCAACCCTGAGGAGGTGTAGCCATGCTGTCCAGCGAATGGAGTCTCGTCATGTTCACCATCCTCGTGCAGGCAGCTGTGGGGATGGTGCTGGTTTCCGAGGCGGCACGGCTTTGCTTTGGCGTAAAGGCGGCAAGCCTGCGCTGGCAGACCCCGGTGGCCTGCGCAATGTCTCTCGTGGCTGTGCTGCTTTCCCTCACGCATCTGGGCACGCCCTCGCACAGCATCTTTACCGTGCTGAACATCGGGCATTCGTGGCTGAGCCGCGAAATAGCCTCTGTGGGCTGCTTCAGCGGCCTCCTGCTGGTTCTGTCCGTGCTGCGCAGAAACAACGCCTCAATTGCTCCGCTGGCTCTGGTCACGGTGTGTATGGGCCTTGTGACCGTAGGCATCATGTCCAAGGTATATCTGCTTGAAACCATACCGGTCTGGAACACGGTTTCTACCGTGCTGGGCTTCTTCAGCACCGTGCTGCTCACGGGCGCTGTGGTCAGCGGCATGGTCTACAGCCTTGAGAAAGACGCGGGCGGCATGGGGGATGCAAACTCCGGCAGGCTCATGGGCGTGGGCAGCCTTGCCGCCACTGTGGGCCTTGCCCTCAAGTTTGTGAGCATTCCTCTGAGCATGCTCACCCTGGGCGTGGTTGGCAGCACCGGCGCCAGCGGTATGGACATGCTTGCCGGAACGGGTGTGGGCATACTGGTGATCTGCATCCTGCTGGTCTTCTTTGGCGGCGCTCTGTTTGCGTGGAGCGCGTGCCGCACGGTTTTTGCCGGGCACGACAGACCGCTGATCGGCTCCACCCTGTGCGCGCTGGCTCTTGTGCTCGCCGGAGAAGTCCTGTCCCGACTCATGTTTTACGGAAGCTACCTGCGCATCGGCCTGTAACATTTCACCATTGGCCCGGGGGGCAACCTCCGGGCCCCTCCATACCCATGAATACAGAAACTCTTGGCGCATGCGCCCTGGCGTACAATTTTTTCAGCCGTATTTTTCTGCATGCCCCTGACCCTTTGTTGCTTGACCTGCTGGCCAGGGAGCGCCTGTTTGAAAACTGGCCCATGCAGCCGGAAACACCAGAGGGCGTCAGTGGGCTGGCCCTGCTTGCGGATTTTTTTCGCAGTTATACTGATGCGGCCTTGCCAGCACTCAACGCTGATTACACGGCCCTGTACGCAGCCCCGGGGGAGGCTATCCCCCTGTGGGAATCTGTGTGGACGACCCGCGACCGGCTGCTCTTTGACGGCCCAATGTTTGACGTGCGCGCCGCCTATGCGGAGTATGGCCTTGTGAGCCCGCGCGCTGCGCATGAGCCGGATGATCACATCGGCCTGGAGCTTTCCTTTCTGGGCGGCGTACTCAACGAGGCCGCCGGGGCCGCAGACAGGCAAAATCCTGAAGAAGCGTTGAGCCATCTGGACGTCGCCCGCAATTTTCTGAACAGTCATCTGGCACGCTGGGCTGGCAAGTTTTTGCAGGAAACCACCGCGCGGGCCGCAACGCCGCTGTATGTCGGAGCTGCGCTGCTTTGCCATGACACACTGTTTCAGACAGGGGCATTGCTGCAAGCAGATTCTGCACACTCCCTGTAAATCCTGCACGATAAATTCCGCTGACCGCACTGTGCGCAGCTTTGGCGTCGCATGCGGACTCCCCCGGCGCTCTGTCCGAGCGCCGGAACGGTGGTTTGCCGAATCATGCCACTCAGACCGGCACAACTTTTGGTCGATTCTGGCAACTCCCCCCGCTTGATTCAATAAATCTTCCCCATATGGGCTTCCTGTACACCGGCAATTTTGCGGCAACGCTCTTGCGTCCAACAGGCAAGTGCTACTTTTTTGTGCCTTTATACTGGCGAGGGGCTGTTCCCCCTATTGTTTTTCCCTGCGCGTCCGTTTAGAACCAAGCATCACATCAGTCATTCTATGATATAACTGCGAGGGAACGGCAATGCTGAAAAATATCTCTGTTGCCAGAAAGTTCACCATTCTTATAGCTTCTGTATTTTTGGGCATGACTGCCCTTTTTGTCATTTCAACATACACGATATCAAAAACATCAATTGGTTCCGCAACATATCAATCCATAGAAAACAGCAAGGATTTGCTTGCCGATATCTTGCCGCCACCGCTCTATGTGATTGAAACATATCTTGATGCATTGCAAACTGTTAGCTCTAACGATGCCGCAAGCCTTGAAAAAATTTACAGTTCTATTGCCCAGCACAAAAAAGAATTTCAGCAACAGTACGAATTCTGGCATTCCGGCGCTATTGACCCAAAGATCAAGGAAATTCTCAATCAGGAGCTATACCCCACGGGGAAGGCCATCTTTGAAATATTTGAAACCAGGCTCAAGCCCGCGCTCCAGACCGGCAACAAGGCAGAAGCTGAAAGCATTTGCCTGAGCCAGCTTGCGCCCGCCTATCAAAAGCACCGGGCCGTGGTGGACAAGCTTGCAGTCCTGCTGGATGACTATTCCAAAAAAGTTTCGGACGAGGGCCGCAGCGTTGTTGAAACCGGGCGCATTTTCTTTACCGCCATGTTTATTTGCGGTCTGGCGCTCATCACGGTGATCTCGCTGGCTATCGCCATGGGCATTATCAAGCCGCTCAGGGAGTGCATCTGTTTTGCAAAAAACATCAGCGACGGCGCGCTTGATTCAGAAATGACAATGCAGAGAAAGGACGACTTTGGCACGCTGGCAACGAGCCTCAGCACCATGCTTGTGGAGCTGAAGCGCAAAATTTCTTTTGCGGAAGAAAAAAGCCAGCTTGCCGAGCAGGAGGTCGCCAAGGCCACCCGCGCAGCAGAAGAAGCGCACGAAGCCAGACAAAAAGTGGAAGAGAACCGCAACAAACTTGTGGATACAATCCACCGTCTTGAGAGCGTGGCGGGTGTTGTCACTGCGGCTTCCGAGCAGCTTTCTGCGCGCGTTGAGCAGTCCAGCCGAGGCGCGGACGAGCAATCCGGCCGGGTGCGGGAAACCGCCACAGCCATGGAAGAAATGAACGCCACCGTGCTTGAGGTCGCCAGAAACTCCCAGCGGGCTGCCAGCGCCTCTACCGAGACACGCGGCCAGGCGCAGGACGGCGCCGCCATTGTAGACAAAGCGGTCAAAGGCATCGAAGACGTGCGCGCCTACTCCCTTGCCATTCGCGAAGACATGGCGGTGCTGGGCAAACAGGCGGACGGCATCGGGGAGGTCATGAACATCATTGCAGACATAGCTGATCAGACCAACCTGCTTGCACTTAATGCCGCCATTGAGGCTGCGCGCGCAGGTGATGCGGGTCGCGGATTTGCCGTGGTGGCCGATGAAGTGCGCAAGCTGGCGGAAAAAACCATGACGGCAACCCAGGATGTGGGCCGCGCGGTGAACGAAATTCAGGCTGGTACGCGCAAAAATATTTCCAGCGTGGAAACCGTGGTCAAGGCCATTGAAAACGCCGCCGCTCTTTCCGCCCACTCTGGCGACTCACTGAAAAATATCCTCGGCTTTGTGGATCAGGTCAATGATCAGGTTCAGTCCATTGCCACGGCCAGCGAGCAGCAGTCCGCCACCAGCGAAGAGATCAACCGTTCCGTTGAGCAGATTGCCACCATCTCCGCAGAAACAGCGCAGGCAATGGAGCAGGCCTCCACGGCGCTATCTGACCTCATGCAACAGACCCAGATATTGCATCAGCTCATAAAGGACATGAAGGCGCAAAGCCAGACAGCCTGAGTAATCCCGCACAAGACTGCAAGCTCCCCAATGGCCGCCCGTTGGGGAGCTTTTTTGCACACTGCCCCATGCCGGGCAACTGGACGCCTATCAGGCATAGCGGTATAGCTTGCCCATGATACCCCGCGCACGCTTTATCATGCTGAATCTGTACCACATCCTGATTGACGGGCTTTTCGATTCTGTTCCGGTTGTGCTGGCCTTTATGGCGCTGGCCCTTGGCAGCGGAGAAACGGACGTGGGCCTTGTGGTGTCGCTGGGCGCGGCCCTGAGCACTGCCGTGGGCCTTGGCACGGGCCTGTTTTCGCGGCGGTTCGGCTTTGACGGCTCTGTGGCCCTGCTCCTGTGCCTGGCCGGGCTTGGCTATCTGGGCGCGGCCTTTGCGGGCGGCATGATTACCGCCGGTACGTGCTTTGTGCTGGCAATGGCGGGCTTTGCCGCCTTTCATAACATTTCTTTTTCCTACATCACGGCCAATACTGAAAGGCAGAGCCTTGGCCGGGTCATGAGCGACTTTACCGCCATTGGCGATGTGGGGCGCATCCCGCTGGTGTCTTTTGCCGCCTTTGCGGCGGCCTATTCTGTGGGCCCCATGCCGGGCTGGCGGGCAGTCTGCCTGGCCTATGGCGTGCTGGCCCTGTGCGCCGCCCTGTGGCTCTTTTGCACCGCCGTAAAAAAATCCCCATCGGCGGGCGGCAACACGCGACCGGGCAATTCCGCTTCCGGTCCGTTGCCCGGCTCTGCGGAAACCCCTCCCCCGCGCCCAAGGCGCAATCCTTTTGCAGGGTTCAGCATACTGAAAAACCGGGATGTCTTTCTGGCCATGCTTGCCAGCATGCTCAATGCTTTCAGCAACGACAGAATATTTACCTTTCTGCCCCTGCTGCTGGTGGCAAAAGGCATAGACGCCAAAACCATCGGTTCGTTCGCTCTTGGCTTCACCCTCGGTTCCTTTGTGGGAAAGATGGCCTGCGGACGCCTGATAGATATTTTCGGGACCAGAAAAATCTTTGTTATCGCAGGTGTTACCCTTGCCCTGCTGCTTTGCGCCCTGCTCCAGTCAAGCAATCTTATACTAACGGTGATTATATCCCTGGCCATCGGCATTGTGACCAAGGGGACCGTACCCGTCATACAGACCATCATCACGGAGCCGGTACGCGGCGCAACCGTCTACGATGCCATTTTTTCGCTCAATTCCTTCGGGCGCGGCATAATCAACATGCTGACGCCCGTGCTGTTTGGCGGCATTGCCTCCATGTGGAGCATGGAGGCCGTCTATCTGCTCATGGCTGCGGTCGCCGCGCTGGGCATTGTGCCTGTTCTGCTCATGGACAGGGGCCGCACCGCCGCCGAGTGAACAGCTTCTGCCGTCTGCACGTCCCGATAAAAGCGAAAGCGCCCATGAAATCATGGGCGCTTTATTTTCGCGGTGCTTCAGAGGCTGACCGCGCGCGGCCTAGAACTGATACACAAAGGTCACGGCGGTATTCCAGGCATCGGCGCTGCGGTCGCTCTTGCCGTTCATCTTGCTGTTGCCCCACACAGATGCGCTCTTGTCGAGGAAGAGCGCGTCATAGTTGGTTTCCACGTAGATGGTGAAGTTGTCGTACATCTTGTACTTGGTGCTCAGGCCAAATTCCACAAGGCTGTCGTTGCGGGTCAGATACAGACCCTCGCGGCCTGGCACGGAACCATCATTGGGAGCCATCCAGCTTCCGGTGGCATTTTTGATCTTTTTCAGGATCGCCGGGTCGTTGGTGCCGCCCATGTAATTGATGCGGAAGGTGTGGCTGAGGTTGTCGATAAAGCTCATATCCTTGAGCCGCGCGCCAATGCCCCAGGTACCGGTCATGGATTTACCCACAATGCTGTCGCGGCCCACAATGGGGTCGCCGTGGAAGGCGAATTCCGAAAAATCGTTGGGGTTGTTGGGGTGGATGTTGGGCATGCGCTCGGAGCCGTTGCCCGGATTGTCATCATCACCCGAGGTATACCAGCCGTAAAGGCCAGGAGTGCTCCAGTCCAGCTTGTATTCGAGCAGCAGGGAGGCCAGCCAGCCAGCGCGGTTCATGGCGGCATCGTCATACTGCACGGAGCCGTAAACAACATCCCACGACACGCGGAAAGGGTCGAACAATGTCACCTGACCGGGCAGGCCCATCCACACGGCATTGCCGTATTGGCTGAGTTTGCGCTTGTGAAAGCCGCCGTACAGGGGCAGCAGACCGGCCTTGGGCCCGCCGGCAGAGGCTACGCTGGCGTAGCTGGTGATCTGCTCATTTTTGACGTTGTTGTCGTTGATGGCCGGGCCAATGCCCATATACATTCCCCAGGGCGTGAGGCTTACGCCGTCAAACGTCAGGGGCAGGGTCAGGCCCACGGCATCCATGTTGTCCATGTAGCCGGGGCTGCGGTTGGTTGCGTCAGTGGTGTTGTCGTTGAAGAGGCGCGCCCAGAAGGCCGTCACGCCCACGTTTTCGTTAAAGGCATAGGAGGCTGTGATGCCCGCCGCATCATCGGCCAGCACCTGGCTGTTGTTGATGTAGTCGGGCAGCTGCATGGGCTGAATACCCATGCGCACCTTGAGGGCCGTCTGCGGCACAGTCCAGTCGAGAAAGGCGTTCTTGACCTTGACCCAGTTGCCGTCCGCACCCAGCGAGCCGCCGCTGTTGCTGGCGCCCCAGTACTGCATCATGCCACGGTTGTAGCCACCCAGTTCAAAGTGCACTGTGCCGGAAAGATTTTCAGAAGCCTTGGCGTCCAGTTGCAGGCGAACCTGCTGGGCGGCTTCAAATTCGTCTTCACCTGTGCTGTAGCCCGTTTTGTTCCCGCCCTCGGTAAAATTGCCGTGCTGGCCGTAGCTGAAATTATAAGCCCAGCGGCCTTTGGCCGAAAAATCAATGGCGCTTGCTCCCCCGGGCATTGCGCACAACATCCCGGCTACCAAAAGTAACACTGCAATTTTCTTCATCCCCGGCTCCATCTTCGTTTCCTGGTTCAGTAACTCAATGACCAACGCAACAGCATTCCAAAATCTGCACACATAGGGGGGTCGCCATTCCTAACTCCGTAGGTGATATTTTTCCACACTATTTTTTACTTGGCCGTGGAACGTGTGGGCTCCGCGCGCTACACCTGTGCGGTTTCAGGGGATGTTTTGCAAAATGTTGCCATTTGCGCGAATGGCGGTGGCGATGTCCGTTTTTCAACGCGCTTGCCGCCATTTGCGGCCCCACAACGCACCTGATATGATAGCTTCTGGCGGGCAAGCCCACGCCCGCCGCAATTGTGCCGCACACTCACAGGCGGAGCCCGGCCACGGGCCGCCGCCACAATCCGGTCTGCCCGCCAGCATGACCGCCCTCATCGGTTTGCCATGCTGCACGCCATCAAAAATTCCAGCCTGTTTGTAAAGCTTGTTATTATGGTCAGTCTGGCGCTTTGCCCGCCAATATTGTTCAGCCATCTGGCAGAATCATACTTCATCAGCAAATACGGATACGAAGAGGCGGAAAAAACCGTTTCCAACGTGGCCCGCCTTTCGGCGGAATCGTCCACCGTCATTGAAGGTATGCGCTCGGACAAGCCCGAAGCACGCAAACAAATGGTGGATTTTGTAGAAATGCTTACCCATGTTTCCAATGTAAAATTTATTGTGCTCATCGACATGCAGGGTACGCGCATCCACCACCCGGAGGCCTGGAAAATCGGCGGGCATATCATGGGCGGCGACGAAGGAGATTCCCTCAAGGGGCGCACCTATATTTCGTCCGCACGCGGTTCGTTCGGCTTTTCGCTGCGGGCATTCAGGCCCATCTATGACGAGCAGGGCAAACAGCTGGGCGCTGTGGCCGTAGGTATCATGTCCAAGGATATCGAGGCCAATGTGGCCCGATTGAGCGGCCCATTGTTGTGGCTTTCCGGGCTGTCGCTGGCTGTGGGCATACTGCTGGCCGTGCTGCTTTCGCGCACCATCAAGAATATTCTTTTCGGGCTTGAACCGCACCAGATCGCGCGCATGCTTGAAGAACGCAACGCCATTCTGCGCACCGTGCGCGAGGGCATTATTGCCGTAAACAAAGACGGCACGCTGGTGCTCGTGAATGAAATGGCCGAAAAGATCCTGCGCGCTGCGGGCGTTGCCGGGCCTCTGGAAGGGCAGCCAGTGCAAAAGACCATTCCCGCCACCCGCCTGGACGCCATTATTGCCTCCGGCAAGCCAGAGTACGATATGGAACAGAACATCAATGGCAACATTATCATGACCAACCGTGCGCCCATATGCGTGCAGGGCAAGGTCATCGGCGCAGTGGCGACCTTCCGCGACATGACCGAGGTGCGCGCTCAGGCCGAGCGGCTCACGGGCCTCAGCAACTACGCCGAAGCCCTGCGCTCGCGCTCGCACGAATACCTCAACAAGCTGCACGTCATTTCAGGCCTGCTGCGCAACAGGCGCTACGAAGAGCTTGAGGGATACCTTGAGCACATTATCGGCAGCAAAAAACGGGAAACATCGTCCATTGCGGCCCTGGTCAGAGACCCCATTGTGGCGGGTTTTCTGGAGAGCAAATACAGCCGCGCCCATGAACTGGGCGTAACCCTTCGCATTGAGGGCAACGGCGTGCTGCCTGCCCTTTCGCCCAAGGGTGCGCACGCCATGGTAACAATTGTGGGCAATCTTATAGACAATGCCTTTGACGCCGTTACTTATGCGGGAGAGAAAATTATTACCCTGCACATTGAAAGCGACTTCAGCAGGCCCGACGGCAACGGTCAGCTTGTTATCAGCGTTTCCGACACCGGACGCGGCATAGCGGAGGAGCATCAGGAAAAAATCTTCACAAAGGGTTTTTCAACCAAGGGCTCCAACAGGGGCATAGGCCTCTACATGTTGCTGCTCACCCTGGACGAAGTGGACGGATCTGTGGAAATAGATTCGCGGTTGGGTCACGGTTCGACATTTATTGTCCGTTTTCCCGCAACTGTTCTGGCTGAAGGAGAACAACAATGATCCGCGTCATCATCATTGAAGACGACCCCATGGTGGCAGATCTGGCCGCCGGGTATCTGGAAGGCATAGACGGCTTCAAGCTTGACTACACAGCCCATTCCGGCGAGGAGGGCCTTGCTCTGCTGCGCGCGCACCATGTGGATCTCGTGCTGCTGGACGTATTCATGCCCGGCATGGATGGCATGGAACTGTTGCGCATCATCAAGTCGCAGTTTTTTCACACGGACGTGATCATGATAACCGCTGCGCAAAACAGCGATGACATCCTCAACGCCCTGCGCATGGGCGTGGCGGACTATATCGTCAAACCATTCACCTTTGAACGCTTTCGCGAATCGCTGCTCCAGTTCCGTGAAAAACGCCAACTGCTCATTTCGCCAGAGGTACCCATTACGCAAGAAATGCTTGATCGGCGCATCTTCATCAAAAAGGAGCGCCATACTGCTGCCTCTGGCACGCCCAAGGGCATTGACGCGCGCACGTTGAAAACCGTCATGCAGGTATTGCAAAAATACGACGGGCCGTTCAGCCTCAAGGATATAGAACCGCTGACAGGTCTTTCGCGCATTTCGCTAAAGAAATACTTCGATTACCTTGCGGCCACAGGCAGGCTCGGTAGTGTGAAAGATTACGGCGGCCCCGGCAGACCCGTGACCCTGTATAACTGGATTGCGTGAGGGGACTCAGCCCCTGCCGTGCAAGCGCAGCAGGTACAAAAATACGCTCACAGCCAGCATGTCGGCACAGCCGCCGGGGCTCAGCCGCCGCTGGGCAAAGTCGACGCTCATACGGCGCAGCGCCTCCTGCCCTGCGGGAGTGCACAGCCCCCCGGCAGCAAGAGCAGAGCGCGCGGCTCCTGCCGCATGGTGCAACCCATGTGCGCCGCCGCGCCATAAAATATTGGTGTCGTCCATGCTCTGCATCAGTTCCAGCAGGCAGTGAACCATGGCCGTGTTGAGGTCGCGCCCGGCCCCGTGCGCCTCCAGCGCCTGCAAGCCAAGCCCCACATGCGGGAACCCCTGCTCCGCTTCACCTCTGATACCTGTAATGCCGTAGAGCAGGTACAGAACCTCCCCGGCGGTAAGCTTACGTTGCAAGCGCGCTTCCAGAGCGGGGCGCACGGCGCGCGGCACTCGTTGAAGGCTCGCTCCCAATCCTACAGGCAGAAGGATCTGCGTTCTCAAAGAACCACCCAAGACTTTCCGCTCCTCAGCCAGATGGGCAAAATCCCTCTGCACCAGCCCGCGCACCAATAGAGCCGCCTCGCTACGCACGCGCGCTTCAGAAACCCCCTGTTCAGACATAGATCGGCTCAGCCGCCCCACAACGGCGCAGAACAGCCCCATGGAAAAAATCAGCCCTTTGTGGGTGTTTACGCCAGATGTGGCCTGCAACATACACTGCTCCGCCCGTATACCGAGGGGGCGCAGGCGGGCAAAAGCCTGCCCAGGCGCAAGGCGGTATGTGGCCCAGCCAAGGGCGTGCGCCTTGGCAAAATAAGGACGCAGTGCCTTGGCGCTGCGCACAAACAGGGGATAGTCCATATCACTGTGCGCACCATTGCCGTCAATACACACTAACCCCGGTTTGGGGCTGGTCGCCGCTTCAAGAATCGCTGCCCGCGAGGCCAGTTCCGCCACCCGCATACCGGGCAGACACAGGCATATGCCTGTCTGTATGCTGGCGCTCCCGGCTAGCTCGTCCAGCAGGGGCATTACGGCCGACATGCCCGCTCCTGCCCTGCATTTTCATTGGCAAGTCGCAGCATGTCGCGCACAACTGTCAGTAGTTCCTCAAGGCTGTGCCTGCCCTCGCGGCGGCACAGGCTGGCGGGTCTGGAACACAGAAAACATTGTCGCGGCACACGCCCCATACGTGCTTCCCGCACCAGATTTTCCGCACTTTCCTGCGCTCCGGTCGTGGCGACAGAAAGATGCTCGCGGTTTACAGGCTGCCCTTGGGCATCCATCACGTCCGCATCGGCCAACCTGCCGAGAATGTGCCGTTCCTCCACTGCAACGGCCAGCTCCTTGAGGGCGATGGCCTCCATACGCACCGCTGCTATCCAGGTCGGACCATCCGGATTCTGAGCGGCTCCGCCGGATAGGCGGCACTCCTCCAGCAGAACGCCGCCTGCCTCTTCCACTCGCTCACGCAGGGCCGCCTGCAGCTGGTTAAGGGCGGCTTCCGCACCGGGCAGATTTTTATCCGGTCCGGGGATATTCAACGTCAGGGAAAGTACCGGGCAATTGTAGTTGCCAGCCATGGACAAACGGGCGTTCCACCGACGTTCTCGCTCGGCAAGTATCTGGCAAAAATCCATGGCAGTTGCTCCTGCGCGGCGCTGGCGAGGCAGTCCCCGCCAGCGCGAGCGTGCGAGAATCTATTGTACGGCGTATATTTTGTCCGCAATGGTTCCGTCCCGGTATTCCACGTGCCCCACAACCTTTTCGCCGTGCTCAAAGGCAAGAGGCTTGCCTGTCATCTTCATGGCTGTTTCGTGCAGTTCGGCGATGTCGCACACTGGCAGGCGGGCATCGCGCAGGCGGTCGGCCAGTTCTTTGCGGGCCGGATTCACGGCAATGCCGCGCTCGGTCACCAGCACATCAACAGTATTGCCTCTGGTGGTCAGGGTGGTGCACTTGTCCACCACAATGGGCAGGCGCGCCCGCACCAGCGGGGCCACAATGATGGTCAGTTTGGCCCCGGCGGCGGCATCGTTATGCCCGCCCGAACCGCCGATAATATTGCCGTTGGAGTCGGTGGTGACGTTGACGTTGAAGTTCAGGTCAACCTCGGTGGCCCCCAGCAGCACGGCGTCCAGATAATCCACGCAGGCGCTCTTGCTGGCCGGGTTGGCGTATGTATCCGCCGAAATCTCCACATGGCGCGGGTTCCGGGCCATGGACTGCACACTGCTCAGATCAAAGCACTGGACGTCAAAAACGTTGTCAAACAGCCCTTCCTCCAGCATTTCGACCATGTACCTGGTGATGCCGCCCAGCAAAAATCCACCGTGCAGTTTCATGGCGCGCATGTCTTCCTGCAAAAAGATGGAGGCAGCCAGGGATGCGCCGCCAGCGCCGGTCTGGTAATTGAAGCCGTCCCTGAGCAGGCCAGACGCGCGGATAACGGCCTGTGCGCTACGGGCGATGGCCAGAGCTACAGGATCGCGGGTAAGGCTGATGGAGCCGGAAACGATGCCCGCAGGATCGCCGATCTTGTCCACTACAACCACACAGTCCACCTGGTCGTGGGGGATGCTCACGCGGCCAAGGCCGCCCTGTACCAGATGGTCGGTCACGGCGATAACGTGAGTGGCATGCCTGCCGTCGGGCATGGCATAGCCCAGTGAGCCGCAGGCCGACGGGCCTTCCGTGCCGTTGATGTTGCCCAGCGCGTCCACCGCCGGAGCGGCAATGACGGCAATGTCTATCTTGAGCGACCCCTCGCCGATGGCGCGGGGTCTGCCCCCGTGCGAACGGAACATGACGGGCGTGGGCAAAAGGCCCTCGGTTACAGCCCGGGCCAGCGGGCCGCTCATGTAGTCTGTATCAATGCCCGTGATAACTCCGCTCTTGATGTGCGGCACAAGGTGCTCATGCACGGGGAACAGCGAGGAGCAGGCAACGATGATATTCTTGATGCCCAGCGAGGCAACAGCATCCATGGTCATGTTGACCACATGATCTCCGTTGCGCAGGTGGTGGTGGAACGAAAGCGTCATTCCGTCGGTAATGCCGCACTGGCGCAGGGCATTGGCAATGGTTGCTATAAACTTGTTTTTCATGGCTGCGCCCCCTTTAGACATCGGCCAAAAGCAGTATGCGTTCCGCCCTCTTGATAATGGGCAGGTCAATCATCATGCCGTCCAGTGAAACTGCCCCCTTGCCCTCGGCCTCAGCCAGCCGGGCTGCGGCCATCACGCGCTTTGCCCAGTTGATTTTTTCCGGTGCGGGCACAAAGGCGCGGTTGACGCGGTGCACATGGTGGGGCGAAATAACGGCCTTGCCGTCAAAGCCCAGCTGCACGGCAAAGGCGGCGTCTTTTTCCAGCCCTTCGAGGTCGGAAACAAAGGGAAAGGGCGTGTCTATGGCCAATACGCCTGCGGCTTTGCAGGCCGTGAGCAGTCGCGAACGGGCATAGGCGATTTCTTCGCCCTGCGCGGTGCGCTGCGCGCCCATGGCTGCGGTAAAGTCTTCCGCACCCAGCAGTATGCCCTGCAACAGAGGGCTGGCAGAGGCTATGGAGTAGACGTTTTCAAGACCCAGCGGGGTTTCAACGATCACCAGAGCCTTTACCTCTTCCTCCACGCCAAACTTGAGCCGGGCGGCTTCAATAGCCCCGGCCACCTGCCGCACTTCTTCCGCCCGCTCCATCTTGGGAACCATCACAAAGTTGGTGCGGGCTTCGACCACGGCTTCCATATCCGCCTGCCAGAAAGGCGTGTCCAACCCGTTGATACGCACAGTGATGCCCACGCCCTGGGGCCGCAGCTCTTTGAGCGCGTGGCTCACGAGAGTACGGGCCGCATCCTTTTCCTGGCGGGCAACGGCGTCTTCCAGATCAAAAATAACCACATCAGCGCCCAGGCACTGGGCGCTGGCAAGCATACCGGGATTGTTCCCGGGCATGAAAAGAAACGTGCGGTTGCGCATCACATCTTCTCCTTGTAACGGGCGATGGCTGTTTCCATGCGGGCCTTGATGGTGCACTCCAGCGCGCCCTTGTCCTGCACGGTTACTTCCACGCCGGAAAGCCCGGAGGCTTCCAGGCACTGTTCAACAACCGCCCTGATGGCCGGCCCAAACTGGTTGATGACAATGCTCGACAGATTGACGCTGTTGGCGCTGCCGCCGGTGCTGCTGATGGTGATAAGGATGTCGTTTGATTCCAGTGTACCCGACAGGGCGCTGCAGTGTGCGCTCATAGTATATCTCCTCCGGCGGCAGGGCCGCCTGCATGAAGTCAGGACAGATCAGTCACGGGCATTGTCCGAAAAGCCCTCAGTGCCGCCCCTCATGGTTTTCCATGCGGTGCAGCAGGTCCGCTCCCTGTTCAGAGCGCAAGAAGTTGAATGTTACCGTGGGCAGCAGGGACTCAAGCTCACGCCACTGGGCCTCGCCAGCCCCGCCGCGCAAAAGGGCGCGCACGCGCGAAGCGCTCACCGCCGCGCCGATGGATTCCAGACGGGGGATTTCCCGCAGGGCCAGCCCGTTGCGGGCGAATTCCTGCGCCATAACGGCATTGTATTGCCTGGTTACGGGATCAAATGGTTCTGTGCCCACAAAACGTATGGAAATGCCCAGGTCAGGCGCGATGCGCGTGGCAAAAATGGCGCAGTCCAGACCAGCATGCACGCTGCCGCGTGTTGCATCCGCCGTAAAATAGGCCGGAAAGCTGGCTCGCGAGACCATGTACGGCCCAGCGGGCAGCACCAGTACATTGGACAGGTGGGCCAGCCCCTCGCTCACCAGCTTGAAGCGCACAGCAAATGGCACCACGGAAACGTCTTCCTGCACCACAAAGACCAGCAGGCGGTTGCAGGAAACCGCCGCAGTGCTGGCCAGATATTCGTGCCCACGGGTAAATGGATTGGCGTTCATGACAATGGCCCCAAGAATCGGAGCCTGCGACCCTGCAAATGCTGCGATGCGCGCACGCGTGGCGGACAACCAGTCCGCATAGTCTGGCCGTCCCTGCTCCAGCAGGGCCGCCTGCGCTGTACGGGCTATGAGCGAAAAACCCGCCGCCTCGAATTTTTCCGCCTCGCTGCCCTTGGTAAAAATCAGAAAATGGCCTATCCCTCGCTCTTTGCCGTGCAGCACAAGACGGCTCAGGATGGCAGTGGAAACACCGCTCCCCTGCGCCGCCGGAGCCACGCAAAAACCGCACAGCACATTGCCCACCAGAAATCCACAGGCGAGCATGAGGCCGTCCTCGTAGTATCCCAGGCCGTAATCACACCCGGCTGGCATGCTCAACCTGGCAGAAGCCAGGAGCTTTTCAGCCTCGGCCCATTCCGTGTCGATCAAGATTTGGCGATATTCCTGCATGCGCTTTCCCTGTGGATATACGCCCGGCTATTCCAGCATTCACAACAGTCCGTCCCCGGAAGGCGCCACGCGTCCTCCGGGGAACCAGAATATGTGCTTGCCATTAGCCCGCGTAAAATACGCGCATGAGAATAACCGCCATGACCACCACCGAAGCACCGCCGATGCGCGTAGATATCTGCGCAAAAGGCATAAGCTCCATGCGGGCCGAAGCAGAAAGAATAGCCACGTCGCCGGTGCCGCCAAGGCCGCTGTGGCAGGCCGTTACAAGGGCGGATTCCACAGGGTACATGTTCAGGAAGCGAGCGGTGAAAAAGCCGCACCCAACCATGGAAAGCACGGTGGCAACCACGGTGATGACGTAGCTCGGCTGGATAACGGCCACTACGTCCTTCCACGGGGTGTAGCACACGCCAATGCCCACCAACAGCGCCCACGTGAGGTTTTTGGAAACAAAAAGGTAGAACTGTTTGGCGCTCTTTTCAACAATGGTGGGCATGATGCCCAGCGCCTTAACAATTGCTGCGGACAGAATCATGATAATGGGGGCCGGGATGGGAATGACCATGTTTACCAGCATGCCGAAAAGATAGAAGCAGCAGGCGGTAAGCAGACCCATGCCCAGGATGGTCACGTCAATGGTTTCCTTTTCTTCCGTGGGCAGCAGGTCGCCATCGCCAGTACGTACGAGCTTGCCGTTACCGGTGCTTTCGGGATGCTTGATGGCGTAACGGCGCAGAATGCCAGCGCAGATAATGGCCGTCACGTTGCCCAGCATGGCTGCCGGGGCCACCATGGCAATAAACTTGCCGGGGTCAACTCCCTGAATTTCTGCATATCCGGCAGAAAGGGGCAGAATGCCTTCACCCACACCGCCGGAAATGATGGGAACAACAATGTAGAAAAAGCTTTCAAACACGCCATGGCCCAGCAGCGTGCCCACGCCCGTGCCTACAATACAGCTTGCCAGCGTACCCAGAATAAGCGGTACGAACATGCGCAGAAAACCTTGAATAAGCACCTGCCGCATCATCCCCAGGATGCTGCCCGTCACCAGACTGGCGATATAAAAATACAGGAAGTTCGCGCCGCCGCCCTTGCTGCCGGTGAAGTGGAACACGGCCTCCTTGGCCGGACCGTCCAGAACGCTGTAATACACCAGCACGGAGGGAATGAAGATGGAGAGAATGGCAGGCCCGCCAATATCCTTGAGCACGGGCAGGCGCAGACCCATGTCGCCCAGCAGGATGCCCAGAATGAGCATCACGGAAAAACCGCCGATCATGTCCTTGGGCAGCTTGCCGTAGTGTGAGGCCAGAAAGATTACCGCGGCAAAAAACAAATATGCTGGAAGCGGCACCGGGCCAATCTTGAAATTGAGCAGTTTGTCCCAAAGCCCTTCGGAACCGGATCCGATACGGTTATTTTCTACGGTTTGCATGACATTGACCCTCCGTGGAGTATTTGATCTTTGTCTATGACACCCCGTAAAATAAATCTTTTTATGTAACTTATAAAAAAACTTAGGTAACTTTTGTAAGTTTGCGGTCTATAACTGGCTCATAGCCCGCCATGCGATGAACAGACCTATGGCCATGCAAAGCCCGCTGACCATGCGCTTGAGCAGGCTCACAGGCACACGGTGGGCAATGTGCGCGCCCACGGCTATGCCCACAAGCTCGCAAGCCGTGACCCACCAGACCGTGGAATAGGAAATGAAGCCGTTGCTCATGTTGCTTGCAGAGCCGGAAACAGAAATAACCATCTGCAAAACCTGGCTTGTGGCAATGCACTGCAAGGGCGCGTAGCTGAACAGCAGCATGACCGGCACGGAAATGATGCCCCCGCCAGCCCCCGTCATGCCGCACAAAAATCCCGTAAAAATGCCAATGCCAAAGAGCAGAGCCGTATTGCCCCTGGGGCTGAGCCGCTGGGCCATGCCCGTGCCCTTGCGCACCGGAAGCATGGAATACAGGCTGGAAAAGATTATCAGACAGGCCAGCAGAATGTTGAGCCCGCGCGCCGGAACATACGCCCCCACATACGCCCCCGCATAACCAGACAAAAAGCTGCCCGCCACCACTGGCAGGGTAACCCGCCAGTCAATGGTGCCGTAGCGCTGATAGCTCGCCGTTGCCACAATGCCCGCAAACAGAAAGCTGAACAGCGCCGTTGCCATGGCCTCATGCGTGCCGAGCCCGCCGAAAAACATGATGGCCGGAATCAGCAGTACGCCGCCCACCCCTGTTGCGCCAATAAGCGCGCCCACCAGAAATGACGAAAACGCAAGCGCCACAAGCATAAAGGCTCCTTATGATTGCTGCGGGCATGGGCAGCGCGCCGGGCCGAGGGTTTGCCCGGCGCACGCCCGCAATGTCGGCAAAGTGTCGGCAGAGCGACTGGCTAAACGGTGGCTGCAAATTCCGTCCAACCTGTCCGCTACAAAAGCGCCGCCCTGCCGTTCGGGGCCGGGAGGCGCAAACCGGGAGCGTGGCGGGGTCCGGCATATGACCCCGCCACGCGGGAGGAGAGTGTTTAGTCCGAGAGAGGTTACACCGCCGCGTCGGTCACAGCAGATTCAGAGGCCTCTTCCGCGCTGCTGGCAGGCGCAGTGTGGTACAGGTCGTTGCGTTCGCGGATGGTTCCCAGCCAGATGGTGGATATGGTGCTGATAATACCAGCCACAAGCAGATAGCCGCACAGATACCAGGGTTGCGAACCATTGGCCTGTACCAGCATGGTGGCAATCATGGGCGTCAGGCCCGAGGCGAAGATGCCTGAAAACTGATACACGAAGGAAATACTTGAATAGCGTACAGTGGCGTCAAAGCTGTCGGAGAACAGGCTCGCCATGCTGGCGTAAGCGGCAGCGTAGACGATACCGAAGGGAACAATGATGGCAAGGTACACAAAGAACAGGTTGGTGGTGGCGTAGTTGTGCAGCACCCAGAACACGGGGAAGGAGGTGATGCCCAGCAGCACTGCGGCAGTGCCGAAAATGCGGCCCTTGCCTATGCGGTCGGCCATGGCGCCCCACATGGGGATAAAGCAGGCCATGACGGCAGATGCCACCACCACGGCCATAAGGGCCACGGTACGGTTAACGCCGCAGGTATTTGTAAGGTAGGTCAGGGAGAACACGCCAAATACGTTGAAAGCGATACCTTCCACAAAACGCGCACCCACGCAGGCCATCAGGGTCTTGGGGTAACGTTTGAAGGCGTCAATCATGGGGTAGCGGATTTTTTCCACATGCTTTTTGGCGCTGGAAAAGTCCTGAGTTTCCTGCACGGAGGTACGGATGTACGCGCCAACAAGCACCAGTACGGCGCTTAACACAAAGGCCACGCGCCAACCCCAGGCGATAAAGGCCTCGTCGGGCAGCAGCCAGGAAAGCACGCCGATCACGCCGGATGCCAGCATGAGACCAAGGGAAAGACCCACCTGGGGCAGGCTGCCGTAAAACGCACGCTTGTGGGCAGGGGCCGATTCAAAGGCCATAAGCACCGCACCGCCCCACTCGCCGCCAAGGCCAATACCCTGGGCAATGCGGCAGGTAACCAGCAGAATGGGCGCCCAGATACCGATGCTGTCATAGGATGGAATGCAGCCAATAAGCACTGTGGCCACGCCCATGATTTCAAGGGTGAGAATGAGCATTTTTTTGCGGCCGATCTTGTCGCCAAAATGCCCGAAGATAAAACCGCCAAGGGGGCGGGCCACAAAGCCCACGGCAAAGGTCGCAAATGCCAGGATGGTACCAACGCCCGACGAAAAGGACGGGAAAAACAGTTTGTTGAACACAAGCCCGGCGACTACGCCGTAGAGGAAAAAGTCATACCATTCGATGACCGCGCCCATCAGGGAAGAAATAACTACGCGGCGCAGGTTTGCCTGGGCAGTTGCTTTATCAACAGCGTTGCTCATGTGTTTTCTCCTTATGACAGGCCCAGCACGCGGCGGGCGTTTTCATACATGACCTTGCGGCGGACTTCTTCTGTAAGATCAAAGTGCTTGTAGGCATCAAGAGCATCAGCCAGCTCCACAAATGGATGGGCGCTGGCAAAAAGTATTTTGTCGGGGATGAGGTCGTTCATGGCGCGCACGTACACGTCAACCATGGGCGCGCGCTCGTATTCCGAAATATCCATATACACATTGGCGTTGCGCAGGCAGGTGTAGATGGCCTCGTTTACAAAGGGGTACCCGCCGTGGCTCATGATGAGCGTCAGCTCGGGAAAATCTCTGGCGACCTTGTCCACATCGCGTGGGTCTGCGTATTCCAGAATGGCCCCCGGCACCTGCGGCGGCGGAGCCATGGTGATGAACACAGGAATATTCAGCTCGCAGCACTTGGTGTACAGCGGATAAAACCTGGCCTCGGAAGCGGGTATGTGCGCAAGGTAAGGGTCAATGGCAATACCCTTCATGCCGTAATCGGCAACCACGCGCTCAATTTCGCGCACCGCGTCCATTTTTTTGTGCGGATCAATGCCCCAGAACCCCACAAACTTGTCAGGATAAGCCCTGCAAAACTCCAGCACGCTGTTGTTGTTGGCCGGAAATCCGTAAGTGGTTTCGCAGTCACGACCGGTTATGACCCCAAGTTCCACACCAAGATTGTTCAGATCAGCCACAATCTCGTCAAGAGGCTGGGGCTTGCGGGCGTCAAAGCCAATGGCTTTGCAGGCCGCCTTGAACATGGCGCTGTTCTTGATGCCGTTAATGATTTCTGGCGTGTTTGGGCGAAAGCGAAAGTCAATAACGTTCATAATGCGGTTCTCCTGAACCCGCTTGGGGGGTTATGCGGCGCTGGTGGCAAGTGCGTCTGCCATATCCACGCGGGTTGCCCGACCAGGCTTCCCGCGCAGGAAACAAAAAGGTTTCCCATCTCTCTTCTCCAGGCGTTGCTATTTCTAAGCCGTTCAGGTCGCCTCCAACCCACGCGGCTTGTGATATTTTTCGTTTTGCACGATGTGTGCCAGATCACAAAGCCTGATTCTCAGCAATCCATCACGTAAAATTCAATAAAATCAGTATAATATTTTTATTTATATCATATTTTTTTAGTATGTTTTAGAGCCACGTCGCAATTTTGCATCAAGCA